>CALCCU010000289.1 GCA_937900515.1 uncultured Gammaproteobacteria bacterium | reverse complement strand
TATAGGTTTTAGCTAGAGCAGAATAGGGGAACGTTTCAAATGAAAGCAGGTTTTCTTCTCCGGTATTCCCGTTGTTTTGACCTTCTAGAATACGAGCTGCAGTGAGAGTGGAGATTCCCATGCCATCGCCAACAAATAAAATGACGTTTTTAGCTGCTTTGATACGTTCTAACTGAGTTTTATCTGCAATGGCTGTTTGCGCTTCAGTAAACCAATCACTGCCGGATTGATAAGCGGGCAAAATATCGGCCTGAGCGGCATTAGCCATGGCGACTGCGACGGCTAGCGAGAGTGTAGTCGCGATTGTTTTCATCATCTGCTCCGATGTTTATGTGTTATAGCTCCACATACCTTAGAGCGGTAATGTTACGTTTCGGTGAAGAACGGATGATGGTTTTGTTGTTGGTTAACCGCAGTACAAATGTATACGCAAACTGGGTATGAAAGGCTCGGGATCAATGAGGTTGTCTGCTCTTAAAGCGCGCTGTCGCTCTGTTGGTGCTTTGTCGGGTAAGCGGTTGCACTCAGGCAGATTTTGGTTGGCTGCAAGTGGAATTAGGATGGGTAGTGGGCAATTGCGTGCTTGGCGTTTCCATTGATCGTTTTCTGTTTTCCATGCAAAGTTGGCTCGTATAAGCGGTGCTTGAGACTGAATTTGCGCTAAAGGAGTGTAGCTATTTAGGCGCTGTAATTTATCAAGTTGTAGGGCAATATGAGGTTTGTCACTTCCCATCTTAAGTAGTTTGTCAATGGCTTCTTTCACCGTGATTTTTTTGATACTACGGCCGCTGGTGTACCAGCTAAAACGGACACGATCAGGGCATGATTCAACAATAGGTAATGTTCGGTAACACTGTTTAAGGTGAAGCCTCCCTAAACCCTGTTTATTCAATGCTTCATTAATAATGGCCGATCGTTGATGTAGAGTTTGATTTAATTCAGCTAAACCTTTTTGTTTGAGTATACTAATGGCCTGTTTGAGATTGGCTTTGCTGGCATTGAGCTGGTGGGCTGAATTAATGAGGGTGTCATCACAGCCCACTAGGCCATAGTAACTTTTGGTTTTACGTCCGTCGCCGTTATCCTGGTGCCATATATTGCTGAATAGATCGATAGCCTGATGTTTGGCTGTTTGAAAAGGGTCTGGTGGATTGCCTAAAAAGATAGGTCGTGTTGAGTTGGCAAGATGCTGGCTAAATACTATCAAGTCGGCACTAAACTGATCGAATGCGGTCGTAATCAGGTCTATATGCTCGTTAAGGATGCTCATAATGGTTATTTAGCCTAATAAATTCAGTCACTTGTGATTAACATATAACAAGATAAACTTACCATATTCTGAAGTAGACCATATAGTGTTTCATTTTACCTATCCAGCCTCGATTTACTGCTAATTAAGGTAAAGGATCGATAAAATGAAACGTTTAATTGCCATGGGTACGTGTCCAATCCGAGATTAGATCATAACCTGGTAATTTTGAGCCAATTTCCCGGACTGCCGAGGGCGCTTTAAATAAATCGTCTAACGTTAAACGCATCCCCTCAACACCTTCCGGGATACGCTTAATTTTCGCAGCGTCATCAATATTGATATAAGCAAGGCTACTATCTAATTCAGCCCCTACCGAAAAAATACCAACAACTGTAAAGCGCTTAAGTCGTGGCGTAACTCCCGCAACGCTAATAGATGCTTCGGGTAGAACAAGAGTGACTTTATCACCCATACGCACACCCAAATACCGAGCTAACAAATCGCCCAGCACAATACCAAAGTTAGCCTCTTTTAATGTATCCCAAGATCCATTAAGCATATGGTCGGCAACGATGGATACCGCTTTCTCTGCTTCCGGATCAACACCTTGCACCATAACTCCACGTACCTGCCCGGCATTGGTTAACATTCCTTGAGCATGAATAAACGGAGCGGTTCCAATAACTCGGGGATCATCCAAAACGGTACTCGAAATAGATTTCCAATCTTCAATCGGCTGATCATATCCAGTAATACTCGCATGAGGAACCATCCCTAAAATGCGATCTTTTAATTCACGGTCAAAACCGTTCATCACAGAAAGCACCAGAATAAGTGCCGCTACACCGAGCATTAAGCCAAGCATAGAGACAAGAGAGATGAACGATATAAAATGGTTATTGCGTTTTGCAGCTGTGTAACGCAAGCCCACAAAGAGGGAAAATGGTTTAAACATAATTGCGGATTAAATCACCGTTATTGGGACAACTCTAATTAAACGTTTCATTTATCGATCGTTTACCTTAATTAGCAGT
>CALCCU010000288.1 GCA_937900515.1 uncultured Gammaproteobacteria bacterium | reverse complement strand
TATGCATGCGGATGCGGTACGTAATTTATATGAAAATGTGGGGCTTGGGCAGGCAACCGGAAGCGGGTTCCCTGGTGAGCGAGCTGGTAGTTTGCCTTATTACCCTGAAAAACGTGTTGTTGAACGTGCCACTATGTCTTATGGGTACGGTCTGTCAGTTACGCCGTTGCAGCTTGCCCAGTCTTATATTCCGTTAGCGAATGATGGTGTCGCGCTTCCGGTTAGCTTATTGAAGTTAGATGAGCCTGCTACGGGTAAGCGTGTTATGCCGGCTGACGTAGCGCATTCTGTTCTTGAAATGATGGAAACCGTGATTAGTCCTAAAGGTACGGGGCGTCGAGCGGCTGTTTATGGTTATCGTGTGGCCGGGAAAACTGGAACGGTTCATAAAGCGATGAACGGCGGCTATTCAGGTGATCAGTATATTTCGGTTTTTTCAGGCGTCGTGCCTATTTCGGATCCTCGCTTAGTTATTGCTGTGATGGTGAATAATCCAAGAGGTCAAGAATATTATGGCGGTGAGGTAGCCGCGCCGGTTTTCTCTCGGGTGGCAGGCAATGCTTTGCGTATGTTGAATGTGGCTCCTGATCAGTGGCCCGAAAAACCGAGTACGACGGTGGTGATGAAATGACGACATTAACACCTCGCTCACTAACAGAACTTGGTATTGCCGCCCCAGATAATGGTGCGGCATCTTGCCTTGTAAAGGGAGTGTGTGTTGATAGCCGTCAAGTCAGAGAGGGCGACTTGTTCATCGCGCGCGACGGGGTTTCCCATCGTGGTGCTGATTTTATAGAGCAAGCTGCCCAGCAGGGTGCCGTAGCGGCTTTGCTTGATAGTGCATCGTCTGCTGGTCTGGATGTCAGTGTTTTTTCAATTCCAGTTGTTGTGGTTGAAAACTTGCAGCAACGTGCGGGTGAAATAATCAGTACGTGGTTTGGGAACCCTAGCCAGCAGTTGCGCGTTATTGGTATTACGGGAACAAACGGTAAAACATCATGCGCCCATTATTTGGCGCAGGCGTTAACTCATTTAGGTCAGAAAACAGCTCTGATTGGTACGGTTGGCAATGGATTTGTAGGCCAGTTGTCGCCAGCAACACATACCACACCAGATGTGGTTAAAGTGCATGAGCTATTGGCGGGTTATGTCGCTCAAGGGGCTAATGTTGTTGTTATGGAGGTGAGCTCCCATGCGTTGGATCAAGGGCGCATTGCTGGAGTTGAGTTTGCTGTAGCCGCGTTTACAAACTTGAGCCGTGATCATTTGGATTATCACAAAACGATGGTCGCATATGGCGAAGCTAAAGCACGATTATTTACTGACTATTCGGTTAAGCAGCGTGTTGTTAATCTGGATGATGCGTTTGGTCAGCAGTTATATCAGCGCCTGAAAGATCAGGGTATAGATTGCTGCGGCTATAGCGCGATAGGCAATAACAAAGCGGATGTATTGCCTGTTGTTAGTGAGCTCTCATCAGCCGGTATACGTTTAAGCGTGGATGTCTCTTACCCCGCTTTAGATACTATTTCGTTTTCTTCTTCTGTTGTAGGTGGCTTCAATGTCGCCAACCTTTTACTAACCGTTGCTGTTTTA
Source organism: uncultured Gammaproteobacteria bacterium (assembly GCA_937900515.1). Lineage (GTDB taxonomy): Bacteria > Pseudomonadota > Gammaproteobacteria > Nitrosococcales > Methylophagaceae. The sequence goes on along the minus strand of CALCCU010000288.1, from coordinate 6,193 downwards.
TGTCGCCTTGACTGGAAGGGGAAGGCGATTGCAACGGTTATGTCTTGTGTCACAGCGGTGCCAGGGCGAATGGAGTCTTATATTGCTTCGCGCGGTACTGTTGTGGTGGTGGATTATGCTCATACGCCTGATGCTTTGGAAAAGGCTATGGCGGCTTGTCGTGAGCATTGCTCCGGTAAGTTATGGGTTGTGTTTGGTTGCGGTGGTGATCGCGATACAGGTAAGCGGGCTGAAATGGCGACTATTGCAGAGTTACATGCTGATCAACTCGTCATCACAAGCGATAACCCGCGAACTGAAGACCCACTGACTATTATCAGCATGATCGTAGATGGTCTAAGTTCGCCCGGCGCAGCGGTAGTTTTTGAAGACCGTAGGGCGGCGATTGAGTATGCATATGCCCATGCGAATGATGACGATTGGGTGCTAGTCGCTGGTAAAGGTCACGAAGATTACCAAGAAGTGATGGGCAAGAAGCTTGCGTTTAGTGACCGCGAGTTAGCGAAACAGTTAGTAGAGGAATCGCAATTATGATGAAGCCTGAGTTTTCGCTAAATGAACTGTTAGCGCCTCTTGATGCGCGCTTAGCTCCTTGCGAGTGCGACATAAATTGTATTACGGGTGTTACAACCGATACACGCGCTGTGAAATCTGGAGATTTATTCATTGCCTTAAAAGGTGAGCGTTTCGATGCGCACGACTTTGTTGAGCAGGCTATCGATGCTGGTGCTTCTGCTTTACTGGTAGAACGAGAACTGCCCGTTGATGTGCCTCAGCTTATTGTAAGCGATACGCGTATCGCTTTAGGGAAGCTAGCTGAATATAATCGCTCGTTTTTTACAGGATTGCTCTTCGCTATTACCGGTAGCAGTGGAAAAACAACAGTAAAAGAGATGTTGGCAACCGTATTGGCTAATTGTGGTAATACGCTCGCTACCCTGGGAAACCTGAATAACGATATTGGTGTGCCATTAACTTTGCTTAGGCTGTCGCCTGAGCATGAGTATGCTGTGATCGAAATGGGTGCCAGTGGTGCCGGTGAAATAGCTTATTCAGTTGCATTAGCTCACCCGCATATCGCCATGGTTAATAATGCAATGGCAGCGCACTTGGAAGGGTTTGGCTCTTTACAAGGGGTTATCGACGCTAAAGGTGAGATCTATGATGGGCTATCTTCTGTGGGCACAGCGGTTGTCAATCTTGATGATGCGGCGGCCAAGCAGTGGCTTGCACGTATTGGCGATAAACCTCGGATTAGTTTTAGTGTAAAGCATGAAAAAGCTGATTTGTATGTGCGCCATGTGAGCCGTCAGCTGAACGGCTGTTTCGCGTTTGATATTGTGCATGGTGCAGCGAGCGCTACGGTTACTTTGCAGGTGTTGGGTGCCCATAATATTGCCAATGCAGCGGCGGTCTCTGCGCTAATGTTGGCTGCTGGCTTTTCGTTAGATGTGGTTGCCGATGGCTTGTCACGTTTCAAGGCGGTTAAGGGACGATTGTGTACAGTGGCGGGTTTGTCGGGGGCGTTAGTGATTGATGACACCTATAACGCTAATCAAGGCTCTGTTATGGCGGCTATTGATACCTTGGCAGAGCTACCGGGTGAACGCATGCTTATTTTAGGGGATTTGGGTGAGCTCGGTGTTGATGCCGAATCTATCCATTACGCATTAGGCCAATACGCGGCTGAACAGAAAATTGATCGATTTTTCGCGGTAGGGGATTTGTGTAAAGAGGCGGTAAAGGGGTATCAAACGTCGGGAGGTGAGCTTGTGGCTCACTTCGCGGATAAGGACAGTTTACTGAAAGCTATGGAGCCTTTGTTGCATAGTGATCTTAAAATATTAGTTAAAGGCTCCCGAAGTGCAGGAATGGAGTCAGTCGTTGCGGGTTTGACCGTTGGAGATAAATAGATGTTACTGATTTTGGCCGATTACCTGTCGCAGTATTTTTCAGCGGTTTCGGTTTTTCAATACTTAACCTTGCGCGGCATTATGGGCGTGTTAACCGCCTTGGGCATGTCATTGTTTATCGGACCTCGCTTAATTGATTTTCTTAAGACGAAGCAGATTGGACAGTCGGTACGTGATGACGGGCCTCAATCTCACCTGAGTAAAGCTGGCACGCCTACGATGGGTGGTGCGTTGATTCTGTTGTCAATCGGTGTGAGTACCTTGTTGTGGGCAGATTTGAATAACCGTTACGTATGGGTTGTTCTCATCGTGACCTTTATTTTTGGTGCTGTTGGCTGGGTAGATGATTGGCGCAAAGTGGTTGAGAAAAACTCGCGTGGTTTACCGGCTCGTTGGAAATATTTTTGGCAATCTGTTGGTGGTTTAGGGGCAGCGTTGTTTTTGTACTTTACGGCACAAAGCCCTGCAGAAACACAATTGATCGTACCTATATTCAAAGATGTGGCTTTGGATATGGGTATCTTCTTTGTGGTGTTCACTTATTTCGTGATAGTGGGTACTTCCAATGCTGTGAATTTGACGGACGGTTTGGATGGTTTAGCCATCATGCCAACTGTGATGGTGGCTGGGGCGTTAGCTATATTCGCATACTTGAGCGGTAATATTCGCTTTGCTGATTATCTGTTGATCCCTTACATACAAGGGTCGGGTGAGCTTATTATTTTTTGCGGCGCTATTGTGGGAGCCGGTTTAGGCTTCTTGTGGTTTAACACTTACCCTGCTCAAGTATTCATGGGAGACGTTGGTGCTCTTGCTCTTGGGGCGGCGCTAGGTACGGTGGCCGTGATTGTTCGGCAAGAGTTGGTGCTTGTTATTATGGGTGGTGTGTTTGTCATGGAAACCGTGTCCGTTATTTTGCAGGTAGCGTCTTACAAGCTCACGGGACGTCGTATTTTCCGAATGGCACCTATTCATCATCATTTTGAGTTAAAAGGCTGGCCAGAGCCTCGTGTAATTGTGCGCTTTTGGATTATCACTGTGGTTTTGGTCTTGGTCGGTTTGGCCACGCTCAAGATTCGATAACAGGAAACGAATATGTCATTAATAGCATCTGATCAGCTCACCATTGTTATCGGTTTAGGTAAAACCGGGCTGTCTTGTGCGCGTTATTTACAACGTAAGGGCATTCGTTTTGCGATCGCTGATACTCGTGAAAACCCGCCGTCAATAGACCTTGTCCATGAAGAGTTTGCTGACGTTGATATTCGTTTAGGCGCATTGGATGCCGCTTTCTTATCTTCGGCTTCTGAAATCGTGTTAAGTCCGGGCGTGGCACAAAGTACGCCGGCTATCCTGGCTGCAATCGAAAATGGCGTGCAGTTGATAGGCGATATCGATTTGTTTTGCCGGGAAGTAAACGCGCCAATTATAGCAATCACAGGATCTAACGCTAAAAGCACAGTGACGACATTGGTTGGCGCTATGGCCGAAACGGCCGGCCTATCAGTGGGCGTAGGAGGTAACCTGGGTACTCCGGTGCTAGAGATGCTTTCTGAAGGGGAAAAGCAACTGTATGTACTGGAGCTATCCAGCTTTCAATTAGAAACGACTCATGATTTGCGGGCAGAAGTTGCCACAGTGCTCAATGTCAGCCCTGATCACATGGATCGTTATCCAGATATGCAATCGTATTACCGCGCTAAGCACCGCGTTTATCGGGGCTGTAAATTTGCCGTTGAAAATAAAGATGATCCACTTACTCATCCTTTATTGCCCATGGGGATGAAGCCGTGGGGCTTTAGATTAGGCGCGCCCGATTTTCGTGTGTTTGGTTTACGCGAAGAGGCGGGCATTGAGTATCTAGCCCTAGCGCAAGATAACTTAATGCCTGTATCTGATATTCGCATGCCGGGTCGCCACAATGTGGCTAATGCACTGGCGGCTCTTGCTTTAGGGCATCTTGTGCATATTCCAATGGATGCCATGTTAGCAACACTACGTACCTTTGGTGGGCTTGAGCATCGTTGCCAGTGGGTTGCTGAAAAAGCGGGGCTGACTTTTTACAACGACTCCAAAGGCACGAATGTAGGCGCTACAGTTGCTGCATTAGACGGCTTAGGGCCTGATTTAGCCGAAGGTCAGCGTATTGTTCTTATTGCTGGAGGTGATGGAAAGGGGGCTGCCTTTAATGATTTGTTGGCTCCCGTTACCCGTTATGTGCGCCATCTCGTTTTAATCGGCCAAGATGCCTCTGCTATCCAATCAACCTTATCGGATTGTCCTAGTGATATCACTAATACATTAGAGCAAGCCGTTGAATTGGCCGTTTCCAAAGCACAGGAGGGGGATCTCGTTTTGTTGTCCCCTGCGTGTGCCAGCATCGATATGTTTAAGAACTATGTAGAACGTGGCAATGTGTTTGTTGCCGCTGTGGAGGCTTTGTGAATAGCCAGGTAAAGCAAACGCCACCGTTACCGAATGCTTCTATGCAAAGTATACCGCGCTGGTTTTCTTTGCCGGGCGATGCTGTTATGCCGTTTGATCCGTGGTTGTTAGCAACGGCAGTCGCTTTAGTGTTGACAGGCTTTGTCATGATTACTTCGGCTTCGATGGATGTGGCGGCGCAAAAGTTTGGTGGAGCATTTTTCTTTTCGCAGCGTCATGGCATCTTTATTTTGCTATCCATTATTGGTGCGGTAATCACCTATAAAATACCGTTATCTTTGTGGCAGCGTTCGGGGCCTTATCTGCTATTGGCTGGCTTTTTACTGCTGGTGGTTGTGCTTATTCCTGGCATTGGCCGCGAAGTTAATGGTAGTCGTCGATGGATTAGTGCTGGCCCGCTGAACTTGCAGGCGTCTGAAATTGCTAAATTTTGCATGGTTATCTATCTCGGTGGTTATCTTGTACGACGTTTAGCTGAGGTGCGAACCAGTTGGAAAGGTGTTGTAAAGCCGGGTTTGCCACTGGCTTTCTTTGTGTCATTGCTATTGCTTGAGCCCGACTATGGCGCGGCCGTTGTTTTGATGGGCTGCGTGATGGGAATGATTTTTTTAAGTGGCATGAAGTTTGGCCAATTTATTCTCATTTTAGTGAGTGCCGTGGGCTTTGTTGGTCTGATGGGGGTAATTCAGCCTTACCGTATGGCTCGATTAAAGTCCTTTCAGGATCCGTGGGCAGACCCTTTTGGCGCTGGCTACCAATTATCACAAGCTCAAATCGCTTTTGGGCGTGGCGATTGGTTTGGTGAAGGCTTAGGTAATAGTGTGCAAAAGCTCTTTTACTTGCCAGAAGCACACACAGACTTTGTTTATTCGGTATTAGCGGAGGAACTTGGCTTTATAGGTGCCATAGCCGTGGTAATTCTGTATGCCATTCTCATTACACGCATTTTCCTTATTGGGCGACAAGCTGAAAAGCAACGCCAGTTTTTTATGGGCTATGTGGCTTATGGATTTGGCTTTATTTTGGCAGGTCAAGCGTTGATCAATATTGGTGTTAATGTGGGCGCATTGCCGACTAAAGGTTTGACTCTGCCCTTGCTAAGTTATGGTGGTAGTAGCTTGTTAGTATGTACGGCTATGATTGCCTTAGTCTTGCGCATAGACGTTGAGTTAAAGCGCATGCGCTTTGCTGAAGGAGCCTTTGATAAAACGACAGTTTTGGCAGTAAAAAGCCCTCAAAAAAAGGTGAAACCTGCTAACACCGTAGATCAGGATAAGGAGGCTCCACGTAATTCAGGGCCTGCTAAAAAAGACTTTGCCGAAGGAAGTTTCTCATGAGCCAAACTAAAACAGCACTCATTATGGCCGGAGGAACGGGTGGGCATGTTTTTCCTGCTCTAGCGACGGCTGACTGTTTGCGCGCTCAGGGTGTTGCCGTGCATTGGATGGGGACTCAACGAGGTATTGAATCCCGTGTTGTCCCTAATGCTGATATTCCATTGCATACCATCGACGTACAGGGCGTTCGTGGCAAAGGCCGTCTCAGTATTTTACTTGCTCCGTTTAGACTCATTAAAGCGGTGGCGCAGGCTTATCATGTTGTAAAAAAGGTGAAGCCTAATGTGGTGTTGGGTATGGGAGGCTTCGCGTCTGGGCCTGGTGCTGTAGCGGCGAAGCTATTGGGTATTCCTTTAGTGATCCATGAGCAGAATGCAACGGCGGGTATGACAAATAAAATATCGGCCAAAATAGCAAATCGAGTGTTAGAGGCTTTTTCTGGTGCGTGCAGTTGATAGGCGATATCGATTTGTTTTGCCGGGAAGTAAACGCGCCAAT
>CALCCU010000287.1 GCA_937900515.1 uncultured Gammaproteobacteria bacterium | reverse complement strand
TTATTAAGCCCAGAATTAACGTACTAGAGTTGATGATGTATCTTGTGTTTATTTTAGGATTAGAAAGCGTTGTTTCAGAGGGGGGGGAGGAACGGGTTTAAGTTATTGTTAGGAATAATGTGCACTGTAACAGGAGAGCTTTGAGCCCTAGGATAGAAAATGAAATACCATTTATTATTTTTGTTTACCCCCGTAGGTTTCCTTAAATAAATGCCAAACCGTTAATCTTAACTAACGACTTGGCATTTAATAACTAAGGATGTCAGTTCATCTTACGGTATTTAATTCGCTCTGGTTGATGATCTTTACCATGCCGTTTTTTATAATCTTCAGCATATTCTGTGTAGTTACCTTCAAAGAAGGTCACACTAGAATCGCCTTCGTAAGCAATCATATGCGTACATACTCGATCTAAGAACCAGCGATCATGCGAAATAACTACCGCAGAACCTGGGAATGCTAAAATCGCTTCTTCTAGGGCGCGTAAGGTTTCCACATCAAGATCATTGGTCGGCTCATCGAGTAACAACACATTGCCACCTTCTTTAAGCAGTTTTGCCATATGCAGACGATTACGTTCACCGCCTGATAAATCCTTAACGAATTTTTGTTGATCAGAGCCTTTAAAGTTGAAGCGCCCACAATACGCACGCGAAGGGGTTTCATACGTACCGACAGTAATGATGTCATTTCCTTCAGATATTTCTTGGTAAACGGTATTGTTACCATCTAAATCACGGGATTGATCAACGTAAGATAGTTGCACACTACTACCAAGATCAATCGAACCTGAATCAGGTTGTTCTTGGCCGCTAATCATACGGAATAATGTCGATTTACCCGCACCATTTGGCCCTATAATTCCTACAATAGCGCCTGCTGGAATGTTCAAGCTTAGGTTTTCAAACAATAATTTATCACCATATGATTTAGTAACGTTATTGATTTCAATAACTTTATCACCTAAACGAGGACCAGGTGGAATGTATATTTCTTGGGTTTCATTACGCTTTTGGAATTCACGAGAGTTCATTTCTTCAAATGATTTTAAACGTGATTTAGACTTAGACTGACGGCCTTTAGCGCCTTGACGAACCCATTCAAGCTCGGCTTTAATTGCTTTATTATGTGAGGCTTCGGTTTTTGCTTCTAATTCTAAACGAGCATCTTTTTGTTCTAACCACGATGAGTAGTTACCTTCATAAGGAATACCGCGACCACGATCTAGCTCTAAAATCCAACCTGCAGCATTATCTAAGAAGTACCTATCATGGGTGATGGCTACAACGGTGCCAGGGAAGTCTTGTAAGAAACGTTCAATCCATGCGATTGATTCAGCATCTAAATGGTTTGTCGGCTCATCAAGTAACAACATATCTGGGTTATCTAACAATAAACGACATAATGCAACACGGCGACGTTCACCACCAGAGAGTACGCCAACATTAGCATCCCAAGGTGGCAGACGTAATGCATCAGCAGCTCGTTCCAAAGCATTTTCAAGATTATGGCCATCTTTAGCTTGAATTAAGTTTTCAAATTCAGCTTGTTGCTTAGCTAACTCATCAAAATCAGCATCAGGTTCAGCGTAGGCGGCATAAACTGCTTCTAAACCATCAACGGCAGCTTTTACATCTGCGACAGCCTCTTCAACAACTTCTCGTACTGTTTTACTATCATCGAGTTCAGGCTCTTGAGGTAAGTAGCCAACATTCATTCCTGGCATTGGGACTGCTTCACCAAGATAGTCTTTATCGAGACCTGCCATAATTTTAAGTAGAGTAGATTTACCCGAACCATTTAGACCCAACACACCAATTTTGGCGCCAGGGAAAAATGACAATGAGATATCTTTAAGAATTTCACGTTTTGGTGGCACGATTTTGCCAACGCGATTCATGCTGTATACGTACTGAGCCATAAAGCTTATGTGTCCTAAATATCAGAAAATAAGAAGAAATGATCACCATAAAAATGATGAAACAATACTGAGATTATAATGGAAATCACTAAACGGTAGGGTGGTAAATTATCCCTGCTGTGAATGAATATATTGCTGTATATTGAATAAGTATAATGTGTTGCATTAAGCAGCGCTCAATAAGGAGCACAACTATGTTAGTTACATTTAGTACAAAATATCATGCTGATATCATCATGTTCGGTGATATAGGCGAAGCTATGCTCAAAATGATGGGGCAGAGTGGCACCGTGCCTAGCGCTATTTTGGCCGACGATGTTGCAGCCGCTTTAGCAAACTTAAAAGCTGCGCTTTCTAAAGTTGGTGATGAAGCGATGCCTGAAGGCGAGGAAGAGGATGAATCACCCGTTAGTATTTCTAAGAGAGCCTTACCGCTTATTGACCTTCTTACTGTGGCTGTAAAAGAAGGTTCAGACGTTATGTGGAAATAACTTAAGAGACTAAGATTGATGGTTAGGAAAGCCCAACTAACTCCTCTGATTTTACTTACTATCTGTAGTGTTTTACTTTTCTTACCGCTGGAATCAAATATCGGTCAGGAACTGACTACGATGCTCAAGGTAACTTTGTCTGTTTATGCTGTACTGCGTGGCTTGAACGCAGTGATATCCACAGCACAAGGCACAGAGTTATCAATCGAACCTATGGGAGTAGGGTTAACATTAACCCCAGGTGAAATACTTGACCCATTAAATGATCTTATCGAGCAAGTCTCGACCGTATTATTATTCGCATCGGCATCAATAGGAATACAAAAAATACTGTTGAGCCTTACAGATATCGAGCTGTTGAGGTGGGGGCTCGTAATGTTTTCCCTTTGCGTAGCAGTATTTATTACTTTTCAGAAAGTATCATTAAAACATCAAAAGTCATTGCTTCGCTTAGTTGTTGCAATGACTATTTTGAGATTAATGGTGCCGAGCATGGTTTTAACGTCTAGCTTGATGCAGTCATGGTTGGAAACTCAGAGACAGGAGTCAGTGACTATTTTAGTCACAGCAGAAAGTGAAATTAAACAATTAAACCAGTCAACAGTTCAACAAGAGGATAAAAGTTGGTTTGACACAATGACCAGTAAATTTCAGCTGACTGATTTATTTACATCTATAAAAGATAAGACGGATAGTGCTGTTACTGCATCCGTTTATCTGCTGGCTGAATTTGTACTGGTATTTATACTTATACCTATCTTATTTTTATTGCTCAGTTACCGACTACTAGTAGGGCGATTTAATACCTCAGTTAAGTAATATTATTATTGATGGCAATATTAGCTAAATCTGCAGCTGTATTAGCATTCAATTTGTTTTTAATTTGAGTGCTATAGTTCGCAACTGTTTTATAACCTAAACATAGCTCTTTGGCTGCTTCATGGGCTGTTTTACCTTTTGCTAACAGTCTAAAAACATCGAATTCACGAGGCGATAAAACACTGAGAGACTGCTTAGCATTATTGATAGAGGCATCACGAACATCATTTAAATCAGGTAATAAGCCTTGTTCAATAAATTTGTTGCCACTAGCAACAACTGCAACCGCCTGAGCCAGTACCTCTGCAGCACTATTTTTACTCACATAGCCTTTAGCACCTGCTTGCAATGCACGTTCAACGTAGATGACTTCATCATGAATACTGTATACCAAAATAGTCGCTTCTGAATCATGCTTACATAAACGTCGAATTGTTTCTAAACCTCCAATCCCTGGCATGGATAGATCCATGACCACCACATCAGGATTAAATTGTTGATATATTTTGGTTGCTAGCTCTCCTCGATCTATATCAACGATATCGCCGATAAAGTCTTGTGATGTTAATAGCATTCTAAAGCCAGCACGCACCACAGTATGATCATCAACCAAAAGTACTTTAATTTTATTGTTCACTTAATTTTTCCTCAAAATAAGGCAGTTGAGCCACGACACTCACACCACCTTGTTGAGCTGATTCAAACTTGAGTTTTCCCCCCAAGCTCTCAGCTCGTTCACGCATTCCTAATAAGCCAAAACCAGGATCAGTTAGAATTGCTCCATATCCATTATCAGCAACGGTTATCCAAACGGTATTAGCCCGTTTGGTTAATAATATTGTCACCTCCGTTGCATTAGCATGCCTCACTACATTGGTTAAACATTCTTGCACAATACGGTAAACATGAATGGTGACATCATGACTAAGCTGTTCTAATGAAGGGTCATAATCAAGATCGAAATTTAATTCAGGAACGCGGCGCTGCCATTCACGGACTAAATCAGACAGTGTTGCGCCTAATCCAAGTTCGGTGAGACTGAGAGGGTGCAGGGCACGCATCATTGAGCGAACAACAACCGAAAGGTGATTACAAATATCAATAATTGAACGAGCCACAGTGTTTACATCAGTGCTGGGTTGCTGGCAGGTAACAGCCATTGCTTTGATGGCTGTTAACGATTGGCCCATCTCATCATGGAGTTCTCGAGATAAGTTTTGTCTTTCTGATTCTTGAATTTGCATGGTGTGGCGAGCCAAGGCCTGATTGCTTTCTTGAGCCGATTTCAAGGCGAGTGACATTTCATTTATTTCATGCGCGATTGCATCAAACTCACTAATTTTAAAATGGGGTAATTGATAACCGTATTGGCCTTTTTCCAGTCTATGCAAGCCCGATAGAATTGATTTAACCGTCTGTAGCATTGAGTTAAACGCTAAATTAATCGTAAAAAAGATAAAGCCGATCATTAATACTATTGACCAAAAATACGCTTTCGATTCACCCCAAGCTTCG
>CALCCU010000286.1 GCA_937900515.1 uncultured Gammaproteobacteria bacterium | reverse complement strand
AAATCGCCAAAATCTTTCCATCCTGTTTTGAGATATGGCCGACTTCCCACATACGACGAAGTACGTAATCTCGTCGTAACTGAGCGCGGTCTGGATTTACGATTGGATTATATCTTGACGGTGCTTTGGGAAGGCCTGCAATCATTGCAAATTCAGGCAGGGTGAGCTCTTGAAGTGTTTTTCCATAATAAACTTTGGCTGCTGCAGCTACGCCATAGGCTCGATTTCCTAAGTAAATTTTGTTTAGGTATAAGGTTAAAATTTCTTCCTTAGTGAGTACTTGCTCTATTTGTAGAGACAAAATGATTTCATTTACTTTGCGTAAATAGGTTTTTTCATTACTTAGAAAGAAGTTTCGAGCGACTTGCATCGTGATGGTACTACCACCTTGTGCTTTTACCCCCGTTGTTGCGAGGGAGTATACGGCACGCAGGATACCTTGATAGTCAACGCCTGGATGTTCAAAGAAGCGGTCATCTTCTGAGGCCAAGAAGGCATGAACAAGCGCAGGAGGAATATCATGATATTCAACGGGAATGCGTCTTTTATCACCAAACTCCGCTATAAGCTGGCCTTCGGCACTAAATATTCTGAGAGGGACTTGGAGCTGGGTTTCTTTTAAAGTGTTTGTATCAGGCAACTTGGGAGCAAGCCAAAAGTATGCTGCTGTAATGACTAGAGCAGATAAGCCGATCATAAAAATTGACAAAAGGAAGAGTCGTCGTAAAAAATGATGCATAAAAGTACTTTTAAAAGGCCTATTAAAATGAATAAATTTGCAGTTCAGTATATATGAGCGTATTCAATACACAATACAAGATAGGAAAACGAATAATTTAAGTTGTTATTATTGAGCGCTATCGCTCATTAAAGCCATTAACTATATTGTATTTTGAATATAGATGGATTATAGTCTTGAGAAACTACTTTAAGTATGAGTAGTAAGTGTTATTTGTTATCGGCAATTTGAGGCGGCACATGTTTGGAAGAAAAAGCCAATCACTATTAGGGATAGACATTAGCTCATCAGTAGTTAAAGTGCTTGAACTTGGTAAAAAAGGTAATAAGTATACGGTAGAGTCTTATGCTGTTGAACCTTTGCCTATCAATGCTGTTGTTGAAAGCAGAATAGAAAATAAAGATGACGTTGCTAGTGCCATTCGCCGAGCTGTAAAACGCTCTGGAACGAAAACTAAGCTAGCTGCAGTCGCCGTTTCTGCTAATTCGACCATTACGAGGGTTCTTTCGTACCCTGCCACACTTACTGATAGAGAACTTGAAGAGCAGATTATGCTCGAAGCAGAAAGTCACATTCCATATCCTCTGGAAGAGGTACGGTTAGACTTTGAAGTAATTGGGCCATCAGAATCAGATGAAACAGCGGTAGATGTATTATTAGCTGCATCGCGAAGTGAAAATGTTGATGCGCGTACGGATGTTGTCGAAATGGCAGGCCTACAGCCTAAGTTAGTTGATGTTGAGGCTTATACAGTTGAAAATGCATTTTCTTTAATTACTTCTCAACTGCCATTACATGGCGAAGGATTAACGGTTGCTGTAGTTGATATTGGGGCGACATTGACAACATTACATGTGCTTGTCGATGGTAAAATCGTTTTTACACGCGAACAAACATTTGGTGGGCGTATGTTGACGGAAAATATTGCCCAACATTATGGAATTTCTATTCAGGATGCTGGTAGAGCAAAAAAAGAGAATAATTTACCAGAAGATTATGCTCAGCAGGTATTAGACCCTTTTAAGAGCTTAATGACCACGACTGTGACAAGAGCGTTACAATTTTTCTTCTCGACTTCGACGCAGTATCAATCAATAGATCATATCTTGCTAGCAGGTGGCTGTGCATCCATACGAGGTGTTGATGCCATGATTGAAAGTGATACTGATACTGCGACAACAATTGCTAATCCATTTGTTGAGATGACTGTAGGCTCGAAAGTCTCGATTGATGCTTTAAGTAATGATGCACCATCGATGTTGATTACATGCGGGCTTGCCATGAGGAGTTTTGATTAATGGCTCATATTAATTTACTACCTTGGCGCGAAGAGAAAAGACAAGAGCGCCAGAAGCAATTTATAACGGCATTAGTTGCTGGATTTATCTTTGCTGCTGTTATTTTGTATGGAGCAATTCTTTACGCTGACAGTAACTTGGATGAGCAAAACTCACGAAATACATTTTTGCAATCTGAAATCACTAAGTTAGATTTGAAAATAGCTCAAATAAAAACCATTGATAAAGAAAGAGAACAGTTATTAGCTCGAATGAATGTTATTCAGGAACTGCAATCAAGCCGACCTAAAGTAGTTAAAGTTTTTGATGCCCTCGTACGTAGTGTTCCTGAAGGGATTCATCTGGATAAAGTGCAGCGACAAGGTGATACGCTGACCCTAAATGGGGTTGCTCAGTCTAATGCTAGAGTTTCTGTATTTATGCGCCAGCTAGATTCAAATACAGAGTTTGATAACCCTGATTTAACCGTCATCAAGAGAACATCAACTAACGATGATGCCATCCGCAAGTTCACTTTGGTGACCAAAGAGACAAAAGTGATAAAAGAAGAAGGTGATATGTAATGGAGTTATCTTCACTTAACGATTTAGATTTTAATGAGAGTGGTGAGTGGCCTGTAGCAGTGAAAGCCATTGCTATAGCGTTAGTCTGTATTTTAGTTTGGGTCGGTGGTTACTACTACATTATTAAAGATAAAGAAGTGGCTTTAAAAGCGGCTGAAGCAAAAGAAAATACATTAAAACAGTCCTATGAAATTAAGTATGCAAAAGCTGTCAATTTAGAAGCATATAAAAAACAAATGAAAGAAATGAGGGTGGTGTTTGCATCGATGTTGCAGCAGTTACCTCGTAAAAGTGAAGTGGCTGATTTATTAGTTGATATTTCACGTTCAGGCCTTGTGAACGGATTAGAGTTTGAGTTGTTCAAACCAGAAGGCGAGAACCCTATAGACTTCTATGCTGAGTTACCAATTCAAATAACTGTTACAGGCAACTTTCATCAATTTGGTGAATTTGTGAGTGCTGTTGCTGCATTGCCCCGTATCGTGACTATGCATAATTTGACTTTAGTGCCACTAGCTAAAGATTCTGGAAAAATGTCGATGAATATAACGGCGAAAACTTATCGTTACTTTGATGAACAGGAATAAGTAAGTCATGTTAAATTGGAATAAAGTAGTCATTCTATTCGTTGCTTTGGTTTTGAGTGGTTGTCAAAATGAAAAAGGTGATTTGACAGCGTATATTGCTAATGTTCAATCACAGCCTAAGCCTGAAATTCAGCCTATGCCAGTAATGAAAACCTATGAAAAATTCGCGTATTCAGCTGGTGAGTTACGCAATCCCTTTATTCAAACAGTGATCGATATACTGCCTGTTGAAGAAGAAATCAAAGAAGTAGTTGATAATGGTATCCATCCAGATCGGAATCGCTTAAAAGAAGCTTTGGAGTTTTATGCTTTAAACGAGCTTCGTTTAGTGGGGACATTACAGCAGGATGATATGTGGGCCTTAATTCGTGCTCCAGAAGGCGTTATTCATCGTGTAAAAGTCGGTGACTATTTGGGATTAGAAGATGGACAGATTTTGGCGATTTCTGATGCTGAAGTAAGATTAAAAGAAATTGTATCTGATGGAAATAGTGGTTACGTAGAGCGCGATGCTACTCTTTCTGTGATTGATGTAAATTAAAGGCATAGAGATAATCATGACTAGCGAAGATAGAATTATGACTAAAAATACGGCGGGAAGAGGAATGTTAGTAATGCATCAATTTAAAAGAATGATGAAATGGCTATGTGTTAGTTCACTAGCTCTGACGACAACAGGTGTTATTGCTGCCGATTTACAATCTCTAGGCTATTCTTCGTTGCCAGGAGAAAAAGCACAAATAATGCTTACTTTCTCAGAGCCTGTAGATAAGCCTAATACATTCTCAATTGATGATCCTGCTAGGGTAGTGCTCGATTTTGCTGATGTTAGCAATATGTTAGATAGAAAAACGCAGCAAATTAATGTTGGTGAAACTAATAGCGTTTCAATTATTGAAGCCGGTGATCGTACGCGAATGGTTATTAATCTTGCTCAAAAAGTTCCTTATAAGGTTGAGCAAGAGGGTAATGTGATTCTTGTGACGGTTGAAGGTAGCAACCAACAAGATGATTTTAGTCAAGACATGGCTAAAAGTATTAGTGATATTGATTTCCGAAGAGGCGAAAAAGGTGAAGCACGCTTGATGATTCATATGAATGATGAAAGTGCTCCCGTTGATGTTCATCAAGAGAGAGATACGATTGTTGTCGATTTATCAGGTGTTGTGTTACCAGAGAGTTTACGTCGTCGGTTAGATGTGGTCGACTTTGGTACACCAGTACAAATAATTGATAGTGTGCAGTCAGGTAACAATGCGCAATTAACATTAACAACATCTGGAAAATTTGAGCATTTAGCTTACCAATCAGAAGATATGTTAGTAATTGAAGTTAAACCACTTACTGATGACTTGAAAGCTGAAGAGCGACAAGATGAGTTCGGTTACCAAGGTGAACAATTATCTCTTAATTTCCAAAATATTGAAGTGCGTGCCGTATTACAGCTTTTAGCCGACTTTACAGGAATGAACTTAGTCACCAGTGATACTGTTCAAGGCAATTTAACATTGAGATTGAAAAATGTGCCTTGGGACCAAGCTTTAGATATTATTCTGAAAACT
>CALCCU010000285.1 GCA_937900515.1 uncultured Gammaproteobacteria bacterium | reverse complement strand
TTCAAAATTAAATGAAAAGTCGAGTGGCAGAAATGATGGCTGCTCGAAACTCCTCTGCACGCGGTCTGATGGTCTCTACCTTCCATAATCTCGGTTTAAATATTCTTCGTAAAGAATTTGCTCACCTTGGCTATCGTTCAGGTTTCTCAATATTTGATCAGCAAGATAGCCTTGCAGTATTGCGTGACTTGATGGGCAGAGATTTTGCTGCCGATAGTGAGCATGCCGAACAATGCCAGTGGCAAATTTCTGAGTGGAAAAATCAGATGATTATGCCTGCCGAAGCAATGCGCGTTGCTGTGGAGGAGCAAGAATCTGCAGCGGCGAAAGTTTATCAGCGCTATGTTGATGCTTTACAAGCCTATAATGCTGTCGACTTTGATGATTTAATTTTGAAGCCAGTACTACTGTTTCGCGATAATAGTGAAGTATTAAAGAAATGGCAGGCACGTATTCATTATTTATTAGTGGATGAGTATCAAGATACCAACGGCTGTCAGTATGAATTAGTGAAGCAGTTAGTTGGCATTCGTGAAGGTTTAACCGTGGTGGGAGATGATGACCAATCCGTATACTCATGGCGTGGAGCTCGACCAGAAAATTTAGTGCAATTACAGCAAGATTTTCCTCGACTTAAACTAATCAAGCTAGAGCAAAACTACCGTTCGATGGGACGAATCCTACGCGTTGCGAACACCTTAATTGCCAACAACCCACATATTTTTGAAAAGAAATTGTGGAGTGCAATGGGTGAAGGTGATCCGATACGTGTTATCGGCTGCCGAGACGATGACCATGAGTCGGAGAAAGTAGTATCCGAATTGCTCTACCATAAGCTCAAACATCAAGCAGACTTTAAAGATTATGCGATTTTATACCGTAGTAATCATCAATCTAGACCGATAGAACGCATCTTACGTGAACACAATGTGCCGTACATTCTCACAGGGGGAACTTCTTTTTTTGCTCGAGTAGAAGTGAAAGATATTATGGCGTATTTACGACTGCTTGCTAACCAAGATGATGACAATGCTTTTCTACGTGTTATTAATACACCTCGACGTGGTATAGGGTCAACAACGCTACAAGAATTGGGCAATTACGCCGCAGAGCGTAAAACAAGCATGTTTGGCGCCTGTTTTGAAATGGGACTCGCCGATAGAATTACACCAAAGGCAATGGGCCATTTAGAGTACTTTACCAAATGGCTGGTGGATATTGCTGATCGTGCTAAGCGAGGAAACTTACTGGAAGCGATTAAAGATATGATTGAAGAAATCGACTATCGCGCTTGGTTAGAAGAAGTCACTGGTGATCCAAATCAAGCGAATAGGCGAATGGAAAATGTTGAAGAGCTCGTCGCATGGATAGGTAGAATTATCGATCAAGATACCGAAGAAAAAAACATTGGTGATATTGCCGCACGCCTACAGTTGATGGATATTCTAGAAAGACAGGAAGACGAAAATCAGGAAGATGCCGTTTATCTTATGACACTTCATGCATCGAAAGGTCTTGAGTTTCCACACGTCTACATAGTTGGAATGGAAGAAGAAATTCTACCGCATCGTACCAGTATTGAAGAAGATGGTATTGAAGAAGAGCGTCGTCTTGCCTATGTGGGGATTACACGTGCACAGCGTAGTCTCGTGTTTACCTTAGCTAATTCCCGTAAGCGTTATGGCGAAAAGGTAGACTGTGAAGAAAGTCGTTTCTTGCGAGAGCTGCCGGGAGAAGACCTCATATGGACTAGCGAGAAATCACAGACAGATCCTGAGGAACGAAAGGAACGAAAAAATGCTCATATGTCCAACATTAGAGCGATGCTTAAATAAAAGATAATATTTGGTTTTGCGGGAGCTGGACTGTTGGTAAGCTTTCTAACTGAGACTGATTGCTATAGTATTTTAAATATTATAGTTATAAAGAAAAATCCTCGAAAGTGATGCTATCGAGGATTATAAATTGATATTAAAGTGGTTATAAGGTCAATTAACCACTATTTACCCCACTGAAAACTATCATCATCAGCTTCATCTGGGCGGTGCATTATTTGAACGCCATAGAGGAAGTTTCGTAAGATTTGATCTTTACATGGACGAAAATGTTTATGATCAGGGCGTCGGAAAAATGCACTTAGTTCATGACGACTAATTTGCAGGTCAGCGAGTAGTAGTATTTCTAAAATATCTTCATCACGTAGATCTAAGGCTATTTTTAGCTTTCTAAAAATGATGTTGTTATTCGTTTTCTTCTCAGGCTTAGGTTGCTCGCCATCACGTTTCCCACGATTAGTATTAATTAAACCGTTCAAGAATGTCGCGAGCTGAACATCACTACAGTTCTTATAGTCTGGATCATCATCACGCTTCAACCAGTTGCTGATTTGCTCGCGAGTCACTTCAGCATCAGCAGCAGCAAAAATGCTAATCATTTTCGTATCGTTATAATCAAAGATATAACGGATGCGGCGTAAAACGTCATTATTGGTCACAAATAGATCCTATTTTCAGTGGTTGTCGTACAGTATTATAGTAAGATTATCTTACAAGTATAACGTGATGATGTGTTTAGCAATATAATTAATATGGCTTTTACATTAATAAGAACAATTTGAATTTCAGGTAAAATAATTTATATGAGTACACAACAAGCCAACAATCCTTTGCACGGTTTAACACTTGAAGCTATCGTGACTACATTAGTCGAACGCTTAGGATGGGAGGAATTATCTTATCGGGTTGATATAAATTGTTTTCAAAATGATCCGAGTATTAAATCGAGCCTGAAATTTTTAAGAAAAACACCGTGGGCGAGAAAGAAAGTAGAATCACTTTACCTACAGCTTATGGCGTAGTCTCAGTCTGATTGCTTAACTACAATGGCCATAGCTCAATACCGAGCAGCATAAAGCGAATTGATAGTAATAAACACAGAACTGATGCTAGAGCATAAATTGATTTAAAGCCAACCCTGAGACAGTGTTTTAGTCCTATATAAGCACCGATGGCTGTTACAAAAAATGAAAATTCGCTAACAACAAGTAGAGTTAGTAAGGGAATATCCGTTGTTCCATCAGCATTAATTTGACTACCTCTCATCACAAGTAGAAATAGTAGGGCTGATAAGCTAAGAGCTATATAGGGGAAATTAATTGTTTTCATCGTTTTGGCCTAGCCAATAAAAAATCCCGCATTTGCGGGATTTTTTATTTAGCTTAATGTTATTTTGTAAGCGCTATCATATGATCAACCGCCGCTTTTACATCATCATCACTTAGGTCTGGTCGGCCACCACGTGCAGGCATCATATTTAAGCCATTGATTGCACTTTCATAAAGTACATCTACACCTTTTTCAATACGAGGTGCCCAGCCATCTGCATCTCCCAGTTTTGGTGAACTCATCATGCCAGTGGCATGACACACAGCACATACCTGAGTCACAATTTGAGCACCACCACCAACTGTTTCTTCAACAACAGGCGCGGCTGCAACCACAGGTGCTTCGCCAATATAAACTTCTGCTACAGGTTTGATACGTTCTGCTACATCTTCAGCAGCCATGCTTTCTGGAGCGACTACGTGTTTTGCAACATCTTGCATGTTACTAAGAATGATTTTGACAACACCGAAGACAATAAGGAAAGTGACAATGCTGCCAACAAAGAATTTACCTGATTTTTGAGAAGCCATTATGAAACCTTGGTTAAATTAAAATAACAATTATTATACGGTGATAATACAACTGGTGAAACTATCTATTCAATAGCAGTGAGTACGATTTTTCCTAAAGTGCTACCAGTGAGTAGTTGTTGATGGGCTAAAATAATATTTTCACTATTGATTGGACCTATGGTCTGCTTGTGAGTACTGACAAGAATGCCTTGCTCAAGCAGGCTTGAAACTTTGTTTAAAAGCTGCTGTTGTTCTTGAATATCAGTGGTGTTAAACATTGGACGAGTGAACATGAACTCCCATACAAAACCTGCACTTTTTGATTTTAATGTATCGAGATCGTGCTTCTGTTGGCTACCTACAATACTGCAAATCATGCCTTGCGGTGCAATCAAATCAGCCATTGCCGCAAAATGATTATCAGTATCACTTAAGCATAGAATATAGTCAGGATCAGCAATACCTAACCCGCGATATTGAATGGTTATATCACTATGGTGGTTAATAATATAATCAGCACCGAGTTCACGGCACCATTGTTCAGACTCTGTTCGTGATGCAGTCGTGATGACATTTAATTTCGCGATATTTTTAGCAAGTTGAATGGCAATTGAACCAACACCGCCTGCACCGCCAATGATGAGAATATTTTTACCTTCATCATGTTCAGAACTAATTCGTAAACGCGAAAATAGTGCTTCCCAGGCAGTAATACTCGTCAGAGGCATAGCAGCGGTTTGCTCAGCAGTTAAGTTTTTTGGTGCATTGCCGACAATGCGCTCATCAACTAACTGGTGACTTGCATAGCAGCCAGGGCGTGTCACGTCACCAGCATAAAACACTTTGTCGCCAATATTAAATGAGCTGACATCTTCACCTATAGCACGAACCGTTCCTGTTGCATCCCAACCTATTATTTTAGGCTGTTCTAGCTGTTTAGTAATACCTGCTTTTACTTTTGTATCAACAGGATTAACTGCAATTGCTTCGATTTCAATTAATAAATCATGTCCACTTACAATAGGCATTGCTTGCTCAAATAAAGTAGGTGCTGAATCGTTAGTGCTAAATCCGATAGCCTTCATTTTGTAACCTTTTTAACTAGTTTTAATTGTGATCATTATGGACTGAAAATAAATTATTAAGAGAATTAAAATGAGTCTAATGATAAACAATAACAGGTATTAGCTTTAGCTGTTATTGAAAAATAATACGCTACTATCTTAGAACAATTGCTTTAATTCTTTCATGAAGATGAAACAGCCATGAAGGCTATTAGCTTTTGCAAGTGAGGGTTAAAGTCAATAGGAAGTACGTAGCTGATTAGGCTTTCTTGCCAAACTCGTAGGCTGCTAATAATACATTTTTTAATGCTGGATGTTGATGTATATCATCAATATCCAGTTGAGTCTTTATGATCTGATTCAGTTTGTCTAATACATTAGATTCATGCCAGTATTTTTCAAAGCCAGTTTGATCAAATTTTGAATTGTTAAAAAATTGTTCAGCTACACCACCTGGATCTGAAAATATAATATCCTCAGCTTCAAGCATCTCATATTCATAAGAATAACTATCGATATTATGTAGCGTGGCGAGCAAGGAGTGTAGAGGAGGAATCGTACCGTGTTGTTTCATTACAGCATCCAGGTCTAATTTGACACTGGGCTTTAGTGTTTGGCCTTTAAATGAAAATTCGATTGCTGCTGTGATCTTATTAGTCATAGTAACTTCTGTAATGCTCTTAGATAAGCGGATTCTGATGGTGCTTGATTATTGCGTTGAGCAATCCACAAGGACTCAGTTAACGCTTCTATCATCTGGTGCTCTGTTTCATGAGTGCTCGAAAACTTAGCTTGCAACTGTTGATATAAACTACGAATCCCAGCGGGTCTATCGGTTGAAATTTGTTCGTGTAGTGAAATATGTAAGCCCATGTGAAGAAACGGATTCGTTTGACCATCCTCGACAAAATATTCTTGTTCCAGACTTACTTCACTATTAAATATTTTATGATACTCAGGATGTTCGCTAATCACTTGAGTGATCATAGATTCAAGTCCAGAAAGTGCTTCATTGGCTACTTTTTTTTGCCACGCATCAAAGTACATTTTGCGTAGTTGTTGGCGGTTCTGACCAAACACTATTGCGCTGCCAACTTAGCTAAGTTTCTCTGTTTACGTTTAAATTCATCACATGTAGAAGATACACAGCATTGATCGCATTTCGGTTTTCTAGCAATGCAGACATAACGACCATGTAATATCAGCCAATGATGTGCATCTTGCATAAATTCTTTTGGAACGACTTTCATTAAACGATCTTCAACAGCTCGTACTGTTTTTCCTTTGGCTAAGCCTGTGCGGTTGGAGAGGCGAAATAGGTGTGTGTCGACGGCTATAACAGGGTGATGAAAGGCTGTATTGAGAATAACATTAGCAGTTTTTCGGCCCACACCTGGTAATGCCTCTAGTGCTTCACGATCATCGGGAACTTCACTATTGTGTAGCTCGATAAGTTGTCTGCAGGTCTTGATGACATTTTCAGCTTTACTATTAAATAAGCCGATCGTTTTAATGTACTGCTTGAGACCTTCAACACCAAGCGCAAGAATTGTTTCTGGTGTATTGGCTATAGGGTAAAGTTTATCAGTTGCTTTGTTAACACCAACATCTGTTGCTTGAGCAGACAAGATAACAGCAATTAGCAACTCAAAAGTTGAATCAGCCTTTAGCTCAGTTGTTGGGGCAGGATTGTGTGCTTTGAGTGTAGCAAAGAATTCGTAGCGTTGCGCCTGATTCATGATTATGCAGAAGCAGTTTCAGCGACAGAATTACTAGCCACTTGAGCTTGTTTATTAGCTTGGCGAGCATCAACCACATTTTTTAATGCGACAATCAAACCTAAGCCAATAAAAGCACCAGGTGGCAATAAAGCCATTAAGAAACCACGATAATCATCAATAACAACAATTTTAAGGTGGCGAGCGGCCTCACCAAACATTAAGTGGGCTTCACTTAAGAGTGTACCTTGACCAATTATTTCTCGCATTGCCCCAAGTAATACTAGTACAGCAGTGAAGCCGATTCCCATCATAAGGCCATCAACTAATGATGGGCCAACAGGGTTTCTGGCTGCAAAGGCTTCAGCGCGACCAGTGATAGCGCAGTTAGTTACGATCAGAGGAATGAAAATACCGAGAATTAAATAAAGCTCATGAAACCAAGCATTCATGGATAACTCAATGATTGTTACGATAGATGCAATTATGATCATAAACACTGGCAGGCGGGCTTCCTCAGGAATGTGGTGTCTTAATAGAGATACCAGACCATTAGATGCTACTAAGGTAAGTATTGTTGCCAAGCCAAGGCCTAAACCATTAATAGTAGTGTTACTTACAGCGAGTAGTGGACATAAACCGAGAAGTTGGACTAATGCAGGATTGTTTTTCCACAAACCATCACGAATAATTGGGCCATATACCGAGTTCATTATTCTACCTCCTTAAATAAGTCATCGCGGTTTTCCTCAAAAAAATGTAAAGCATTCTTGACTGCTTTCACTACAGCTCGAGGAGTGATCGTCGCACCTGTAAATTGATCAAATTGACCACCATCTTTTTTCACTTTCCAATCAGATTGAGCAGGACGACTTAAGGATAATCCTTCAAATTGACGGATCCAGTCAGCCTTTTTTTCATCAATTTTATCGCCTAAGCCAGGTGTTTCCTTATGGCTAATTACACGCACTCCGGCTAAGCTGCCATCATAATAAACACCGACTAATAGTTTTATTTTTCCATTATAACCATTGGGTGCAATACTAGTGAAGATAGCTGCAACAGGTTGGTTTGCTTTGCGAGCACGGTATACAGTACTGACATCGTGAGTACCTAATTGTTCAGCTCTTGGTAGCGAAATTACATCAGTAATAATATCGTTATCATAGTCATTACTCGCCACTAAAGTATTGATTGCTTTTAATAATGCCTGTTTTTCATTATCAAGAATTTTATCGTGCGTATTACTTTCTGTGAGCGTCACCAAGCTGGTAGCGATGATAGCAAATAGTGCCAACATGATGCCTACGCGCATGACTGGGTGCTTCATTAATGTCATTTTGTAACCTCACCATATACGCGTGGTTGCGTGTAGTAATCAATAAGAGGTACCAACATATTCATAATTAAGACTGCAAAGGCCACACCGTCTGGGTAGCCGCCCCAAACACGAATTATATAAGTTAGTATTCCCACACCGGCACCGAAGACTAAGCGTCCTTTAACGGTCGTTGAAGCTGTAATAGGATCAGTAGCAATAAAGAATGCACCTAACATCGTACCACCACTGAGCAGGTGGAATAGTGGTGAAGCAGTTGTTTCAGGTGATATCAACCATACAATTGCATTAATGCTTACAAGTCCCAACAACATTGCTACAGGAATGTGCCAGCTGATGACGCGTCTGACAATGAGGAATAATCCACCGATGGCTAAGCAAATATTCACCCATTGCCAGCCTAGGCCAGCAATGCCATTGAATAATGGTTGTTGAATGATTTGTGATGGTAACTGCATCAGTCCAATTTGGGTTTTCATTGCATCAAGCGGAGTGGCGCCAGATACAGTGTCAATGCTGTTTGCAAGTGGGCCATTAAAGATAATCTGTAAAGTTGATGCAAAATCAAGAGGCTGTGCATTCAAGCTAACTGCTGGTAACCATGTAGTCATTTCTAATGGAAATGAAACCAGTAACAGTACATAAGCGACCATAGCTGGGTTGAATGGGTTGTAGCCTAAGCCGCCATAAAGGTGTTTGGCAAAGACAATCGCAAATAAGATACCGATAGTTGTTAGCCACCAAGGAGCTAGCGGCGGTAATGCAATCGCGAGTAAGACTGCCGTGACGATAGCACTACCATCAGTTATAAATGGTTTTATAGGTCGGTTTCTAAATTTTAGCATCACAGCTTCAGCAATGAGAGCAACCGTAGTGGCTAATAACATTGTTATTAATACACTTGGCCCAAAGAAATATACTAAGGCGATAACTGCCGGAATTAATGCTACCAGCAGTTGTAGCATTTGCAGAGTAATGCGATTAGTGCCCGACAAAAAAGGCGATGATAAGCGACTTAAAGGCATTGGTTGTTAATCCTCTTTACCTGATTCTGGTGATTGGGCAGCTTCTTTTTCTTTCGCTGCTTTAGTCGCGGCTAGAGCGAGTTTACGCTGGCGTTGGCGTTCTTCTTTTTCTTGTTTTTCGAGCTCATGTCTTGAGAGTCTATTTTCATGACGCACTCGTGCAATATCAGATTTTTGAGTCTCAAGTTGTTGCGTCATTGTTTCTGTTTTTGCAAAACGGAAATAGTGAACCAAAGGTATTTTGCTTGGGCAAACATAACTACAGCAACCACACTCAATACAATCAAATAAATTATATTCTTGAGTTTTTTCCAGATCTTTAGCTCGAGCATGCCAATAAAGCTGTTGAGGCAGCAAGCTTGCAGGACAGGCCTCAGCACAATCGCCACAACGAATACATGGCATAGGCGTAGAAGCAGGAGCACCATCATCTACACCCACCAAAATACAGTTTGCAGTTTTAGTGACAGGTAGATGATCGCCTGATAAGTTATAACCCATCATTGGACCACCCAAAATGAATGGGTCATCTGCTTTACGGTCAGTATCACAAAATGCCAACAGCTCATGCATTGGTGTACCAAGTAATGTTTCAAAATTACCTGGTTTTTTTACATTCTTACCTGTGACGGTCACGATCCGAGATATCAATGGCTCGCCATTGTTAATGGCTCTACCAATTGCATAGGTAGTACCAATATTATGGCAGACAATACCTAGGTCAAGTGGTAAGCCTTTACTTGGAACTTGTTTACCCGTAACTACTTGGATCAACTGCTTCTCACTACCCGCAGGGTAACGAGTAGGGACAGCCACCACATTTGTATTCTTGATGTTTGCACGTGAGGCGAGTGCAAGTTCCATGGCGGCAATTGCCTCAGGTTTATTGTCCTCAATGGCGATGACTGTGTTTTTAACTCGAAGTGCATATTGCATTATTTCAAGTCCATCAAGAATGCCTTGAGCACGCTCACGCATCAACATATCATCACAGGTGATATAAGGTTCACACTCAACACCATTCAGGATCAATGTTTCAACATGATGGTGAACACCTGGGTTCAGTTTTATATAACTTGGAAAGCCAGCGCCACCGAGGCCGACGATACCTGCTTCTCGGATAAGTTGGCGAATTTCATGTTCCGATAGGGTAGTAATGTCACTGATAGGTGCACGTTCAATCCAACGATCCTCACCATCGGTATCAATTGTTATACATAAAGCAGATAAGCCTGAAGGATGAGGAATTGGCTGATCATCTATAGCACTGACAGTACCTGAACTTGGCGCATGTAAATATACAGATACATGACCGTCTGCACGAGCGATTTTTTGCCCTTTAAGAACTTTATCTCCTACTGCAACAATAGGTGTCGATGCTGCACCAATGTGTTGCTGCAAAGGTAATATCAGTTGCTTACTCAACGGCGCTTTTTGAATTGCTTCTTGGGTTGAACGATGTTTATGGCCTGCTAATTTCAAACCGCCAGGAAAAGTACCTAGTTTATTCTGCGCCATTTTTATCTCCTACTTTAATATCAATTCGAGCAGGATCAGGCCAACGCCATGTATTCGGATTCACTTCAGTTTCAACCATATCAATACAATCAACAGGGCAAGGCGGTAAACAAAGTTCACAGCCAGTACATTCATCAGCAATGACGGTATGCATGTGTTTAGCAGACCCTAAAATAGCGTCTACAGGGCATGCTTGGATACACAGTGTGCAACCAATACAACGATCTTCATCAATTACCGCTAAAGTTTTGGGCTTTTCTACGCCACATTCGTCATCTAAGGGCTTAGCTTCAACCTCTAACAAGTCAGCAAGTGCTTCGATGGTTGCTTCACCACCAGGAGGGCAGCGGTTAATATCAGCTTCACCAGCAGCAATTGCTTCAGCGTACGGACGACACCCAGGAAAGCTACACTGGCCGCATTGAGTCTGGGGTAGTAATTTATCAATTTGATCTGCAATTGGATCGCCTTCAACTTTAAATTTAATTGAGGCATAACCCAAGACAAGACCTAAAACTAACGCTAACAGCGTGATGGCAATAATTGCAGTTAACATGTTATTTCACCAGACCTGCAAATCCCATGAATGCCATAGACATTAAACCAGCAGTAATAAGCGCGATCGCGGCACCTTGAAAAGGGACGGGAACATCAGCAACAGCAATGCGTTCACGCATTGCGGCAAATATAACTAAAACCATAGAAAAGCCAACGGCAGCACCAAAGCCATAAAGTGCTGATTCTAGGAAGCCGTGACCCTCTTGTACATTGAGTAAAGCAACACCTAATACCGCACAGTTAGTTGTAATTAAAGGTAAAAAGATACCTAAGACTTGATAAAGAATAGGACTGGTTTTGTGTACGACAAGCTCAGTGAATTGCACGACAACAGCAATGACAAAAATAAAGCTAATCGTACGAAGGAATTCTATGTTGAGTGGAATTAACAAAAATTCGTTAATCATATAACTACTAATAGAAGACAGTGTTAAGACGAAAGTAGTTGCTAAACCCATACCCATAGCCGTTTCTAACTTGCGTGAAACGCCCATAAATGGGCAAAGGCCCAAAAATTTAACAAGAACAATATTATTAACAAGAATGGTGCTTATTAATATGAGGGCATACTCTGCCATAAAATAACCTACTGATTTAATCAGGATTTAACTGCAGCGCAGGAGAAGTGCGGCTGAGTCTAAAATTAATAACTGAATAGTATAGCGTATTTCAATGATATTTCGAAACAATATCAATGAATTATAGTATTATTTGTGTGGTTTTTAGTGCTTCAAACTAGTACGTTTCACTTAGTCCTACGTTGGCGTACAGCTTGTGCTAACTCATGCAGTAGTGTTTCACTCTTTTCCCATGCCATGCAGGCATCAGTAATACTTTGGCCATAAACCAACTCTTTGTCTGGTTCACAACTTTGCCTGCCTTCAATGAGATTACTTTCTAGCATTATGCCCATAATACGCTTTTCACCATTTGCTATTTGACCAGCAACATCGCGACAAACAACTTCTTGTTGCACATGACTTTTACCACTGTTTGCATGACTGCAATCAACCATGAATAGTGCTTTTTGACCTGTTCGACCGATTACTTCAGCTGTTTTTTGAATGCTTGTAGCATCATAGTTAGGTTGTTTACCACCGCGTAAAATGACATGGCAGTCAGGATTACCTGTGGTTGAGAAAATGGCTGAATGGCCCGCTTTAGTCAATGACATAAAGTGATGAGGTTTTGATGCTGACATGCATGCATCAACAGCAATTTGTAAGCCTCCATCAGTTGCATTTTTAAAGCCAATAGGGCAAGAAAGTCCTGAGGCTAATTCTCTATGAGCTTGACTTTCAGTTGTGCGTGCACCAATGGCACCCCACGAAATTAAATCA
>CALCCU010000284.1 GCA_937900515.1 uncultured Gammaproteobacteria bacterium | reverse complement strand
GCAAACGGTTTTTGCCGACATTCAATTTTAACTTAAAAATCAGCTAATTGTATTCATATAATAAAATACAAGACCATACAATCAACTACATTTAACTTTTACGTATGTTTTAATTGCATACAATCCATTCAAGGCATACGATATTTATCAAATTGTATGTTTTGAAAGGGTCGCTTAAGTTATGACAATATGGACACCACGAATTCAGCCGAATTCTAGAGTTAAATATGTTGGCATAGTAGAAGCCATAGAGGCTGACATCAAAGAACGTTTACTTAAGCCAGGTGACAAGTTACCTGCACAGCGATATATTGCCGATGCGTTAAATATTGATTTAACAACAGTCACACGGGCTATTAATGAAGCGGCAAAACGAGGTTTAGTTGAAACGCAACCAGGCAGTGGTTGCTTTGTGGCTCAAACAGCTTTCAGTCACTATAACTCTATGCGTTTAACTGCGGGTAAAAAGCTTGATTTGAGTATGAATAATCCCCCTAATCCAGCTGAGCTTGAGTTGGAAAAAGAGATCGCTCTTGCTCTCAGCAGTCTTAATGACAAACATTCAATACCATTAAAACAATTAAGTTATCAAGAAACCGCAGGTAACCCAGACGATAGAGCAGCAGGTATGGCTTGGCTATCTGATAAAATACCTGATTTACAGTCAGATCTTGTATTGATTGCAAGTGGTGCACACAGTGCATTGTTTTCTATTTTAAGTCATTTAAAAAAAGTGGGTGTCAAAGCCATTGCTGCACCGGATTTTTCCTACCCTGGACTTCGTTCGATTGCAGACCATTTAGCTATTGAAATCTACGGTATTGAGATGGATCAGGATGGTATCCTCCCAGAGGATCTAGAGCATTTATGTCAAAAATATCATGTCGATGCATTGTATGTTGTCCCTAATATCGATAACCCTACCACTACCACACTACCTAAAAAACGTCGTATCGAGATTGTAAAAATAGCTAAGCAATATGATTTATCTATTATTGAAGATGATCCTTATTACAGTTTCTTAGATAAACCTATAACGTCTTTTTATAGGTTATTACCAGAAAATACCTGGCACATTGCCACGCTTTCTAAATGTATATCACCAGCTTTACGGGTGGCTTATGTTGTTTGTCCAGATACGAATGAAGCCTTAGCATTAGCTGAGGAGATGCGAGTTAGTAACATCATGGCGCCACCATTAATGACAGCAGTTGCATCCTATTGGATAGGTTCTGGTCGAATAGTTGAGATTATATCAGCGGTCAAAGCTGAAAATATTAAAAGACAGCAACTGGTCTCATCAATATTTTCAGAAAATGATATTTGGTCACATCCAGCTGGGCCACATTTATGGTTGAAACTATCCAAGGGTCATCGCGCTCTGGACTTTACAGAACAAGCCGAACGTAGTGGTGTTTCTGTTGTTCCATCCACAGCCTTTGTTATGGCTCGGAGCCGTATTCAAGCTGTCAGAGTCTCACTCGGAGTCGCAACCGATTATGACTCACTCCGAACGGGATTGATATTGCTATCTGACTTGATAATAACAAGTCGTACGCGATCAAAGTCCATCGTTTAAATACCCCTTATTAATTCAGATTAACGAAGCACAGGAGAAGCTGTGATGACCAAACTCGTCGATATTCCAGTAAAAGTGGAAATTTATGATGCACTTTCTGAATGGGAAGTTCACACTGGAGGTAAGGAAAAAATCACTGCCAGACGTATAAAAGGGCGTTTCAGAACACTGAAAAATTTAACTATGTCGGTATGGCTAGTTTATTTTTTAGGTCCATATTTACGCTGGAATGATCAACAAGCAGTCCTATTAGATATTCCTAAACAACAATTTCATCTGTTTGATATGACATTGTTTCCACAAGATATTTGGGTGCTGGCATTAGCCTTACTATTTTTAGCTATTTTACTGGCTGCCGCAACTGGAGTTGCAGGGCGTGTATTTTGTGGTTATTTCTGTTTTCAAACTGTGTGGACGGATGCGTTTAGTTTTATTGAGGGGAAACTAGAAGGTAACACCCCACAAAAAGCACATAAGTTTAAAAATGAACCTTGGACTATAAATAAGGTTGTCAAAAAACTTTCTAAACATATTATCTGGCTGACTATTTCGATTTTGACAGGCATTTCGTTTGCCGCTTGGTTTATGGACGCGTTTGAGTTGTGGACTCAGATTTTTGATTTAACTGCGCCTAAGCCGGTATGGATCACAATTGCCATATTCACCTTTTTTACCTATTGGTTTGCTGGTTTTATGCGTGAGCAAGTATGTTTTTGGTTGTGCCCGTATGCACGTTTACAGGGTGTTATGTATGACCAAGATACTGTGCTTCCTGCTTATGATGCTGAACGAGGT
Source organism: uncultured Gammaproteobacteria bacterium (assembly GCA_937900515.1). Taxonomy (GTDB): domain Bacteria; phylum Pseudomonadota; class Gammaproteobacteria; order Nitrosococcales; family Methylophagaceae. The sequence goes on along the minus strand of CALCCU010000284.1, from coordinate 4,644 downwards.
GAACCAAGAGCTAAATATTCAAAAGCCACTGATTCAAATAATGGGTCATGTATTGATTGCAATTTATGTGTTGCCGTCTGCCCAACGGGTATTGATATCAGGAAAGGTCAACAAGAAGGTTGTATTACCTGTGGTTTATGTATTGATGCATGTGACAGCATTATGGACAAGATTAAACAACCTCGTGGATTGATTCGCTATGCCTCCTATAAAGAGCTTTATAAAGGTGTTAAGCGTTTACCTTTTTTCAAGCGTCCTCGCGTTATTCTATATAGCTTAATTATGCTGTTCTCCCTTGTAGGAATCGCATATGGATTTACCAATTTTGCACCAACTGAATTTAAAGTTATACACGAAAGGCAGCCCTTATTTATCAAAATGAGTGATGGTGGTATTCAAAATAAATACACCTTGAAATTACTTAATAAAACTAAAAAAACGTTAAATATTCAGTACAGAATATCTGGTCTAGAACATGCTGAAGTGCGTGGTCTTGAGAGTGTCATTCCTGTCAAACCTGGCAAGGTTGTATCCATCACTGCTCTCGTGAAGCGCTCACATAGCAATGACAGTGACGATGAGGTCACGATACAAGAATTTAAATTTATTGCTGCTGCGCTCAATGATGAAACAATAAAAACAGAATATACCGCTGTATTTATCAGTAAATGACATAAATAAATAGGATAAGGTTAATTATGTATCAGTATGATTTTTATGATAAAGAGTTAGTTAATGAACGTGTCAAACAGTTTTCTGACCAAGTGGCAAGACGTAAAAGTGGTGAATTAAGTGAGGAGGAGTTTTTACCACTCAGATTGCAAAATGGTGTTTATCTTCAAAAGCATGCTTACATGCTCAGGGTCGCGATTCCGTATGGTACATTGTCATCGAAGCAATTAATGACTCTTGCTGATATTGCTGATGATTTTGATAAAGGTTACGGCCACTTTACCACCAGACAAAATATTCAATTTAACTGGGTAGAGCTCGAACGAGTACCGGATATTTTAAGTCGTTTAGCTGATGTTGACATGCATGCCATTCAAACATCTGGCAACTGTGTTAGAAATGTTACAACAGAAGCATTTGCCGGCGTGTCTGCCGATGAGATCATCGATCCAAGGCCCATTGCCGAACTATTACGTCAATGGTCAACGATTAACCCTGAGTTTTTATTTTTACCTCGTAAATTTAAAATTGCAGTGTCATCATCCACGCAAGATCGTGCGGCAGTAAGAACGCATGATATTGGCTTATATCTCTACAAAGATGCGAGGTCTGAACAACTTAAAGTTAATGTGATGGTAGGGGGAGGTTTGGGACGTACGCCTATTATTAGTAAGTCACTTAAGAAGGGCTTACCATGGCAACATCTTTTGTCTTACCTAGAAGCTGTGCTGCGTGTCTATAATCGTCACGGTCGTCGCGATAATAAATATAAGGCTCGAATAAAAATACTTGTAAAAACACTAGGCGTAGACGCCTTTGCTGAAGAAGTTGAACAAGAATGGTTATTACTTAAATCTGGGCCAACAGAGCTCACACAAGAAGAATATGATCGGGTATCTAAACACTTTTTAACGCGAAAATTAAAGACGCTAGATATTTCTCCGTATAAGCAACACTACGCACAAGATAAAGACTTTGCTCAGTGGGTCTCTACTAATACGCACGAACACAAACATCATCACTATGTATCAGTTGTTATTTCAACTAAACCTGGTCCACATAATCCACCGGGGGATATGTCCGCCAATCAAATGCGTCATGTAGCTCAATTAGCTCAGACTTATGGTTTTAGTGAAATTCGAGTCACTCATGAACAAAATTTAGTGCTGCCTGATATTGCTAAAAATAAATTATATGAGTTGTGGTTAACATTAAAAGAATATCACTTAGCCTCACCGACCATTGGCTTGTTAACCGACATGATTACCTGCCCGGGAGGTGATTATTGTTCTTTAGCTAATGCTAAATCTATCCCCGTTGCCGCAGCAATACAGGAAAAATTTGATGATTTAGATTACTTACATGATATTGGCTCTTTGAGCCTTAATATATCAGGCTGTATGAACGCCTGTGCACACCATCACATTGGCAATATTGGTATTTTAGGCGTCGATAAAAATGGTAGCGAGTGGTATCAAGTAACTATTGGCGGCAAACAAGGTAAAGAGGCACAGATAGGCAAAGTTATTGGTCCTTCATTTGAGGCAGATGCTATTCCGGATGTAATCGATATACTTACCCAAGTCTATCTGGAACACCGTCAATTAGATGAAGCATTCAGTGATACTGTAGGTCGTATCGGTTTAACGCCATTTAAAGACAAGGTTTATCAACGTAATGATGTGGAGGCAAGCTTATGAATAATGTAATCAGCGTCGTTAATCGCCAACAAGCACAGCTTGTCGAGGATAAGTGGCAAATATTAGATGTATTTTCTGAACATCATAAACCACAAGATGTGAACTCCTTGGACCAGTTAGTTATTCCATTTGAACCTTGGTTGGCAGCTTATAATTCTGGCCTTTTACAGGCGTATTTTGAAGATATTCAGGCTTTTAGCATTGATAATTCAAGCGATGTTAATGAATTAAAACCCTGGCTGAATCAACTCAAATTGATTGTGTTAGATTTTCCTAAATTTACCGATGGCCGGGCATATACGCAGGCAGTTGAGCTTCGTCGTTATCTTGGCTGGCAAGGTGAACTTCGCGCTAATGGTGATGTACTTAGAGATCAACTCAGTCATATGCTACGCTGTGGATTTGATAGCTTCGCCATCCGAGAAGACAAAGATCCTAACGAAGCACTTAAAGGTCTATCTGGAATCAGCGTGTTATATGCTAATTCTGTGCTTGAACCTCAACCGTTGTTCAGGCGACGAGCGCTATAAATAGCAATATTCCTTAGTGTAAGCACATTACTTTTGCTAGAATAAGCTGCTATGGCTGGGTGGCAGAATGTCTATGCCGTGGCCTGCAACGTCACGTATGTTGGTTCAAATCCAACCCCAGCCTCCACTAGTAGTATAAGAAGCCATCTCAAATGAGATAGCTTCTTATTATCTATATTAATGTTATAGTTCTGACTTGACTGACACCTATTTCATCGTACGCCAACCACTAATCATTGAGCTGATGATTGACTGACGAGACATAATATCTTCCCTTACAGCTACGTAGATGTGAATCATCACGAATAGGATGATTAACCACATTCCAAAATGATGCCAAGTATGAACATCCATACTTTGACCAAATAAAGGAATTACCCAAGAAGTAAACAGGCTGTTAGCCCAAGAACCAGCACCCGTTCCTTCGCCATACAAGGCAAAGCCAGTCACTAACATAAAAATTATTCCATAGACAAAAAGCCAATGCATAACAAAGATAGCTAATGGATTATGTCCTTCAAATTGTTCAGGCTCTTTTTCCATAAATAGATACCACCTTATTTCATGCACTAAGCCCCGCCAGTATGTCGCACTGATTATGTTGTGAAGGAATATTTCTCTTGCATGCTTATTGCCAGCAAAAGCCCAATAGATTCTAAATAGAAAGCCAATACCAACAATGTAACCTGCGGAGAAATGTGCAAATCTAACATAGCCCATTACATAATGGTCGCTTGCTTCGCCCGACATAGTGGGTAGGGGAGAGCCAATGAAATAACCTGTTACAGCAAGAATTATAATTGCCAGTGCATTTATCCAATGCCATAACCTTAGAGGCGCTTCATACACATATACAGCTGTTTCGCTATGGGTGGGTTGCATATTCTCACTCATAATAGATCCTCCTAATATTAACGAACTTTTACATTCGCAAGCTCTTCGCCATCTTCACTCATGACATGAGTTGAGCAAGCAAGACAGGGATCGAAACTGTGCAGTGTTCGCAAAATTTCAACCGGTTCTTCTGGACGCTCAACAGGTGTATTCATTAAAGAGGCTTCAAAAGCACCAATATTTCCTGCAGGATCACGAGGAGAGCCATTCCACGTTGTTGGGACAACACATTGATAATTATCAATCTTGCCATCTTTTATCTTAATCCAATGCCCTAAAGCACCACGAGGAGCAGCTGTTATACCAACCCCTTTTGCTTCTTTAGGCCAAGTTGAAGGATCCCATTTCTCCATATTTGCCGTAGAGCTATCACCGTTCTTAATATTTTGAATTAAAGAATTCCAGTCATTAACCATCATGTCACCACAGAATTCAGATTCTAAAGCTCGTGCAAGTGTACGGCCTATTGTCGAATTAAGAGCTGTTTTAGCATCTAGATTAGTACCTGCAAGTTGATTAAATGCCCCCAAACTTCTATTTACCTGTTCGGTGACATATTCACTACCTTGTGCATAGGCCAATACATAGCGTGATAATGGCCCAACTTCAACAGCGTTACCTCTCCAACGAGGTGACTTAATCCATGAATATTTAGCATTTTCATCGATTTCTTCAATATTGGTATTAGTACCTTTTGCATTAGCCCCTAACTGATAATTTGGCTCAGTAATACCATCCCAAGGGTGAAGACCTTTAGACTCATCTGGATATGAGTACCAGGAATGACCAACAAACTCTTGAACTTGCTCAGGATCCCTAGGATCGACAGGGAATACCTCATCCCAATT
>CALCCU010000283.1 GCA_937900515.1 uncultured Gammaproteobacteria bacterium | reverse complement strand
AAACCGTAGGCAATAAGCGCAATCCAGAAAGCGGAAAAGGATAAGATGATGAAGGGGAAATGTTCAATAAGAACGTTGTCAATTTTTTCCATTGATTTTCTCTCTTTAAGATAGATTGATTTAGTGCGTGAACTATACCAATTAACGATCATTTAATCTAGTTGAATCCCTATTTTACTAGGTGTTTACGTCAGTTTTTTTTCAGAAGCTATGGCTCATATTATTAAAAATAAGAACTTTCATGTCTCACTCTGTTAGTTTTCAAAGATTGAGGCGAGCAAGATTGATATAATGTGTTCTTTACAAACTAAACTAGGTAGGTCGCTATGTTAGATCCGAGTAAAATTGAGAGCATCGTGCAGGGAATTACTAGCGCTATGCCATCAGGCTTTACAGCAATGCAGGAAGATGCTGAAAAGAACCTTCGTTCAGCTTTGAGTGCTACATTCGCCAAGCTAGATTTAGTCACACGTGAAGAGTTTGATGTTCAAACTCAAGTTTTACAACGTACACGTGAAAAACTAGAAGCCTTAGAGCTACGCGTCAATCAATTAGAATCTAAAAATTAAGAGAATATCATGTCAGAATTTAATAACGTCACTATAACCCGTGAAGCCAATGTCTATTTCGATGGTAATGTTACTAGCCGAACTGTTACCTTTGCTGATGGTACTACAAAAACCCTAGGTATCATGATGCCTGGAGACTATACCTTTGGTACAGCTAAAGCTGAGTTGATGGAAATCTTAGCGGGCGCTTTAACGTATAAACTTGCTGATAGTGATGAATGGTCAACTGTAAAAGGTGGTGAGTCTTTTAATGTACCAGCCGATTCTTCTTTCGAGCTAAAAGTCACTGAACTTGCTGATTATTGTTGCTCATATATTGATTAAAGTTACTGACAGCCCGTACTTCAATTGAAGTGCGGGCTGTTCAAACTAAAGTCAATACCCATCCTGCCGTACCACAGAGTATCACCACCAACCAAGGTGGGCACCTCCAAAACATCAACATACTAAAAGCAATTAGCCCTAGTACGAAATCTTCTGTTTGTTGAATTGTACTCGTCCAAACAGGGTTGTAGAGCGCTGCGAGTAGCAGTCCTACAACTGCAGCATTGATGGCAAGTAATGCAGAGCGCATCTTGTTATTGTTTTGTACCTTATGCCAAAAAGGTAATACACCAATTACTAATAAGAATGAGGGGAGAAAGATTGCAATCAAACTCAGCAAGGCACCTTGCCAGACAGGCATACTTTCTAATGATGCACCGATAAAAGCTGCAAAAGTAAACAAAGGTCCTGGAACGGCTTGAGCGGCACCATAACCGGCTAAAAATGTATCGTTTCCAATTAAGGCAGCAGGAACGACTTCTGATTGTAATAACGGTAACACCACATGGCCACCACCAAAGACTAAGGCGCCAGCACGATAAAATATATCAATGACAACTAGCTGCGATTGGTTTGGAAAAAGTTGAACTAAGAGTGGAAGTCCAATAAGCAGAATGAAGAAAAGTGAGAGTGCTATTTTTCCTGCTCGAAAACTAATATTAATAGCGAGTGATTCAGGTGAGCCGGTATCGTTCACTCTGAATAGTACAACACCGACTAATCCCGCTACGATAATGGTTAATAATTGGATTAATGGGCTAGGTATGAGTAAAACTATACTGCTAGTGATGGCCATAATAGTGAGTCTTGCTCTATCAGGACACAAGTTCTTAGCCATAGCCCAGACAGCTTGAGCAACTACAGCTACAGCGACAATTTTCAATCCATGGATAACCCCGACCATTGCGCTACTATCTAGTGAACTTAAACTCATAGCAAATAAGATTAATGCGAGTGCTGAGGGGAATGTAAAACCTAGCCAAGCTGCCAGAGCACCTTGATACCCGCCTCGTGATAAACCAACGGCTAAACCAACTTGGCTACTTGCGGGACCAGGAAGAAACTGACAAAGCGCAACGAGATCGGCATAACTGCGCTCTGTTAACCACTGACGTCGCGTAACAAATTCATCTCGAAAATAAGCGATATGGGCAACAGGACCACCAAAGGAGCTAAGTCCTAACTTTAAAAAGATTAGAAATAATTGCCATAAAGAGTTTGGCTGAAGGTTTTTGGATGTGGCCATAAATAAACCAAATGTTAGTATGAATTGTAAAAAGATAATACAGTATCACGGCAAATTTAGTCATGACAGTGAGGGCTTCAAAGTATGAGCTTAGACAGTTTGATACTAAGCATACAAGTTACACATTAATTGATATTGAAATGATAAACTCTACGTAATTATTTCTGACCCAAGGATGGGAGAGTATGAGCATAGCAACGGTCTACAGTAGAGCTTTGACAGGGATTGATGCCCCAGTAGTAACAATTGAAGTACACATTTCAAATGGCTTGCCCAGCTTATCAATTGTAGGATTAGCTGAAATGGCTGTTAAAGAAAGCAAAGATCGCGTTCGTTCTGCCTTGATTAATTCACAGTTTAATTTTCCTCAACAGCGGGTAACGATTAATTTAGCGCCTGCAGATTTACCCAAAGAAGGTGGGCGTTTTGATTTGCCGATTGCTTTAGGTATTTTAGCTGCATCAGAGCAAATACCCGTAGCATCATTGTATGATAAAGAGTTTATCGGGGAGCTAGGTTTGGCCGGTGAGTTACGGTCTGTGCGAGGCGTTCTACCCACATTGATTGCTGTCTCTAAATCGGGGCGTCAATTAGTATTACCAGAAGCTAATCGTGATGAAGCAGTATTAATTAACGATGCTGATAGCCGCGTAGCTAGTCACTTATTAGATATATGTGCCTATTTATCGGGACAGAAGAAGTTAGAATTTGAACCTCCAATTTTAGGTAAGCAACAGAACGAATACCCTGATTTAGCCGATGTAAAAGGTCAGGCTAATGCTAGAAGAGCGTTAGAGGTCGCTGCTGCTGGAAATCATTCACTACTTCTAACAGGCCCACCGGGAACGGGTAAAACTATGCTGGCCAGTCGTCTACCAGGAATTATGCCTGAAATGGAGCAAAGTGAAGCGGTTGAAAGTGCAGCAGTACTATCTATATCACGGACTGGCTTTACGTGTGACAACTGGCGGCAAAGACCATTTCGCTCACCACACCATACTGCATCAGCCGTTGCAATGGTGGGCGGAGGCAGTCCACCCAGACCAGGAGAAATCTCACTTGCGCACAATGGGATTTTATTTCTAGACGAACTGCCTGAATTTGATAGAAAAGTATTAGAAGTTCTGCGTGAGCCGATAGAATCTGGCAAGATCACTATTTCTAGAGCTGCATTTCAGTCAGAATTTCCAGCGAGGTTTCAGTTAGTGGCTGCAATGAACCCCTGTCCTTGCGGTTATTTGGGCCAAAGTCGTTGTCATTGTACTGAAGATCAAGTGCGTCGCTATCGAGCAAGAATTTCAGGTCCACTGATGGATCGAATCGATATGTTGATTGAAGTGCCTCCAGTGGCAAAATCAATGTTACGGCCATCTGAAAATAGGACACAAGAAGAATCGAGTGCTAAGGTGCAACAACGTGTTTTATTGGCTAGGAATAGACAAATAGAGCGCGCTGGAAAAGTTAATTATTTGTTGGATAATAAAGAGTTAGAGGAATACTGTCAGTTGTCAGAAAGTAATTATCAATTGTTAGAACAAGCAATTAGTCGATTAGGCTTATCGGCTCGCGCCTATCACCGTATTTTGAGGGTGGCTCGTACAATTGCTGATCTTGCTAACTCAGAACATATAGAAACAATTCATCTAAGCGAAGCAATTGGCTATCGAAGATTAGATACGAGGAATACCTAATTAGTGCGTGATTTAAATCCGCAGCAGCGGGAAGCTGCTCGGCATGTTGATGGACCATTACTTGTATTAGCGGGTGCTGGCAGTGGTAAAACACGTGTTATTACCCGTAAGATTGCTTATTTAGTTGAAGAGTGTGGTATTGCAGCTCGTAATATTGCAGCAGTAACCTTTACCAATAAAGCCGCTCGTGAAATGAAAAGTCGAGTGGCAGAAATGATGGCTGCTCGAAACTCCTCTGCACGCG
>CALCCU010000282.1 GCA_937900515.1 uncultured Gammaproteobacteria bacterium | reverse complement strand
TTGATTCAGATTCTGATGGTGTAGTTGATGGTGTTGATATGTGTGCTGATACACCAGCTGGTGTAAAAGTTGATTTTGTTGGTTGTCCTTTAGATAGTGATAAAGATGCTGTTGCTGATTTTGAAGACCAATGTCCTGCAACACCACTAGGTACAATTGTTGATCAAGTTGGTTGTCCAATTCCTGGTGAGACAGTGTTCTCAATGACAGGTGTTAACTTCGAACTAAATAGTGCTACATTGACTGATAATGCAAAAGAAATTCTTACTTCAGGAATTGATGCAGTGAACAATCTAGGTGGTGCTGTTGCTGTTAGCGTTGAAGGTCATACAGACAGCCTTGGTTCTGAGCAATACAATCAAGCATTATCTTTAAAACGCGCACAGTCAGTAGTTGACTATTTAGTTTCTCAAGGCGTTGATAGCGCTAAGTTAACAGCGATTGGAATGGGTGAGATGAACCCAGTTGCTAACAATGACACTGCTGCGGGTCGTGCTGCAAACCGTCGTGTTGACTTTGTTATTCTTAAATAAGCTAAGTGAAACCTATTCTTAATTATTTAAGATAAATGTTTATTTGAAGCAATAAGCATTACACTGAAAATGAAAAGCCGATATCAAGTAATTGATATCGGCTTTTTTTGTGTATTGGCATAAAATATGAACTGAGTTTAATATGAACGGAATCGGCAAGTTCCTGCCGTTGGATTTTTGACATAAAATACATGCTCAGTCTATCTTGTTGATTTTTATGTGTTTATATTTTGTGGCATATTTAATGCTCTAACTTTTACAAGAAATATTAAAGTTGGAGAAAATTATGTCGATAAACTTTGATTCAGCCCTCGGAATTCATGCTGATGCATTGAGAATACGCTCGCAACGAGCTGAGCTATTGGCATCAAATTTAGCAAATACCGATACCCCGAATTATAAAGCTCGTGATATTGATTTTAAAGACGCCATGAAAATGGCTGCAAGTAATCAAGTATCAGGCCTACAAACCTCCCACACCAATCATATTCAACTATCTGGCGGACAGTTTTCTTCACCTACAGTACAGTTTCGCACTGCTATGCAAGATTCTCTTGATGGTAATACTGTCGATGAACAAATTGAACAGGCACAGTTTATGCAGAACTCTGTTCAATATCAGGCGAGTCTAAATTTTCTAGGTGGAAAATTTAAGAGCCTGTTGACGGCTATAAAAGGGGAGTAATCGCTCATGTCTTTATTTAATGTATTCGATATTGCTGGTAGTGGGATGAGTGCTCAGTCATTAAGACTGAATACGACTGCAAGTAATTTAGCTAATGCAGATAGTGTTAGTAGTAGTGTTGATCAGGTGTATCGCACTCGTAGTCCTGTATTTTCTGCTGTTCTTGATGATGCGCAGCAAGGTTATAAGAAAGGCAGCGTACAGGTCCAAGGTATTGTTGAAAGTCAGGCGCCGGTGCGTCAAGAATATAACCCTAGTCATCCGATGGCTAATGAAGACGGGTATGTATTTCATTCAAATGTTGATTCTATTTCAGAAATGGCCAATATGATGTCAGCTTCTCGCTCTTATCAAAATAATGTCGAAATAGCGAATACATCTAAGCAATTATTGCTTCGTACATTGCAATTAGGCCAATAGGGAGATAAATAATGGCAATTAGCGGAATAGATACAAGTGGTGCATACGCCTTTTTAAATAAAGGGGCAACTTCTACAGAAGAAGAAAAAGATCCAGGTTCATTAGCGATGGAAGATTTTATGTCGCTAATGACATCTCAACTTAAAAATCAGGATCCACTCAAACCAATGGAAAGTGGTGATTTCTTGGGTCAAATAGCCGCTTTCGGTACGGTCAGTGGAATCGGTGATTTACAAAAATCATTTGATGGTTTCACTACTTCTATGCAATCAGATCAGGCTTTGCAAGGCTCTTCTTTGGTAGGGCGTTCGGTATTGGTTCCATCCTCAATTGGTACGCTGACTGCTGAAGAGGGGTTGAAAGGTCAAATTAATGTCGCTGAACCTGTCACTGACTTGAAAGTGGATATTTATAACGAAGCAGGCGTACAAGTTAGGACCATTGCTATAGGTGCTGCTGATGGCTATACCGATTTCACTTGGGATGGTTTTGATGAGAATGGAGAAGCGCTTACTCCAGGTGTTTATCAATTTAAGGCGAGTGGCACTATTGATGGTGATAATACCGCCTTTGCGACGGGAGTCGTGGCGAAGGTGGAAAGTGTCCTTGTTGGTGGCGGAAGCCAAGGGTTAATTATGAATTTGGGTGGTATTGGTTCAGTACCATTCAGTGAAGCAGTAGAAATTACATAAGGGGGACTGAGATATGTCTTTTAGTACAGCACTAAGTGGATTGAATGCGGCAACTGCCGATCTAAATGTGAAATCAAATAATATTGCCAACGTAAACACGACTGGTTTTAAAGAGTCCAGAGCTGAATTTGGTGACGTATTTGCGGTCTCAGCTTTTGGTACATCGAGCAAAACTGCTATTGGTAGTGGTGTTGTTCTGAATAACGTGGCTCAGCAGTTTAATCAAGGCAACCTTGAGTTTACAGATAATGGCTTGGATTTAGCGTTAAGTGGTGAAGGCTTCTTTGCTATGGCACCGACACTCGATAGTGGTGAGGTTATTTATACTCGGGCAGGTGCTTTTGGCGTGAATAAAGATGGCTATATTGTAAATAGCCAAGGTAACTTCTTACGTACATTTCCTGTTGACGCTAATACAGGTGCTATTACCGCAACCAGTATGACGGCTGCTCAACCTTTACAGCTCCCTGCATCACAAGGAGCTCCAGAAGCAACGACGCAGTTAACGATGTCGACTAACTTACCATCTAATGCGACAGCACTGGGTGTTGGTGGTGCGGTAGCAATAGACCCGTTTGATCCAACGACGTTTACTAATTCTACATCGGCTACTGTATTTGATTCATTAGGTAATGAACATATCGTTACGACTTATTATCAGAAGATTGATTCGACAGTGACGACGCCTGTTAATACTGATAATCAATGGAAAATGGATGTGTATATTTCCTCCAGTGATATTAAGCAGCCATCGACACCTGCTCCTGTAGGGGTTGCGCCCGATCAATTAGTTAAATTGGGTGGTGCTGCATCAACAGTTATTAATTTCAATCCTGATGGAACATTAGTGACGCCTTCACAAACATCGTTAACTTTAGCGGGGGGAACTGAGTTAAAAAGTGGTGCAGCAGATCAAACTATTGTTCTAGATTTAGCCGGGTCTACTCAGAACTCAGGTGGATTTAGTGTAGGGTCTTTGACGGTGAATGGTTTTGCTACCGGGCGTTTAACGGGGGTTGAAGTAAGTGAAGACGGACTTGTTCGAGCAACTTATAGTAATGGTCAAGCGGTTCCTATTGGTAAAATTGCCTTAGCCCGATTTGCTAACCCTCAAGCACTTAACAAGCTAGGGAATACAGCGTGGAAAGAAACTACCGACTCAGGTCCTGTTATTGCGGGCGAAGCGGGTACAGGTAACTTTGGTCAGATTCAGTCAGGTGCCTTAGAAACATCTAACGTGGATTTAACGAAAGAATTGGTTGGACTTATTACCGCACAACGTAATTTCCAGGCTAACTCAAAAGCAATTGAAACGAATAATGCTATTACTCAAACGATTATCAATATTCGTTAAACGTAATTGGAATTAGGAGGACCTTACTATGGATCGCATGCTTTATATTTCAATGAATGCAGCGCAACAAACTATGCTGTCACAGGCTGCTAATAGTAATAACTTAGCCAATGTGAATACAACGGGTTTTAGAGCAGATTTTGAGCAGTTCCGTAGTCAGCCTGTATTTGGTGAAGGTCTTCCTACACGTGTTTATTCGATGAGTGAACGTCCTCAAACTGATTATCAACAAGGTTCGGTTCAATCAACAGGCCGAGAGCTTGATATTTCAATTCAGGGCGAAGGTTTTATGGCCGTTCAAGGTAAAGACGGCCGTGAGGGATATACACGAGCAGGTGACTTACAAATTACTGCCACAGGGCAACTTGTAACAGGAACAGGTTTAGCTGTAATGGGCGAAGGTGGTCCTATTGCAGTTCCTCCCGCAGAGAAAATTGAAATTGGTGCTGATGGCACCGTTACTATTCGTGCTGTAGGGGCAGGCCCGAATGAATTAACAGTGCTCGATCGAATTAAATTAGTTAAACCGGAGCTAAACAACCTATTTAAGGATGCCGATGGTTTAATGCGTTTGCAAGATGGTACAAATGCGCCTATAGATGCAACCATAACCGTAGCCTCCGGGACTTTAGAAAGTAGTAATGTGAATGCTGTAGGTGCATTAGTTAATATGATTGAGTTGCAGCGGCAATATGAAATGCAAGTCAAAATGATGAAGACAGCTGATGAGAATAGTGCTGCATCGGCACGGTTGTTGCAAATGAATAACTAACACGCAATAACGCGTCAATATAATGTAGGAGGTATACCATGAATCAAGCATTATGGATTGCCAAAACAGGACTCGATGCCCAACAAACGCGGATGTCAGTCATCTCAAACAACCTAGCGAACGTTAATACCACTGGTTTTAAACAAGATCGCGCGGTATTTGAAGATTTACTTTATCAAACGATTCGTCAACCGGGAGCTCAGTCTTCAGCGAATACGCAATTGCCTTCAGGTTTGATGATCGGTACAGGTGTTCGAACTGTTGCCACTGAAAAAATACATACGCAAGGTAATATTCAACAGACAGGAAATGCTCTTGATATAGCGATTAACGGCCGAGGTTTTTTCCAAGTATTAATGCCAGATGGTGCTATTTCATACACACGTGATGGTACGTTTCAGGTCGATTCGACAGGTCAAATGGTCATGTCAAATGGTTACCCTTTAGAGCCATCAATTACTATTCCAGATGATGCTCTTAGTGTAACGGTGGGTAGTGATGGTGCTGTGAGTGTATTGCAATCAGGTCAGACTTCACCAACTATAGTAGGTAACATTCAACTAGCTGATTTTGTTAATCCAACTGGCTTGCAAGCTATCGGTGAAAATCTGTTTAAAGAAAGTGGTGCTAGTGGTACTGCTACAACAGGTACACCAGGTTTAACGGGCTTAGGTACAACGATTGGTGGATCACTAGAAACTTCGAACGTAAATACGGTCACTGAATTAATAAATATGATTGAAACTCAACGAGCATATGAGATGAATTCAAAGGCAATCTCGACAGCAGACCAAATGCTCCAATATGCCACTCAAAACCTTTAATTAATGTTTTCAGCCCTCTTTATTTGAGGGCTATATACCTCTCTTCTGTTGTTTCCTCTGAATGTTTTCTAAGATGGCATAAACACTGCATCAGTCCAAATAACAATCGGTATTTGGAGAATATCATGAACAAATTAACCAAATTTTTGACGCTATTGAGTGTCGTCCTTATTACTGCGTGTACATCAACAGTAGCTAAGCGTGATCCTCAGTATGCTGCAGTTAGACCTGTTGCCTTGCCAGAAGCACCGAGAGCAGATGGTGCAATTTTTAATGTCAGTAATAATGTGTCTTATTTTGAAGATTATCGTGCTCGTCGAGTTGGCGATATTTTGACAGTAAACCTTGAAGAAAAGACTACGGCTGAAAAAGAGTCTGCCACGACAGTGTCTAAATCAAATAGTAACTCGGTCACTACGCCGACTATTTTAGGTGCTGGTTTGCAATTTGATGCTCCTAGCTTTTTACCTTTAGATAATAAGACTGATAATAATGGTGAGATAGCCTTATCGAGTGAGCATGAATTTGATGGTTCAGGTGATAGTGATCAGAGTAATAAATTAACAGGTGATATTACTGTGTCAGTAGTTGAGGTATTGCCTAATGGTAATTTGGTGATTCGTGGTGAGAAAGTTGTCACGATTAATCAGGGCAATGAGTATCTCCGTATTGGAGGAATCATTAGTCCGCGAGATATTGATGCTGATAATGCGATTTCATCAAAACGTATTGCAGATGTTCATATGTCTTATGTTGGTGATGGTCCGACTAATGATGCCAATGTGATGGGGTGGTTAGGTAAGTTCTTTATCAGTGCTCTAATGCCATTCTAGAGGAGTAGGGTTATGAATATAAAATCAATGATTATCACATTCTTACTGCTAACTTTTTCAGGCTTTAGTTATGCCGATAGGATTAAAGATTTAGCATCAATTGCTGGCGTTCGAGATAACCAGTTAGTTGGGTATGGTTTAGTAATCGGTCTAGATGGGACAGGGGATAAAACTAAATTCACGGGTCAAAGTTTACGTAGCATGCTGCGTGAAATGGGCGTTAAGCTTGCTCCTGGAATTGATCCAAAGAGTAAGAATGTCGCAGCAGTGGTCGTTCACGCTAATTTAACGCCATTTGCAAAGCCTGGTCAGAAAATGGACGTTACTGTCTCATCAGTAGGTGATGCAAAAAGTTTGCGTGGCGGTAGTTTAATTATGACGCCTTTGAAAGGTGCTGATGGTCAAATCTATGCAATGGCACAAGGAAATCTGGTTGTCAGTGGTTTTGGTGCTGAGGCTGGTGATGGCTCTAGAGTCTCGGTAAATATCCCAAGTGCTGGGCGTATCCCAGGTGGTGCAACAGTAGAAAGAACAGTTAAGAATGCGTTCAATGTGGGAGATTCAATTATTTTGAACCTTCATGAGCCAGATTTTACTACTGCAAGCCGTTTAACGGATGCAATAAATCATACTATAGGCAAGGGAACAGCCCGTTCTATAGATGCATCATCTATTAAAGTGAATGCCCCTCGTGATCCCAGCCAACGAGTGCCATTCTTATCTTTGGTTGAAAATTTAAACCTCAACCCTGGAGAAGCAAGTGCCAAAGTGGTGGTTAACTCGAGAACGGGTACAATTGTTATTGGTAAATACGTTCGAATCCGCTCGGTAGCAGTTGCTCATGGTAATTTATCTGTGACAATATCGGCGAATGCAGAAGTAAGTCAGCCAAATGCATTGAGTGATGGTGAAACGGTTGTTTCTCCTAACTTTGATATAGAAGTAAATGAAGAAAATGCCCGAATGTTTGTTGTTAATGAAGGTATTTCTCTTAATGACTTAGTGAATGCTGTGAACAGTGTTGGTGCTGCACCAGGTGATCTAGTCGCTATCCTTGAAGCAATGAAACAAGCAGGTGCTTTAAGGGCTGAATTGGTCATTATTTAGTTATGGCGCTTAATACGGGCATTGCCCAAACATCGGTTGATTTCAAAGGGCTTGCAGAACTTAGGCGATCAGCAACTGTTGATAAGAAAGATCAAGAAACCATCAAGCAAGTTGCAGCTCAGTTTGAATCTCTCTTTACAGGGATGATGTTGAAAAGCATGCGTCAAGCAAGTTTAGCTAAAGGCATATTAGATAGCTCTCAAAGTGATATGTACCGAGATATGTCTGATCAACAATTGGCTATGGATTTATCAACAAAAGGTGGCTTAGGCTTACAAAGTGCCATTATTCGTCAATTGGGTGGGCAGCCTGAGAATCAACCCAAGAGTTATAGTGCTGATTCAGCTGGCAATATTGATACGATAAAATTCAGACCTGCGTTATTACAACAAGTAATGAGTGAGGCGCCAATACAGTCTGCTTCACAAGTCAGTGAGCCTAACGAACTCAGCTTTGACTCACCTAAAAGTTTTGTACAACAGCTCTTACCCATAGCTCAAAAAGCAGCCGATAAATTGGGTGTGTCAGCAGATGTTATTTTAGCTCAAGCAGCCTTAGAGACAGGTTGGGGCAAGCACATTATTAATCGTGCTGATGGTCAATCAAGTAATAACCTATTTAACATAAAAGCTGATAAAAGCTGGCAAGGAGAGGCTGCCGCAACAGGTACGATTGAATACCGTGATGGCATTGCTGTGAGAGAACAAGCTAAATTCAGATCTTATGAATCCTATCAAGATAGCTTTAATGACTATGTCGATTTTTTACAAACACAACCTCGTTACCAAGACGCTTTGAAACAAACCGATACGCCAGAAGCATTTATTGAGGGCCTTCATAAAGCAGGTTATGCAACTGACCCAGCCTACGCGGATAAGGTTAAGAAAATTATGAACAGTTCCACAGTGGCACAGTTCTCGCAACAGATGAAGCATTCATGAATATCGTCGATAAATTGACGGGTAGAGGGCTTTAATATGAGCATGTTAAGTATAGGTACATCAGCGTTAACGACATCGCAAGGTGCGTTGTCTACAACTAGCCATAATATTGCAAACGTTAATACAGAAGGGTATAGCCGTCAAAGAGTTGAGCAAGCAACACGTATACCTAATGGTGCTGGGGGACAGTACTTTGGTTCAGGTGTTGAAGTAGAGAGTGTTAAGCGACTATATGATTCTTTTTTGTCTAACCAAGTCCGGACCTTTACTTCTCAAGAACAACAGTTAGCAACTTTTTCAAGCTTTGCAAAACAGGTGGATAATTTATTGGGTTCGCCTGAACTTTCACTGAGCTCTGGCTTACAAGGATTTTTTGATTCTGTTCAATCTTTAGCTGATGATCCGACTTCTATTTCTGCTCGACAAGCTATGTTGACGGAAGCGGATACATTAGCCAAGCGGTTTAATACACTTGATACACAGTTAGATGCTTATAACCGACAAGTTAATTTAAACCTTGAGTCGACAGTGGATGAAGTTAATTTATTGTCAAAAGGGATTGCAGAACTTAATCAAGTCATTATTGAAGCATCAGGTAGTGTCTCAGGAAGTCCAAATGATTTATTAGACCAACGCGACCAATTAATTAATCAACTTTCTTCATTAGTATCTGTAACAATAGTTCAAGAAAGCAGTGGTGCTCAGAATGTATTTATTGGTAATGGGCAGGCATTAGTTGTTGGGACGAGTTATACAGGTCTAAGTACTGTGCCTAACCAAACAGATAGCACTCGTTTAGAGCTCAGTTACGGTAATGGTAGTGTCAACATTTCTTCTCAAATTACGGGAGGAAAACTAGGTGGTTTATTATCTGTTCGACAAGATGTGATTGACCCTGCTAGAGCAGAGATTGATTCTTTAGCTGCTGGTATGGTGACGACTATTAATGAGCAACATTCAGTGGGTATTACATTAGATGGTAATGCTGGGGGTAACTTCTTTGAGCCTACCGGTACGCCAACGCCCGATGCAGGAAATATTAGATTAGCGATCATAGACCCAAGAGATATTGCTGTTGCTTCAGCAGTTGCAACGACTACAACTGCAAGCAATACAGGTACAGCGACTTTAGCGCTTAATAGTGTCGATGGTTCTGCTGTCGGATTTGATCCTTTAACGGCTTTAAATACACCGTTAACGTTTACTTATGATGCAACAGCAAAAACCTATACGGTGAATTATGCTGGTGATACTGCAACTATTAGTTACGACCCTGCCACAGATAGCGGTAAAACAATAGATTTATCAGCATTGGGTGCACCTCATACCGATTTTGTTGGAGCAACAAAGCCGCCTTTAACTATTACTTTGTCAGGCGTTCCTGGAAATACGGATAGCTTTACCATGACCAATAGTGCTGCTGGTGGTTTCACGTCAGTGGGTGATAACCGCAATGCTCTCGCCTTAGCCGAACTGCAAGTAAGTAAAGTATTGAATGGTGGAACAGAGTCATTTGGCGATTCTTATGGGATTTTAGTGGCAAATGTTGCGACTCGAACTCATCAAGCAGATGTT
The DNA here is from genome assembly GCA_937900515.1 of uncultured Gammaproteobacteria bacterium. Lineage (GTDB taxonomy): Bacteria > Pseudomonadota > Gammaproteobacteria > Nitrosococcales > Methylophagaceae. The sequence goes on along the minus strand of CALCCU010000282.1, from coordinate 8,499 downwards.
GGCCAACAAACGCAGCAAGGCTTATTAGACCAAACGAACAGCCGTTATCAATCTGTATCTGGTGTCAATATGGATGAAGAGGCTGCAGATTTAATTAAATATCAGCAAGCATATCAAGCTGCATCACAAATTATTACTGTCTCTAATACGGTATTTAATGCCTTGATAAATGCATTTTAATAGGAGCTGAGCATGCGAATTTCAACATCACAAATATTTGATCAAGGCCTGACAGCAATGCTTAATAAGCAGACAGAGCTAAGTCAAACTCAGTTACAAGTTTCTACGGGTAAGAAGATTTTAAGCCCATCAGATGATCCTGCCGCATCAGTAGAAATGCTCAATTTACAGCGTGAATTTAGTTTAACTGAGCAATACCTTGATAATGCAACAAAAGCGGAAAATAAACAGGTCGTTGAAGAAGGTGTTTTAAGTAGTGCGACAGATATGCTACAGCGAATTAGGGAGCTAGCCATACAAGGATTATCAGATACCAATGGTCCTAACCAAAGAAAGGCTATTGCCGCTGAGATGAATCAGCTAAATGAACAATTATTTTTATTGTCTAATTCGAAAGATGCAAATGGGGATTATTTATTTTCAGGGTTTCAATCAAATACACCTCCATATGCAACAATAAGTGGGACATACCAAGGAGATGAAGGTCAGCGTAGTATGAAAATTGGCGCTGGTGTCACTATTGAAACTAATGATCCTGGTAATGCTATTTTTGAGGCTCGTCATATCTCAACAGAATCGACCAAAGTTGCAGGATCAGCGGATAGTAATATAGCTATCTCAAACAGTAGTACAACTGAAATTAATCCAGCGATTACTTTTACATATAATGCCGCTATTGTTCCATCTGGGGGGTACGATGTGAATGGCGGTCCAACAACAATTCCTTATACAGCTGCAGATGCAGGTTTGAATATTGACTTGAATACGCTGGATCCTTCACTACCAAACGTGAGTGTCACATTGACAGGAACACCCAGTGCGACGGATAGCTTCAGTCTTACCACCACATCTTCTGTTCAGACTATGTTTAATACTATTGATCAGTTTGTAAAAGCATTAGAAGCTGATCAGGTTGGTCCCAATAATGGCCCTAATAATGGTGATTTTTTGACTAATATTGATGCCTCAATGGACAACGTTTTGAATACTCAAGCAAAGATAGGTACTCGAGTAAATTCGATAGATTACCAGCGAGATATTAATGAAGGATTATCATTCACTAATGAGAAAATGTTATCTGAAATAAGAGACCTTGATTATGCAGAAGCTATTTCAAGATTATCGTTGCAAATGACCGGGCTGGAGGCCGCCCAGCAAACATTCACGCGGGTACAGGGGCTATCGTTATTTAACTATTTATGACACACTTCTTAGCTAAATAGCATTCTTATATAACGAGTCATAGTATGAAAGCAGTTATCTTAGCGGGCGGCCTTGGAACACGAATTAGTGAAGAAACAATAGTAAAACCTAAGCCGATGATTGAGATCGGTGGTAAACCTATTTTGTGGCATATCCTGAAGCTGTACTCTAGTTATGGCGTGAATGAATTTATTATTTGTTGTGGCTATAAAGGTTATTTAATTAAAGAATATTTCTCTAATTATTTTTTGCATATGTCAGATGTGACCTTTGATATGCAAAATAATGAGATGCATGTTCATGAAAATAATGCTGAACCATGGAAAGTGACTTTGGTTAATACTGGTGAAGACAGTATGACTGGCGGTCGTTTAAAACGTGTTGCTGACTATATCAAAGACGAGGAATGCTTTTGCATGACCTACGGTGATGGTGTAGGAAATGTTGATATTGCGGCAAGTATCGCCTTCCATAAAAAGCAAAATACATTAGCAACAGTGACGGCTACACATCCACAAGCTAAGTTTGGCGCTCTAGATATTGATGGGGATAAGGTATCAGCCTTCCAAGAAAAACCATCGGGTGTTGAGGGAATGGTCAGTGGTGGTTTTTTTGTATTGTCCCCAAAAGTATTAGATTACATTGAAGATGATCAGTCTAGCTGGGAAAATTATCCTCTAGAAACTCTTGCAAATGAAGGGCAGCTGTCGGTTTTTAAGCATAATGGTTTCTGGCAGCCAATGGATACCTTAAGGGATAGACAATATCTTGAGCGACTCTGGGCAACAGGAAATGCACCGTGGAAAAATTGGTGATTAACCCCGAGTTTTGGCAAGGAAAAAAAGTACTTGTTACAGGCCATACAGGCTTTAAAGGAAGCTGGTTATCAATTTGGCTGCAATCATTAGGCGCTGATGTACTGGGTGTGGCTCTTGAGCCTGATAATGAACCCAATTTATTCGAGCAAGCAAATGTTGGGCTGGGCATGGCATCAGTCATTGGTGATATTTGTGACTTAGATTTTCTAATTGAGACCGTTCAACAATACCAGCCTGATATTGTGTTTCATTTGGCTGCACAAGCTTTAGTGCGAGAGTCATATAACGATCCCGTTGAAACCTATCAAACGAATGTTCTTGGAACCATGAATGTACTTGAAGCGATTCGTGCTTGCGAACAAGTTAAAGCAGCTGTGATGGTGACGACTGATAAATGTTATGACAATAAAGAATGGCAATGGCCTTATCGTGAAAATGATCGCCTAGGTGGTCATGACCCCTATAGCAGCAGTAAAGCATGTGCTGAAATATTAATTGAATCATACCGCCGTTCTTTTTTTTCTAAACCAGATAGTGCTGCCATTGCATCAGCTCGTGCTGGTAATGTGATTGGCGGTGGTGATTGGGCTAAAGATAGGTTAATCCCTGATATTTTGTCTGCGTATAATAGCCAGAAAGACTTAAAAATAAGATACCCAGAGGCTATTAGGCCATGGCAACATGTGCTGGATCCTTTACATGGTTACTTGCTATTAGCTGAAAAGTTATTTTCTGATGGTTCAGAGTATGCTCAAGCATGGAATTTTGGCCCATCAAATGACAGCGTAAAACCGGTGCGTTGGATTGCTGACTACTTTGCACAACGTTGGTCTGAGTTTAATTGGCAATTAGATGGTGATGATCAGTTACATGAGGCTGGTATTTTAAAACTAGACTGTAGCAAGGCCCATAAGCATTTAGATTGGCAGCCTCGCTGGGAGATAGAGCAAGCACTCGACTACATAATCGCTTGGACTGATCGTTTCAATGAGCAACAAGATATGAAGCAAGTGTGTTTACAACAAATTGCAGATTACGTTAACAAATAAATATAGACAACACTGAGTAAGAACACTGTAATCTTACTCAGAAGAATTGATTAATAGGTAATTAAAGTGGCGTATGAGTTAGATTTAGGTGATGTATGTATTGTTACTCGATTTGGTCAATCTGAGCCACAATCTCAATTAGCATTAGTGTTAGCTAAAGCAGATGAAGATGGTGAAATGGATTTTATTTGGCTCTCATATGAAGCCAGCAATAAATCGACTGAATTTACTTTAGAGATGACTGATTTTAGTGATAATAGTATTAAAAAACCGCTTTATTTTAATCTAGCTAAGCAATACAAAATCCATCAAAAAAATGTTAATGACCGAATAACTAAGCTGACAAATTCTGCTTTAGAGCGTGTCTTGAGAGAAAATGTAATCAGAACCGTTGCTCTTTATAGTGATGAAAAGTTTAAACCTCGCCCGTTTATTGAAGGACAAGTAGGTGTTCCTGTCTCAGGAAAGGTTGTCGAAGGTAACGAGCTGGAACATTTAGTTCATGCATCGTTGGACGGCTGGTTAACGACTGGACGATTTAATACTCAGTTTGAGCAACAACTGGCTACTTATTTAAATGTTAAGCATGTACTTACGACAAACTCAGGTTCATCAGCAAACCTATTAGCATTAACGGCCCTGACTTCGCCTAAACTAGGCGAAAGAGCATTGAGAAAAGGTGATGAGGTTATTACGGTGGCTGCCGGATTCCCGACAACTGTCAATCCAATACTGCAAAATGACCTAGTCCCCGTTTTTATTGATATTTCAGTTCCTTCTTACAATGTCGATGTCAGTCAATTAGAGCAAGCATTATCACCTAAAACAAAAGCTATTATGATGGCGCACACACTAGGTAATGCCATTAACCTTGATGAAGTGATTCACTTTGCTAGAAAGAATAAGCTATGGATTATTGAAGATTGCTGTGATGCCTTAGGCACTACCTACACACCGACAGTAGAATTAAATGATACACGTGGTCAGACTATTGCTGCTAATGAGCCAAGACATGTAGGTACTTTTGGTGACATTGCCACGCTCAGTTTTTATCCTGCCCATCACATTACTATGGGGGAAGGCGGAGCCTTATTTACTAATAATGGCCAATTAAAGTTATTAATTGAGTCGTTCAGAGATTGGGGGAGAGATTGTTTTTGTCAGCCTGGGCATGATAATACCTGTAAAAAACGCTTTGGATATCAATTAGGTGAACTACCGTGCGGTTACGATCATAAATATACTTATTCACATATTGGTTATAATCTTAAAATTACTGATATGCAGGCAGCAGTCGCCGTTGCTCAAATGGAACGATTACCAGATTTTATTGACGCGAGACGTGAAAATTTTGAACGTCTACAAGCTGGCTTATCGTCATTATCAGAGTTCTTGATCTTGCCTAAGGCTGAGTCGAACTCAAATCCATCATGGTTTGGTTTTGCAATTACATTAAAGCAAGGTAATCGTAATGAATTAATCCAATTTCTTGAATCGAGAAAAATAGCGAGTCGTTTATTGTTTGGTGGTAATTTAACTAAACAGCCTTATTTTTCTGATCAGAATTACCGAGTGATAGGCGAGTTAAAAAACACAGATAGAGTAATGAACCATACCTTATGGCTTGGCGTTTTTCCGGGCCTGAATACTGAGATGGTTGATTATATGATTGAATCTTTAATACACTTTTTTGGCAAAACACAATGACAGTAAACAACGACTTGTATAACAATTTATTTGTACTTGAGTTAGCAAATAATCATCAAGGCTCAGTTGAGCATGGTGTGGAAGTAATTAAGCAAATGAAGGCTGTCTGTGATGATTTTCCTTTTCAATTTGCCTTTAAATTGCAGTATAGAAATCTGAATACATTTATTCATCCCGATTATAAAGATCGTGACGATATTAAATATGTAAAACGTTTTCGTGATACTGAATTGAATGAACAACAACTGCTCTCGTTGAAACAGGCGATTGATGATGCAGGCTTTATTTCAATGTGTACGCCATTTGATGAAGCATCGGTGTCATGGATTGAACAACATGGTTTCCAAATCTTGAAAATAGCCTCTTGCTCTTTAACTGATTGGCCTTTATTAGAACGTATTGCTCAGTCATCTCTACCGCTAGTTGCTTCGACTGCTGGTGCAACATTAGATGAAATCGAAAAAGTAGTGCAATTCTTCCAACATCGTAATAAATCATTAGCGGTAATGCATTGCGTGGGTGAATACCCAACACCAAGAGAACGTTTGCAGTTGGGGCAAATAGCACTGCTTAAACAAGCTTTCCCAACTATTCCAATTGGTTATTCAACGCATGAAGAACCCGCTGAAACGGAAGCGGTGAAAATGGCAGTAGCACTTGGTGCACAGTTATTTGAAAAGCATGTGGGTGTTGGTGAATTAAATGGTTATTCTGCGAATCCCGATCAAGTAAGAGCATGGTTAGCTTCTGCTCAGGAAGCCTTTGAATTGCTTGGCTTGAAAGATAAACGCGTCGAAGTAACGGAGAAAGAAGTAGCAACACTTAACTCATTACGTCGAGGAGTGTTTGCGAAACGTGATTTAGTTGCTGGTGAGATTTTACAACCCGATGATTATTTCTTAGCTATCCCGAGCCAAGAAGGGCAATTATTAGCCAATGACTTATCCAAATACAGTCAATATATTGTCAATCAGACTGTTTCTAAAAATGAAGCCGTTTTATTTGCTGGTTTAAATAGTTCTGATATTCGACCTGCCGTTCAATCAATTCTTCGTGACGTCAGTGCTTTATTAAGAGAAGCGAAAGTGACTATTGCTGATGGCGCTCAATGTCAGATTTCACATCATTATGGCATTGATAACTTTGCTGAAACAGGTGCGACCTTGATTGAAATTATTAATCGAGAATATTGTAAAAAAATTATTGTAATGTTGCCTGGCCAAGCTCATCCGGTGCATTTCCATGGTAAAAAAGAAGAAACGTTTAATATTTTAAATGGTGAGCTCGTTCTTGATTTAAAAGGCGAAGTCAGTACCTTATCAGCAGGAGAGATGATCACCGTGGATCGTGGTGTTAAACATAGTTTTAGTACTAAAACAGGCGTGGTATTTGACGAAATATCAACCACGGATCATCAAGGTGATTCGTATTACGATGATGAGCGAATTAATAATAATCACAATCGAAAAACACCGTTATTATTCCGATCGGATTGGTTAGAGGTGGAATGGTAATGGAGCAACGTGTAGCGGACTATATTTTTGCGACTATCGCCAAATTAGGTGTTAAAGATGTCTTCTTGTTGCCCGGCGGTGGAGCGATGCATTTGGTTGACGCCCTTGGGCAAAATAAAGATTTAAACTTTGTAGCCTGTCATCATGAGCAAGCCGCTGCAATTGCTGCTGAAGCCTATTCTCGGGTTAATGAAACCCTTGGTGTGGCATTGGTTACAACAGGGCCTGGAGCAACCAACACTTTAACTGCTGTGGCTGGAGCCTGGATTGAATCAGTACCTCTGCTGATTATTTCGGGCCAGGTTAAACGTGCTGATATGAAAGCGAGCACGGGAGTCCGTCAAATGGGGCCACAAGAAGTTGATATCGTATCAATGGTTAAACCCATTACGAAATATGCAGCCACTATTGAAAATCCAGAGGAAATTAAACACCATCTCGATACGGCTATTAGTTTAGCAACATCAGGTCGAAAAGGGCCTGTATGGCTCGATGTCCCCTTAGATATTCAGGCATCAATGATCAATTTGGAATTATCAGAGTCAGATGATAATGACTCGGGTTCTGCTGATGCTGGCATTGATGAAATTCAAATTGAGTCTGTTTTAGGCTTAATTAAACAGGCCAGAAGACCACTCATTTTAGCAGGGCATGGCGTACGACTTTCAGGTGCTGCCAAACAATTTTCTGAGCTATATAACGCCCTACAAATTCCTGTTGTAACAACATGGAACTCACTTGATTTAATTCCATATGATCATGAGCTATGTGTTGGCCGTCCCGGTTCGGTAGCATTACGTGCCCCGAATTTTTCAGTTCAAAACTGTGATTTATTAATCAGCATCGGTGCTCGTTTAGATAACGTCGTGACAGCTCATAACCCTCAAGGCTTTGCCAAACATGCCAAGAAGGTAGTGGTGGATATTGATCAGAATGAACTCAATAAACATACGATGCATATCGACGAGTCGGTATGTGCAAATGCTGCTGATTTCATTGGTGCCTTGCTTGCATCGTCACCAGAAAGTGCAGCCGATTATTCAGAATGGCATCAGCAATGCCAAACATGGAAACATAAATACCCTGTGTGTGATGGTCAGGACTTTCCTGAGAGTGGTGAAATCAGTATTTACCATTTTATGGAAAAACTATCAGAGCATACTCAACAAGGTGAACTGGTTATCACAGGTAGCTCGGGTTTGTCGGTTGAAGCATTTTATATGAGCTTTATTAATAAGCCGGAGCAACGTGTCTTTTTAACCTCAGGCTTAGGCTCAATGGGTTATGGATTGCCTGCTGCAATTGGTGGGTGTATCGCTGCGGGTGGTAAACCTGTGGTCTCCGTCGAAGGCGATGGCAGTCTGCAATTAAACCTACAAGAACTAAGCACTTTAAAAGCACTTAACTTACCGATCAGAATGTTTGTGATGAACAACAGCGGTTACGCATCGATTCGCAATACTCAACGTAATTATTTTGCCGGTCGTTATGTAGCAACGGGCGAAAGCTCGGGTCTGCATATGCCTGATATTGTTGCGGTAGCAAAAGCTGTAGGTCTTGATACTCTGACTATTGATGATGCAAGCCAATTAGATGAGAAAATCAAACAAGCGCTCAATCATCCTGGCCCATTAATCTGTGATGTTAGATTGATCAGTGACGAAGCGTTGTGGCCCAAAGTAGCAGCTATGCCGCAAGCGGATGGTTCGATGATATCGATGCCTTTGGAAGATATGACGCCGTTATTGCCGATAGAGCAACTAGAAAATGAAATGATAATTGATGTCTCAGAAGTTTCACGGACAGTGAGATGTAATCAATAAGTTAAGAATATTTTACTGATGGATTGTCAATATAAGGTCGATAAAGTTCATGAACTTCAATTAAGTTATTCGGACATGTGTCATGCCATACAAGATAGCCGGGATCGGTTTTGTATAAATTTGAATTGTTAGGTGAAAAGCTACTATCAACAGTACAGATATAAAGAAATGAAATGAAGTTACCTCGAGTAGCATGAGCGCGGTG
>CALCCU010000281.1 GCA_937900515.1 uncultured Gammaproteobacteria bacterium | reverse complement strand
GATCAAGCTTAATTTAAAAAGTGACTGACTTCGAACACCCTAGCACGCGGTGTTTGATATTGATTATTGTCATCACTATGCCCTACCTGTCCAAACAATAAACTAGATTTTATGCTTCCAGTTGATAAGGTCATAAGCAGGGCTAAGGCAAATCCTCAATAGCCTCTTAGCAAGAAATTTCAAAATAGAAACTGAAAATGACGCTATTTGTAGAAATAAACTCAGTAAACATAACCTCAAATATGGCGACCACCTTGTCACGTTGTTAAGAGCACGAAGCGTGAGCTCCTTGAATTAATCTATTGCAAATCTAAATGCGAACGGTTCTTATATACATGTTGAAGAGGCTAAGCAATTTACTCAATCCTCAGTTGTATGAATGTTAATACGTAATAGGATGAATAAGGGAGGAAAGTATGAGTACAAAAACAGAAAGTGAATGGATGCTATTAGCAAAGCATGAGCAGTGGCGAGTGGAGCATCGACCAAACTCACGCATGATTAGATTAAGGTTAAACGATCACATTATGTACTTAGAGCGTGATGCTTATCAATTGCTGTGGGGTGTACTTAGTCAAGGGTTAGATGAGTTAGAACGTGTCGAAGATGAATCTGCTCGTCAACTAGGTAGACAGCTACCACATGTATTGCCCAACCCACAGCTTCAAATCAGTCACTAATATAGAATTATAGGAACAGAACAATGACAACCCAGATAGGCGCACGTTTAAAAAAAATGAGAGCATTAGGCATCGACTTGCCTGGCTTGTCGCGTAAAAGTATTGAAAATAGACCCACACCGCCAGGACAGCATGGTAATAGCAGTGTCAGACGCCGAAAGTCTGGCTATGGTCTTGCCTTGATTGAAAAGCAAAAATTGCGTTTTAACTATGGTGTGAGCGAGAAGCAACTTCGAACGATGATGAAAGAAGCGCGTCGCAGAGTCGGTCCTTCAGGTGATCTTTTACTAGAAATGCTGGAATCGAGATTCGATAACTTTGTTTTCAGAGCAGGGTGGGCACCTACTATTCCAGCAGCAAGACAATTAGTTAGTCACTGTCACTTTTTATTGAACGGTAAGCGAGCCAATATTGCCTCTATTAAATTAAAGGTGGGTGATGAAGTATCGGTAAGAGAACGCTCCCGCTCGATGCCTGTTATCGTCAATTCTGCTGCAGCACCTTCACTAGAACGACCTGAGTGGATAGCTTATGACCACACGGCTTTCAGCGCGAAAGTAACACGTTCACCTGAAGCTGATGAAGTACCATTCCCAGTAGAGGTGCATCTAGTTGTTGAGCATTATGCCAAACATATGTAGTTAAAATGTATCGCGAATAGAAACAGATGAAGCTTAACTGAAAAAGCGACTGAATTCGGACACGGCTGCTCGCGGTGTTCGATA
>CALCCU010000280.1 GCA_937900515.1 uncultured Gammaproteobacteria bacterium | reverse complement strand
TAGAAAAAATCCAACTGTCTTTAGATAGTATTATTGAAGAAGAACACGATGAATTTCGTAATAAACCGGGCTCATATAAGCGAGTCATGCGTGCTGTTGATGCGGCGATTGATGCTGGTTTGAACTTATTATTATCGACAGTACTGATTAAAGGCCAGCCCAAAACACAAAAGTTTTTAGATCTATGCAAGTTTGCAACAGACAAAGGCGTTGGTTTGTATGTGTCTTATGCTAAACCTACTGGTTCATGTACGGATCATCCTGAGTTTGTCATAGATAAAGAAGATGCCGACATTTTACGGAAACTGGAAAAAGAATATTCTGTCTTTACGCATATGACACCATCCTATGGTTCACACAAAGGCTGTATTACTGTGAAAGGGATTATCACTGTTACTTCTACTGCCGAGATTACGCCTTGCCCTTATATTGATTTTTCTATAGGTAATTTAAAGCAGAATGGACTAAAAGAAATTTTAGATCGTGGTATGCGTAATCCTTGGTTAGGTCCTCATAGGCCTGATTGCCTGATTGGTGAAGACCCCAAATTTATAAAGATTCATACGGAAAAGACGGCTGGTGCGACTCACCTTCCCTTGCCTTATGGTGAAGGGTTTACCGATGAAGATTCTTTGTTCGATTAACACAGAATCATAAATATAATTAAATGTGTAATGCTGAGCAACAGTTTGGCAATGAAAATAAGGGAAAAGTATGAGCGCTGATGTACAGCAGGCTAGTCTAAGTAATTCTGCAAGTGAAAACTCACTATTTGATAAATATGGTCGTTGCGAGCCCACAGGTCTTACGGAAGCTGCGCATACCCAGTCCCGTCACTATTTCTCATTGCTTCAACCTGAAATTAGTTATGCGGAGAGCTATGCACGTTTGAATGCTAGTTTTGATATTGCAGGCATGATTTCAGAGCAAGAGTTTGAACAACGAGCAAATACTATTATTGAGCAGATAAAACAAGATAATGAGTTAAGAGCAATGCTTAATGGGGTTCATGTGCCATTTATACTGCCAAAAGCAGACTATTCTGATATTGGTTCAGCAATGGATGATATTTATTTGCCTGCCGTGAATAAGTCGTTCTCTGAGTTCTTTCCTGAGCATGAGTTTACTAACCACTTTTCTAACTCACTATCAGGCCGATTTAATGTCGCTAAAAATTCAAGGCATGAAAACTTAATTGATGCGATGAAAGGCGATGTCGTTGTTGGTATTTATTTTCCTTGTCTACTTGAATATTCAGTGCCTGCAGCAAGAGAACGAATAATGTCATTGCCAGAAGCTTGTATGTTAGCTGGGGGCTATGATACTGCCGCTGCATTTGTTGCGGCACCAGATTTATTACTTAGAAAAGACGGTTACCCACCACTCTTATGGTTATCAGGTCTAGATTCAACTACTGATAATGCAGAGTTTCACTTTGAAGCTTATGGCTATGATTTGACATTTAATCGTAGGGCGCACCTAGATCAGGTTGCTGAGTATTGGGCCAGCGCTCTTGTGGTATTAGGCTAAATACTTTTAGGTTAGAACCTTGAATATCATTTTTGATATTGATGGAACATTAATTACATAATGCACTCAAAGAGGACGCTATCTATACTGGATCTAATGTTGCAGATTTCTAAACACCGAATCTGAATGACCTTGAGTATTATATGAGCTCTGGGAGTGTGACTCTGATGGATAGTAAGATGACTATTTTGAGGCGTCACCCGCTACTATTCTTGATTGTGTTTGTGATACTTCTACGAACACAACTTAGATGAGTGCGCTCTCTTTAAGGATGCAAAATGGAAAAATCAAGCTTTTTTAAATCTATACACAACCCTTACTATATTTATAGTCCGAATTTCACAGATAAATCTGCTGGTATTAAAGCGCTGCATTATTTATGTCATGCACTTAATGAAATAGGTGCCGAAGCATATTTAATTGGATGTTCTCAAGAAAGTAATACTCTACGGACTCCATTATTGAATACTGATGATATTCAAAGACACCTTAATTTAGCCTTACAGCCTATCGCCATATACCCAGAGGTGGTTACAGGTAACCCATTTAACACCCCTCACGTTGTGAGGTGGCTTTTAAATAAAGCGGGCTATCTAGGAGGTGAAAAAACATTCGAACCAGGTGAGTTGCTTTATGCTTTTTCTCCTGAATATGTTGAAGAGGGAACGGATACCTCCATTTTATCGGTTCCTTTTGTGAATTCAACAATTTTTAACAATGTTGATAACCCTGATGATGAGAACCGGAGAGGCGTCTGTTTTTATGCTCATAAATACTTGGCTGCAGGTGGTAAGTTAACGGATGAAACGGAGAGTGCCATTAGCTTATGCCAAGATCAGAATTTATCGCAACAAGAAATAGCTGAAATATTAAGGCGTTCAGAATACTTACTTTGTTTTGAGCCGTCCTCCATGATTCTTGAAGCAAGGTTTTGCGGTTGTCCTGTGGTGATGGTTCAGTCCACTTATTTGATGCAAAATTTAACGACGCCGTTAAAAGACTCAGGAGTATCTTTGTCCTTTGAGCCTTCAGAATTGAAAAAGGCAAAAGAGTCAGTTAATGAACGCTTCTCAGAGTATCAAGAGCATATTGACTATTGTTAGGCACACGTTAAAGACTTTTATGTCCGAAGCCAAGAAGAGTTCCTCGATAGACAATTAACCTCTGGTAATATTGATGATCTGTGGGTTGAACCAGTGCTCAGGCTAGTTTCAAAGTTCAATTCAGATGCCAAGCCTTACCCATCTAAGCTTACAGAAAGGGAGAGAAACCTCCATTGGTTAGATCAAAACTCTTTATCTGAAGGGCGCGCAGTCATAATGGCTGAGCGGATGCTAACAAAATGGCTACATCAGCCCACATTTCATCTTATTATTGTTTTAAATCACGATGAATTAATTTACTTGTCAGATACCTTTGAATCTCTAGAACAACAGCTTTATGGCGCATGGGGATTATCTATCATCAGTTCGGAACCTCAGCCAGAATTTTTGATGGATCTGCCCGATAATATTGAATGGATTCAATTACAGTCAAGTTTAAATGAAACCATTAATCAGGCTGTGGCTGAAACAGGTTTAGATTGGATCTTTCAGCTAATGCCAGGCGATAAACTGTTACCTCATACTCTTTGGTCATTTGCTGACTGTATTAATGATAATAGCGATTATCGTTTTATATACAGTGATGAGATGAGCTCAGATGAACAGTCAGAGCTATTATTTAAACCTGACTTTAATTTAGAACTATTGCGATCAAGTTCGTATCTAGGTCGTTCTGCGATGGTTCGACGAGATACCTTTGAGCATATTGGTGGTTACACGGGGCTTGCCTATGTGGATATTACTGATTTAGCTTTTCATATCTATGAAACTTGGGGTGCGTCCGTTTTTGGACATATTGCTGATGTTTTATACTCGGCTAAAGAGCTTAGTGTTGATCAAGAAGTAATGAAGGATAATGAGCTAGCTGTTCGTGTTGCCCATATTGATAGACAAGGGCTGAGTGCGCGGGTACTTCTTTTGCCTGACAATACCTTTCAAACAAAGTACCTTTACAACGCTCCACCTCTCATTTCTGTTGTTGTGGCGAACAAGAATAATGCTTCGGCATTCGTTGCTGCCGTTAATTCTTTAATTGCGAATACAAACTATCCAAATTATGAGCTTCTTATCGTCGATCAGATGAGCGATATAGAGGATATGCCCTATATATTTGAAGAGTTTAAGGAATCTTTCGGTGATAAATTACAGCTATTAAATTTCAATCAACCAAATTATTCAGCTGCGATAAATTATGGTGTTTCCCATGCTCTGGGTGATTATGTGCTTGTATTATCTAGTCTAGTGATGCCAGTAAATGAGGATTGGATGGCGGTACTGATGAGTCATGCTCAGTATCATGATACTGGGGTCGTGGGACTCAAAACCGTTGAAGAAGCTAGCCCTCATAAAGTTATTCATGCAGGTGGTGTATTAGGTACTTCAAATGATGTAAGTGGTTTGTTTTGTGGAGCACAGTATGATGATGCTGGTTATATGGATAGAGCGCGACTTGCTCAAGAATATGCGCTTGTATCAAGTGCAGCATTTATCGTCAATAAAGCAAAATTTAGTTCGGTAGGAGGGTTAGACGAAGTAGAGCTATCAAATACCCATTTTTGTGTAGCTGATTTTTGCTTAAAACTAAAAGAACAAGGTTATAGAAATATTTGGACGCCAGATGCTGTTGTAAGACAAGACTTTAAGCTGTCACAAGAGGGGAATGGTGTTACCAGCTTTAATAATGATGGTGCTGAGCAGGTGATGTTGAGCCGTTGGCATCGATATGTAGAACACGAATCAACATATAATCGAAACCTATCATTGATGGATGCTAATTATTCTATTCAGAATAAGATTAGTCTAGGTTGGCGAGAGCAATATGATGGCTGTCCTCGAATTATGGCTTTTCCTTTTAGTCCTGGCGCTATTGGAGAATTTCGTACCAGAGGTCCTTTAAATATGTTGGCGAAAGAGGGGCGAATTGAAATATGTTATTTACCGAATCATGAAAATACTACCTCACCTTTTATTCCTTCAACATTTGAAGTGTTAAGAGCAAAGCCTGATATTGTCTATTTGAACAATGCTCTTCAGGATGAAATGTTCACATTCTTGCAATGGTTGAAGGCTGAGACAGATACGTTTATCGTTTTCTCGCTTGATGATCTTATTATTTCATTACCTAAAAAGAATGATGCAAGGCGATTGATGCATAAAGATATCCGTCACCGCTTGAGAAGAACACTGGCACTATGTGATCGTTTAATCGTATCAACTCAGCCACTCGCTGATGCATATGCAGAGTTTTGTGATGATATTATCGTTGTGCCAAACAGTATTGATATGAGTCGCTGGGAAAAAGTGACGCCCCCAGAGCCGGTAAGCAGAGATAAACTTCGCGTTGGCTGGGCTGGAGGAGAGCTTCACCGTGGCGACCTAGATATGATTGTTGAGCTTGTCAAAGAAACGGCACAGGATGTTGATTGGGTGTTTATGGGAATGGCGCCAGAAGAGTTAAAGTCTTATTTACATGAATATCACCCGTTCGCATCACTCGCTGAATATCCTGATAAAATGGCCTCTCTCGATTTGAACCTAGCGATTGCCCCATTAGAGCTTCACCCTTTTAATGAAGCAAAAAGTAACTTACGATTATTAGAATATGGTGTTTTGGGCTGGCCTGTAATTTGTACAGATATTTGTCCGTATCAGACCAGTAACCCGCCAGTAACAAGAGTTGAAAATACAGTTGCTGCATGGAAAAAAGCGGTAAGAGCAGCTCTCGCTGATCCTGAGACACTTAGGGAGCAAGGCGTTCAATTGCAAAAATGGGTGCTATCTCATTATCAATTGAGTAACTACTCTGACATATGGTTTGAAGCAATTTGCAAAAGATAAATTTTTGACAGATCAACGATAGATAGATGGTGGGACAATATAATTGCATGTAAGTTATTGATAATATTGTCTTATATTAATTGGCATAGCTTGTGCTTTTATTTAACCCGTACCTGCTCACAACTTAGGCAGGTTGTGAATATTTAAATATGGTTAAATAATAGGAGAGCTGTTATGGCTTTAGTAGTAAATACCAATATCGCTTCGTTAAATGCGCAGCGAAATCTTTCGAAGTCGCAAGGTGACTTAAATCAATCGCTCCAAAGATTATCCTCAGGCTTAAGAGTTAATAGTGCTAAAGATGATGCTGCGGGTTTATATTCGGCAGAAAGAATGACTGCAGATATTCGAGGCTCGAATCAAGCCGCTCGAAATGCATTAGATGGAATCTCTCTTGCGCAAGTGGGTGAGGGTGCATTGGCTGAAATATCTGCAAATTTACAACGAATTCGTGAGATTGCAGTGCAGTCTGCAAGTGGCACGGTTGAAGACAGAACAGGTCTGCAAGCTGAGGTTACCCAATTAGAAGCGACTAATACAGCAATTATCTCAGATACTAAGTTTAATGGTGTCGCTCTTCTTTCTGGGGGTGGAACGATTCAGTTTCAAACAGGTGCCGACTCAGGTCAGACAGTATCTGTGACTGCCGGAAATCTTAGCTTAACAGCCGCAGATGTAAGTACGTCAACAGGTGCTGATACTGCCTTAGGAACATCGGATACTAACATCGATTCTGTGAGTACATTGCGTGCGACCTTTGGTGCCGTGCAGAATAGATTTGAATCTGTTATTTCAAATGTGCAGAGTTTTTCTGAAAATACTGCTGCTGCGCGTAGTCGTATTTTAGATGCTGATTTTGCCGCTGAAACAGCAAAACTGACACGAGCTCAGATTTTGCAACAAGCTGGTACATCAATTCTAGCTCAGGCTAATTCAATACCGCAGTCGGCCCTTAGTTTATTACAGGGTTAGCAAGTGGTTTTTACTAAGGGCTAGTCAGCTGTTGAGGCTAGCTCTTAAAAATTTTTTTGAAATAAGATTAAAGCTTTTTGCAATGTAGCCGTTAAAGTTTTCGGAGGCGGTAAATTTTGGGTGT
>CALCCU010000279.1 GCA_937900515.1 uncultured Gammaproteobacteria bacterium | reverse complement strand
CGCATCTAGCCTTTATAAGGCAACTAATTTTTTAAATTAATTTTATTTCTAGCAACTCAGACATAAATATAAATCATGGTGTTTGCACTTATGAACTTATAAGGTAGGATCTGGGTCTCTATTAATACATTATTAATTATAACTGGAGAAAAATTGATGAATTACGATTCTCAATCAACGGTTGTTCGCCCACAACAATCAGTATTGGCAACGAATAAGCTTCTTAGAAATACCTATAGCTTATTGTCGCTAACCCTTATGTTTAGTGCATTGACAGCGGGATTGTCTATGGTATTCAATCTGCCTCATCCAGGTATGATTATTACCCTAGTTGGTTATTTCGGCTTATTGTTTTTAACAACTAAACTACGTAATAGCGTGTGGGGTTTAGCGTCTGTTTTTGCGCTGACGGGCTTTATGGGGCTGACTTTAGGGCCAATTGTTAACTATTACTTAAGTATGCAGGGTGGTTCTGAAATTGTCATGCAAGCATTAGGTGGTACAGGCGTTATTTTCCTTGCGCTTTCAGCTTATGCCGTTAAGAGTGAAAAAGACTTTAGCTTTATGGGTGGTTTCTTAATGGTAGGTATTTTAGTTGCCTTCCTAGCAGGTATCGGTGCCATGTTCTTTGAAATGCCAGGTTTATCGTTGGCTGTTTCTGCTATGTTTATTCTACTGATGTCTGGTTTGATTTTATATGAAACAAGTCAAATCATTCATGGTGGTGAAACTAACTACATCATGGCAACTGTTACCTTATATGTAACGATTTACAATTTGTTCACTAGCTTATTACACTTATTAGGTGCAATGTCTGGTGATGATTAATATCGTCACTAAATAGATTGTTTAGCCTTCAAGCCCCGTTTAATCGGGGCTTGTTTGTATTAGGGCTTTCTGGACGGCATTAACGGTATATAATTGATGCAGATAAACCCACAGGTAACGTTTTTATAAAATTTCTACGATGATAGATTCTAAATCACAACTCATTGATCGCTATGGTCGCAAAGTGACCTATGTACGTATGTCTATTACAGACCGATGCGATTTTCGTTGTGTTTATTGTATGGACGAGGAAATGACGTTTATGCCTCGTGAACAGTTATTAACGTTAGAAGAGGTTGCTTTTCTTCTACGTGCTTTCTGTGAGCTTGGTGTAGAGAATATACGTATAACAGGTGGTGAGCCTTTAGTTAGACGTAATGTTGACTGGTTATTCGAACAAGTTGGCAAGTTAAAACAGACAACATCGTTAAAAGAACTCAATATTACGACCAACGGTTCACAGTTAGTAAAATATGCTCAGGGCATGAAAGATGAAGGTGTAGATAGAATCAATATCAGTTTAGATTCTTTAAAGCCGGAACGTTTTAAAGAGCTCACTCGTACTGGTGAGCTAAATAATGTACTTGCTGGTATTCAAGCAGCTAAAGATGCTGGTTTTGAAAAGATAAAGCTAAACGCAGTGATTATGAAAGGCCGTAATGATGATGAGATCGTTGATTTAGCTCATTTTGCTATTGAAAATGGTTTAGATATTTCTTATATCGAAGAAATGCCATTAGGTCAGGTTAGCCATGAGCGTGAGGAGAGTTATTGCTCTAGTGATGAAGTGTTGGCAGCTCTGAACAATACACTTGAGCTAGCGTCATCTGATATGACAACAGGTGGGCCATCACGTTATTACACTGTTAAAGGTTCTAAAAGCAAAATAGGCTTTATATCACCCCATAGTCATAATTTCTGTGAAAGCTGTAACCGTGTACGTGTCACTACTGAAGGTCGCTTGCTACTCTGCCTAGGACAGGAGCATTCGGTTGATTTACGAGCCATTATTCGAGCCCACCCCAATAATATTGACCGCTTAAAACAAGCTATCATTGATTCAATGAAAATCAAACCAGAAGGTCATGACTTTAATATTAAAGAACAACCTGTCATTTTTAGACATATGAGTGTGACAGGTGGCTAAATATCGTCCGATTATGTCAGATTCTGGCATTGAGTCATTACATTCGACTACAGTACTGGATGAGAGCGGTAATGAGCGTGAGTTATCATTAACAGGTGAAAGACCACTTACGATTTATCTGGATAAACGTGAGATTGTGACTTTGATGACAATGGGGTCACAACCTGAATTATTAACACTCGGTTATTTACGTAATCAAGGCTTAGTTACATCGCTTGATCATATTATTGCTATTCAGGTCGAGTGGGACGTTGAAGCGGTCGCAGTGACGACCAAACAAGCTAATCCTGACATTGATAAGATAATCTCTAAACGTACTGTTACAAGCGGTTGTGGTCAGGGTACGATGTTTGGTAATGTTTTAGAGTCATTGAATGACTTGTCGATAAAACCGCCATTATTCAGTGCTGAATCTATTTATCGCGTATTAGATGGTTTAGCTGAGTACAATCAAATGTACAAACAAGCTGGAGCAGTACATGGTTGTGCATTGTGTCGAGACAATCAGGTTGATGTTTTCATTGAAGATGTTGGACGCCATAATGCGGTTGATGCGATCTCAGGCTGGATGTGGCTTAATGATGTTACCGGTGAGGATAAGGTGTTTTACACAACGGGGCGCTTAACTTCTGAGATGGTGATTAAAGTTGCTCAAATGAAAGTACCGCTATTGTTATCTAGATCTGGAGTGACAGAGATGGGGCTGCGTTTAGCACAACAAATTGGGATTGCGATGGTGGCTCGAGCGAAAGGAAAGCATTTTCTGGTTTACAGTGGACAGCAGCAATTTAAGACTAAATAACTAGGAGTTATCCTGTTTTTCTAACCGTTTTACTTCATCCCAAAGGCCATCAAGTTCATCTAAACTGCATTGCTTAATATCCAGTTTATTCTTTACGGCAAGTTGTTCTAGTTGTGAAAATCGACGATAAAACTTTTGATTTGCATGAGTGATAGCTTTCTGCGGGTCTACATGAAGATGACGCGCTAAGCTACTGCAAACAAATAATAAATCACCAATTTCATCGAGTAGTCTTTGCTGGTTATTTTCTATACCAATTTCATCGATTACTTCATTAAGTTCTTCATGAACTTTGGAAATAACTCCTTCAGTATTGTCCCAGTCGAAGCCTACTTTAGCTACAGAATTTTGTAATTCTACGGCATAACTTAACTGCGGTTGGCTACTATCAATATGCTCAAGTATTGATTTAGTCATTACTGTTGGCGAGTAAATTTAATTATATGACGGCGATCGCGTTTATTCGGACGACCTTTATCATGACGAAAGCCAAGCGGTTGATTTTTTATTTCTTCTTGTAGTTTTTGTCTTTTCTCTATACTTTCTGAGCTCTCAACATAAAGCTGCTGAGCTTCAATAGCTGGTCTACGCTGAGCATTAAGTCCTAAGATAGTGATTTCATGTTCGTAGGGTGGTTTGGAAATGGTTAATACATCGTCAAGCTTAACTGTACGGCTTGGTTTAACACGATTGTTATTTAGATGAACTTTACCACCACTAATGGCTTCAACAGCAAGGCTACGCGTTTTATAAAAGCGCGCAGCCCATAGCCATTTATCGAGACGTTGTGTGTGTTCTTGTTCGACGTGCTGTTTTGCCACTAAGCCTTACCTTGCAGCTGTAGTAAGATAGATTCATTTTCTAAAGTTGATGTATCAGAGGTAATTTCTTCACCTTTAGCGATTGTGCGCAATAGTCGACGCATTATTTTACCCGACCGTGTTTTGGGAAGGTTATCAGAGTAACGAATATCATCAGGTTTAGCGATAGCACCAATCTGTTTACCAACCCAATTACGTAGCTCTTGTGTTAATTCATTATCAACACCGCCAGCAGGGCGCTCGCCTTGTAGTACGACATAGGCGAATACCGCCTCACCTTTGACTTCATGCGGTTGGCCTACAACTGCGGCTTCTGCTACCCGTGGATGTGCAACTAGTGCTGACTCGATTTCCATCGTGCCAAGACGGTGACCAGATACATTGAGAACGTCATCAATACGACCCATGATCCAGAAGTAACCCTCATCATCACGGCGAGCGCTATCACCAGCAAGGTAATATTTACCATCAAACATTGGCCAGTACGTGCTTTTATAGCGTTCGTCATCATTCCAAACGGTTTGAATCATTGAAGGCCATGGTTTACGAATAACTAAATAACCACCTTGGTTTGGTTTAGTAATCTCTTCACCATCATCATTAACAATTGTTGCATCAATACCTGGTAAAGCGCGTGTACATGAACCGGGCTTGGTAGTTGTAGTAACAGGCATTGGTGCAACCATATGAGCCCCCGTTTCTGTTTGCCACCATGTATCAACAATTGGACATTTTTCTTTGCCAATAATAGTGTGATACCACATCCATGCTTTAGGGTTGATAGGCTCACCAACGGTACCTAATAAGCGTAGTTTTGATAAATCATAACTATTTGGAATATCGTCACCTGCTTTCATCAGTGCACGAATTGCTGTTGGGGCTGTGTAGAAAATACTAACGCGGTGGCGTTCACACATATCCCAGAAACGACCTGCATCAGGGTAGGTTGGTACACCTTCAAAAATAACAATTGTTGCACCCGTAGCAAGCGGGCCATAAGCTACGTAGGTATGGCCAGTGATCCAACCAACATCCGCAGTACACCAAAATACATCAGTATCGTTAATATCAAATACCCAACGCATTGTGGTGATAGCATTAAGTAAATAACCTCCAGAAGAATGCTGGATACCTTTTGGTTTGCCCGTTGAGCCGGATGTATATAGCAAGAAAAGAGGATGCGTAGCATCAACCCAAACAGGATCACATTCGTTTGATTGGCCTTGTTCTGCATCATGCCACCAAATATCACGATCGGCATGCATCGTAATATCATGGCCTGTACGTTTTAGAACGATTACGGATTGAACGCTTTCGCAATCTTGCTCTAATGCACTATCAGTTGTCGCTTTTAATTCAATGACTCTACCGCCTCGATTACCACCATCGGCAGTAATCACCATTTTTGCTTGTGTATCTTCAATACGATCGCGTAATGAAGATGATGAAAATCCACCAAATACAACTGAGTGGATAGCACCAATACGAGCACAGGCTTGCATAGCGATAACTGCTTCGGAAATCATTGGCATATAAATGATGACTCGATCGCCTTGCTCGATACCTTGCGCTTTTAGTGCATTAGCAAATACACAGACACGACGATGGAGTTCACGATAATTTATATATTCGACGTCACCATTATCAGCTTCGAATATAATAGCTGTTTTATCAGCATTTTTTTCTAGCTGGCGATCAAGACAGTTATATGAAACGTTTAATTTCCCACCAGGAAACCAACGAAAGAAAGGAGCATTCGAATCATCTAATGTCGTTGAGAAGGGCGTTTGCCAGTCGATCTCAGCACGAGCTTGATTTGCCCAAAATTCTGTATTGTCAGCATCGGCTTGTTGATACAAGTCTGCCAGCTTTTCTGCATTATTGGCTGCAGAACGAATAAAATCAGCACTTGGTGGAAAGTGACGATCTTCATTTAATGTTGATTCAATATTCTCTTCAGACATACGAAGAACCTATATAGTTAATTCAAGCTAGAGTATAGCTTGCAAGTGATAAGAATTGTAACTCGTTAAAACAAAAAATCGCCCCACCAAATAAATTGATGGAACGATTTTAGGAGTTAGAACTACTAGAAGAAGCCGAGAGGGCTTGTGCTATAACTAACTAATAAGTTTTTAGTTTGTTGGTAATGATCAAGCATCATTTTGTGCGTTTCACGTCCAACACCTGATTTTTTATACCCACCAAATGCGGCATGAGCAGGGTATAAGTGGTAACAGTTAGTCCAAACACGACCAGCTTGAATGCCTCGACCCATGCGATAAGCAAGGTTCATATCACGAGTCCAAACACCAGAACCTAAACCAAACTCAGTATCATTAGCGATTTCGAGGGCTTCTGCTTCATCTTTAAATGTTGTAACAGCTACTACAGGTCCAAAAATTTCTTCTTGGAAGATCCGCATTTTATTATTGCCTTTCATCAATGTTGGTTCAATATAGAAACCTTCATCAAAGTCTTCACCTACTTGAGCAACATTACCGCCAATTAAAACCTCAGCACCTTCTTGCTTACCAACTTCAATATAATTCATGATTACGTCGAATTGCTGTTTCGATGCTTGAGCACCTACTTGAACCGTAGTATCTAATGGATCACCACGTTTAATATTTTTGGCTCGCTCAAGTACAATCGCCATGAATTCATCGTAAATACTTTCTTGAATAAGTGCACGAGAAGGACAGGTACATACTTCACCTTGATTGAAAAAGGCTAGAACTAAACCTTCAGCACACTTATTAATATAGTCTTCCTCTTGATTCATAATATCTTCGAAGAAGATGTTCGGTGATTTGCCGCCCAGCTCAACCGTTGATGGAATGATGTTTTCAGCAGCTGCTTTCATGATGTGCGCACCAACTGGAGTAGAACCTGTGAATGCGATTTTTGCAATACGTTTGCTAGTTGCTAATGCTTCACCTGCTTCACGACCAAAACCATTGACAATATTTAATACACCTGGTGGTAATAAATCGCCGATTACTTCCATTACTTTAATTAATGAGAAGGGCGTATTTTCCGCAGGCTTCATAACAATACAGTTA
>CALCCU010000278.1 GCA_937900515.1 uncultured Gammaproteobacteria bacterium | reverse complement strand
AGAAGAGTCTGATGCGGCGCATGAAGCATTAACGGGTCATGCAGAAAGTATTTTACAAAAATTAGAATTACCATATCGTAAAGTGATGTTATGTATTGGCGATTTAGGCTTCTCGTCAAGTAAAACCTATGATTTAGAAGTGTGGTTACCAAGTCAGAAAACCTACCGTGAAATTTCATCATGTAGTAACTTCCAAGACTTCCAAGCACGCCGCCTACAAGCTCGCTGGCGTAATCCTGAAACAGGTAAGCCTGAATTAGTGCATACACTTAATGGTTCTGGTTTAGCGGTGGGGCGTACTTTGTTAGCGGTGATGGAAAATCATCAGGATGAGCAAGGCCGAATTCATATTCCAGAAGCGCTTCGTCCTTATATGGGTGGACAGGAAGTTATCGGTGGATGAGTTTAGTTTAGTCCAGAAAATTATTATCTGGGCTCTTCCTGTTATTTTAGCGATCACGGTACATGAAGTGGCACATGGTTGGGCAGCATTGCAGCTTGGCGACCGTACTGCACAAATGATGGGGCGACTCACGCTTAACCCAATTAAACATGTTGATCCTTTAGGCACTTTAGTTGTTCCAGGCTTAATGTTGATGTTAACGGGTATGATGTTTGGCTGGGCGAAGCCTGTTCCAGTCACGTATCAAAACTTACGCAAGCCCAAGTCTGATATGGCATGGGTTGCTTTAGCTGGGCCAGTGGCTAACTTAACCATGGCAGCTATATGGGCAATGGTCGTAAAAATTGGGATATTATTAACGCAGTCTGGCATCAATATTGGACCACCAATGGTGTATATGGGCGTTGCTGGTGTTTTGATAAATACCATGATGATGATTTTTAATTTACTACCTTTACCGCCATTAGATGGTGGACGAGTATTAGTAAGTTTTTTACCTGGACCACTAGCGTGGAAAGTTCAACAAATAGAGCCGTACGGTATCTTTATTCTTGTAGGACTACTTTACATTGGATTAGGTAGTTTAGTTCTATGGCCATTGATAAATGCCTTTTTTAGCCTACTAGGTCTTTTATTTTATATTCCACCAGAAATATTTTTAATTCTTTAAACACAGCTTAGCTAACAGATAAGCAGGAGAACACATTGGATACGGTAGCATTACAATCCCGTCGAATCGTTTCAGGCATGCGCCCAACTGGGCAACTGCATCTTGGACACTATCATGGTGTACTGAAAAACTGGATCAAGCTTCAACATGAATTTGATTGTTTCTTTTTTGTGGCTGACTGGCATGCCTTGACTACACATTATGAAGATAGTCAAATCATTGAAGAAAGTGTGTGGGAAATGGTTATTGACTGGATTGCAGCAGGTATCGAACCTTCTGCTGTATCATTGTTTTTACAGTCGAAAGTGCCTGAGCATGCTGAATTGCACTTATTATTGTCAATGATGACACCGATCTCATGGCTTGAACGTGTTCCGACGTACAAAGATCAGCAAGAAAAATTAAAAGAAAAAGACCTTTCGACTTATGGTTTCTTAGGGTATCCATTACTTCAAAGTGCAGATATTTTAATCTATCGTGCCGGACAAGTGCCGGTAGGTGAAGATCAAGTGGTGCATGTTGAATTAACACGCGAAGTAGCACGCCGTTTTAATCATATTTACGGTCGTGAAAAAGACTTTGAAGAAAAAGCAGAAGCTGCTATTAAAAAGATGGGTAAGAAAAATGCTAAGTTGTATACCAACTTACGTAAAGCCTACACAGAGCAGGGCGATGCAGAAGCATTAGAGACAGCACGTGAATTACTAAAGAGTCAACAGAACTTAGCTCTAGGTGATAGTGAACGCTTATTCGGTTATCTGGAAGGTGGTGGTAAGGTTATCTTACCAGAGCCTCAAGCCTTGTTAACGCCAGCATCAAAAATGCCTGGTTTAGATGGTCAGAAAATGTCTAAATCGTATGGGAATACTATTTCTTTACGTGAATCTGAAGCATCTATTGCTGAAAAAGTTAAGAAAATGCCGACGGATACTAATCGTGTTCGTCTTAGCGACCCGGGCGACCCAGATAAATGCCCAGTTTGGCAGTTGCATGAAGTCTATTCTGATGATGGCCAAAAAAAATGGGTGCAGGAAGGTTGTCGTAGTGCTGGAATTGGCTGTTTAGAGTGTAAAGGGCCATTAATTGATTCTATCTGCGCTGAATTGAAACCAATTCGTGAACGTGCAGAAGATTTAAGTGCTCACCCTGAAGATGTGCGTCGAATTATTGAAGATGGTAATGAGGCTGCGCGTGAAGTTGCCCGCGATACTTTAGATGAAGTACGAGCAGCGATGGGGTTGAGTTATAAATAAGACTAGAGGAAATTTGAGTACTCTATAAGTCACACAATGTCGGGAGACAATAGAATGAGTGAACGAATCCAAAAAGTATTAGCTCGAGCAGGTTACGGCTCACGTCGTGGGCTTGAAACGATGATTCAAGATGGCAAGGTAACCGTTAATGGCAATGTTGCTGAGTTAGGTGATCAAATCAGTTTTGGCGATGCCGTGAAGCTAGAAGGCAGAATGTTATCGCCTAAGCGCTTATGGCAAAAAACTGCCCAACAGGTCATTCTGTACAACAAACCAGTCGGTGAGGTTTGTACTCGTAATGATCCAGAAGGTCGACGTACTATTTTCCAATCACTACCTGCCCCTGAACAAGGTCGTTGGGTGAGTGTAGGACGTTTAGATATCAATACCAGTGGTTTGATTATTTTGACTACTGATGGTGAGCTAGCGAATACCTTGATGCACCCATCTAATGAAATGGATCGTGAATATGCGGTACGTGTCTTGGGAGAAGTGACTAGCGAAATGATGCAAACCCTACGTGATGGTGTTGAATTAGAGGACGGTAAGGCCCAGTTTGCTGATATTCAACCTGCTGGTGGTGAAGGAGCAAATAGCTGGTTCCACGTTGTTATTCAAGAAGGCCGAAATCGTGAAGTTCGTCGTTTATGGGAAAGCCAAGGTGTTCAAGTTAGTCGATTAATGCGCGTACGTTATGGACCTGTCATTATTCCAAAACAGCTCAAAATGGGTAAGTGGATGATGCTCCAGGACAAAGATCTTGAAATGTTATACGAAGAGGTGGGGCTAACAGCTCAAATTGAAGAGAAACAAGGACGATCTCAGCGTGAGAAGAAGTTACGTCCTATTGATACAGTTGATAAAAAGTCACGTCAGAAACGAGTCAGTAAACCGACATCAAGCAGAAGTGCAGGGCGGATAAGAAAATAGCTTAGCTTATTAACTTTTAGAGAAACAAAAAAGGCCGTTAGAGATAACGGCCTTTTTTATTGAACTATTTTGATTCAGTTTTTAGTTATCTTTACTTATTATCTTGTCAGCACATTTAGTTTGATTGCGGCCTGCTTTTTTAGCTTGGTAAAGTACATGGTCAGCACGATCAAATAATGCAGTGCCATTTTCACCTCTAGATAACTGTGCAACACCAGCACTGACAGTAATACCAAATGTTTTTTGACCATTGTTACAGCTAAGCTTTGATACCGCTGTGCGAATACGTTCAGCGACTAATTGTGCTGACTCAGAGTCCGTATTACTTAAGATAAGTGTAAATTCTTCACCACCATAACGGAATGCAATATCGCTATTACGCATAGTACTAGTAATTACATTAGCCAAAGATTGTAAGGCTAAGTCTCCACTTGAGTGGCCATAGGTATCATTAACAGCTTTGAAATGATCTATATCAAACACAACTAAAGCTAATGGAGTGTGTTGGCGGTTTGCTAAGTCAATTTCGCGTTTCAAACTAGCATCAAAGGCGCCGCGGTTATTCAGACCCGTTAAGCTATCTTGTAATGCTGCAGACTGTGCTTGATGAAATAAAATACTGTTGCGAACAGGGTAAATAAATTTGCATAGCATATCTTCGAATAAACGAGTGTCATCATCAGTAAATTTACTACGTCTAGTTAATGTGATTTCACCTAACCAAACACCGTTTATTTCTAGGCGGTAATTACATTTATGATGGCTGCGGCGGCCAATCTGAATATCACAATGTACACCTTGATGGTGATATAACATGCCATCATAAGCAAGTACTTTACTCACCTCTTTATCAAATAAACCCACGATAGTTTCTAAATCAAGAGAAGTTTGTAAAACGGCAGGAAGTCGCGCAGCAACTTGCTCAGCATCGATATAATCATGTTGAGGTGTTGCAATATCAACTGCACGACCATGCTGGCCTACTAATGAAAGTTTTACATTTTCTGTGTTTACAGGTTGTTCCATGGTGTTCACCCTAGTATCTGTTTACTTTTCTCAGATAAAGCGAGAACTATGCCATTCTATTTATTTAGTTTAAATACAAGTGCTTAGAGTGTGTTTGATGGGTTTTTGGCGCTTGTTCTATTGTGCCTGAATAAGCTCCCCCGTTTTATTGACACTGTCTTTACCCATTAGAAATAAATAGGCTGGAGTAACCGCTGAAGCATCAGGCAAATTACGAGGATCCTGAGCTGGGAATGCACGGGAAAACAATTCAGTTTTTACTTTTCCTGGATCAATGCAATTAACACGAACTCGGCCAGCAGACTCAAGCTCGTCTGCCAATTGTTTGCTAAATGATTCGATGCCTGACTTACTGATGCCATAAGCAGACCAATATGCTGTGTCTTTATATTGATCCGTCGTGAAAATAATAGAAGCAGATTGTTGTTTTTGGAGTAGAGGCAAGCAACAACGTGTCAGTAAAAAAGGTGCTGTTAGGTTGATATGCATGGTTTCTAACCATGTTTGTGGATCTTGATGTTCAACAGGAGCCAACTGACCTAAAGAGGCGGCACAATGAACAATACCATCGAGTCGTCCAAAATTTTCTTCTATCGATGAAGCTAAGGTTTCATAATCTGTAAGGCTTGCACCTTGTAAATCGAGTGGGTATAACGCCGGCTCAAGAGATTCACTTGCAACAATGTCATCGTAAACTTTTTCCAAAGCTGGAATGCTTTTATCTAATAATATGACCGTCGCACCATGGTTTGCATAGGTTTTTGCAACAGCAGCACCGATGCCATTGGCAGCACCTGTAACGAGTATAACGGTGTCATTAAGAAGTGAAGTATTAGCTGTATAGTTCATGATTTTAGACTGAGTGATGGATAGATAAGAAAGTATTCGTGAGGAAAGATTATACCAGTATGCTTAATGCATATTAATTATTCTGATGTTTGAGCAATGATTTGATGAGCACATGATTGACCATTGAGAATCGCACCTTCCAAGGTAGCAGGATAAGCATTAGCAATGAAATCACCAGTCAGCCACAGGCCATCGACCGAGCTATTACTAATTGGGCGGGTTGCTTCGATATTTTTGATACTGGCAAAGGTCGCTCGCTTTTCTCGAATAACAAGGCTGTCGGTAAGTTCGGCGTTGGCTAAGTTATCTACATAGCTTTGAAGTTCTTGTTTAACTCTCTCGACTAACTGAGCGTTAGTTAGGGACTCATGATTTCCAGGGCCACTGATAACCACAGCCATTAAGCCAGGGCTTTGTTCGCTACGATCAAATACCCACTGGCTTAAGGTCCCCGTCAAGCCAATCATCGCTTTGTTGAGACGAGTATGCTTTGCATATTGTAGATAGACTGTACTGATTGGGTAATCAGTGAATTTAGTAATAGGGGCCTGTTCTGCAAGTAACTGATAAGTCTGTGAGGGGCTAGTTGCCACAATAATATTGTCAGCTGCTAATTCAGAGCCATCTTGAAGACGAAGTCCTGACAGCGTGTTATTTTTTATAATAAGTTGCTTAGCTCTGGTTTTTAAGCTCACGCTACCACCATTAGCTTTAATAAACATAGCTGCGGCATTAGGAAACATATCGCCAAGAGGACGGGTTGGAATCAAGCTATCTGCGTCAGATTTACCCTTACCTAAGCTGTCCTGTAGTACCTTCGCAAGTAAGTGTGCAGAAGCCTCATCAATAGGTGTATTGAGAGTGGCAAGACAGAGTGGTTCCCATAATTGTTTAATTAAACGTGTGGGTTGTTTTTTTGATAGTAGCCACTCACTTACTGTTATGTCTTTTTTAGAGAGTATATTTTTCGTTGAACTTTGAATCCTACCTACATGATACAAGCCTCTTAAGCCTGCACTTTTGCACAGGTTCCATGCCAATGATAGCGGCCAAGGTAACCAGCGGTGATGAGCGGATAAATACAGCGTCGGGTAGATGGGATCGTGGAGTTCAATATCGATCGATTGGCGGTGAAAAGCAGTTTCAGTATCGATGCCAACTAACTTCATCATTGCTAACATATGATGATAAGCGCCAATCATAAGGTGTTGACCATTATCGATAGTGATGTTTTTCCATGTAACGTTACGTGCTCGGCCACCTAATTGTTTGGCTGCTTCAATTAGGTGAACATGATGGCCTTGCTGAGCTAGCGTGACGGCAGCTGCAAGGCCGCTCCAGCCTCCGCCGATGACAATAGTGGTGTTTTGTTTTGTTGATGAGGACTTATGGTTCAATAGTTTTAGCTTTTATGGGCTTTTTTTTCACGTCGTGCAGTTCGCCAAGCAATCCATAATTTTCTAATTGGCGTTAGTGAGACGCGGTGTTTCATAACTTGAAAATTATCTTTTACGATTTCATCTAATGTCGCTTCATAAATAGCTGACATGATTAAACCTGTTCGCTGTGAATAGCGATCTTCCTTAGGTAGGTTATCCATGGCAATACGATAATATTCTTTAGCCCGCTGCGTTTGAAACTCGAGTAGTGCAGTTAATTCCGGACTTGTTTTTAAAGCGAGGAGATCATCTGAGGAGATATTAAACTTTTGTAGTTCATCTTGTGGCAGGTAAATTCGACCACGTTCGGCATCTTCACGCACATCACGGATGATATTAGTAAGCTGTAAGGCCATTCCAAGATTTTCGGCATACTTAAGTGTTTTTCGGTTCTTATAGCCGAAGATCTCAACAGATAATAAGCCAACTACACTTGCTGCACGGTGACAATACAGTGCTAACTGTTTAAATTCTGGATAACTAAATTGGTCAAGATCCATCGCCATACCATCGATAATCTCCATGAAATACTCTTCATGGAGATCAAAATTTTTCAATGCAACTTCTAAGGCTTTACCAACAGGGTGTGTTGCTTCACTTTTAAATGTGCGTTGAATTTCTTCACGCCACCACTCTAATTTTGCTCTAGCAATATCTGTTTCAGATATTTCATCGACGGTATCGTCTACTTCACGGCAAAATGCATATAAAGCAATGATTGCTTGGCGTTGTATAGGAGGTAAAAACCGGAAGCTATAGTAGAAGCTAGAACCACTTTTAGCTGCTTTATCTTGGCAATACTCATCAGGCGTCATCGTTTTAATCTCTTTACGATTGTATCGTTTTGTATATGAGACGAAATAATGTCATCAATGTCTGATTTAGTTTGATATTGATACCATGTCCCTTCTGGGTAAATAACCATTACTGGTCCTACTCCGCAGCGGTTTAAACAACCAGCATTGTTGATGCGTACTTTTTTTAGATTCAGTTCTTTCACACGTTGTTTAGCATAAGCACGCAGCTCGCTAGCATTATGCTGCTCACAGAATGCTTTGCCATCATTTCGCTCATGGGTGCAAAAAAAAACGTGGTGATTATAAATCTGACTCATAGTTGTTCTTTGGCTTAAATAAAGGTAATCAGTAGCTACGGTTAACTGAAAAGTCAGCAAGACTTATCAGCGCAGTTTTATATTCAGAGTCATCAAGAATGCTTAAGCATTGTTTTGCTTGCTCGACTTCATTACGTGCAGCTTGCGCGGTATATTCGATAGCACCTGTTTTTTTGATGATTTGAATAATGTCATCAATTTTATCACGCTGTCCTTGCTCAATTGCTTCTCTAATTATCTGAGACTCTTCGGCCGAACCGTGTTTGATGGCATAAATTAATGGTAAGGTAGGCTTACCCTCAGCAAGATCATCACCAATGTTTTTACCAATAGTGTCACTCGATTCACTATAATCTAATAAGTCATCAACTAACTGGAATGCGCTACCTAAATGCATGGCGTAATTAGACATAGCTTGTTCAACGTCGGCACTACTCTTTGAGATCACAGCGCCTAACTGCCCTGCTGCTTCAAATAATTTTGCTGTTTTATGGTGAATGACTTGCAGGTAATTTTTTTCGGTCGTATCGGCATCATTACAGTTTAAAAGCTGCAATACTTCACCTTCCGCAATAACATTGGTTGTATGAGATAGAATCTGCATTAAGCGCATGGATTCCATTTCAACCATCATTTCAAAAGAGCGGGTATATAAGAAGTCGCCGACTAAGACGCTTGCTTCATTGCCCCATAAATTATTAGCGGTTTCTCTGCCACGTCGCATATCAGAATTATCAACAACATCATCGTGAAGCAATGTCGCTGTATGTATAAATTCAATGATTGTTGCGAGATTGATGTGTTGCTGCTCTTTATAGCCGCAAGCCCGCGCACAAAGAATCGCAAGTGCAGGACGAAGACGTTTACCTCCACTATTGATAATGTAATGGCCAAGCTGATTAATTAACACTACGTCTGATTGCAGGCGAGATTGAATCATCGTGTCGACTGCAGACATATCGTCTTTTATTAAAGAATAAATGGATTGAATATCCACAGGGCTTAAATCCGCCTATAATGTACGTTTGAAAAATGGGTACTTTCTCATGCAGCGCAATGATTCGCAACTATTTCACTAATCTATCAAGAAGATATTTGATCTCTTTGGAAAAAGAAGATAGAATTGCCGGTCTTTTGATGGGTTAGCGCCCTCAATACACATACATTAATTATATTGGAGACAGCGATGTACGCTATTGTCGCGACTGGCGGTAAACAATACCGAGTTAAAGAAGGCGAAACACTTCGTGTTGAGAAGTTATTTGCTGATGCTGGTGAATCGGTTGAATTAGATAAAGTTCTATTAGTTGGTGAAGGCGACGATGTTAAAGTCGGTGCTCCTTACCTTGATGGCGCAAAAGTAACTGCAACTGTTACAGAAAACGGTCGTGGCGATAAAGTTAAAATCGTTAAGTTCCGTCGTCGTAAACACTCACGTAGACAAGCGGGTCACCGTCAGTCTTACACAGAAATCCAAATCACTGCGATCAGTGCTTAAGATTTCCGAATAGCAAGAGGATTTAGAAATGGCTCATAAGAAAGCTGGTGGTAGTACTAGAAACGGACGTGATTCGGAGTCGAAACGTCTTGGTGTTAAACGTTACGGTGGTGAAGCTGTATTAGGCGGAAACATTTTAATTCGTCAACGTGGTACACGAGTTCACGCAGGTCAAAATGTTGGTCTTGGTAAAGATCACACATTATTTGCAAAAGCAGCTGGTAAGGTTTTGTTTGAGACTAAAGGTCCAAAAAACCGTACATATATCAGTGTTATTGCTGACTAAATAATGCTTGGCCCACAAGGGGCAACGCAGCTAAAAAGCCCCGCTGATGCGGGGCTTTTTTGTTTCTGGACATTCGTTTATGATGGATATTCAGATTACAGGTTAAAACAATGAAATTTGTAGATGAAGCAGTAATAACGGTGAGCGCAGGCAACGGTGGTAATGGTTGCTTAAGTTTCCGTAGAGAAAAATATATTCCGTTTGGCGGCCCTGATGGCGGCGACGGCGGAGATGGTGGTGATCTGTATTTAATTGCTGATAAGCAAGTTAATACCTTGATTGATTTCCGTTACAAGCGCACATATAAAGCTGAACGTGGCGAACACGGTCGCGGTAAGTTGTGTAGTGGTGCTAAAGGCGAAGATTTATACGTCAAAGTACCCATTGGCACCGAAGCTTGGGATAATGATACCGAAGAGTTAATCGGTGACCTACTCAATGATGGGGATACTCTACTGGTAGCTAAAGGTGGCTGGCATGGTTTAGGTAATGCACGATATAAATCGAGCACTAACCGCGCGCCCAGACAGACATCTAATGGTACACCTGCTGAAGAACGTCATTTGCGTTTAGAAATGAAACTACTTGCCGATATCGGTTTACTTGGTTTACCGAATGCAGGTAAGTCTACCTTTATTACTCAAGTATCAGCAGCGCAACCTAAAGTTGCAGACTACCCCTTTACAACGCTCTACCCTAATTTAGGCGTAGTGACGATGCGAGATGTTCGTAGTTTTGTTATTGCCGATGTGCCTGGTTTAGTTGAGGGTGCAGCAGAAGGCGCTGGATTAGGTCTTCAATTCTTGAAGCATCTAACACGAACTCGCTTGTTGCTACATATGGTTGATATGGCGCCTGCGGATGTGAAACAAGATCCAGTAGAAAGTGTTGAAATCATTAATCGTGAACTGGAACACTATAGTGAAGCTCTTGGTAGTCAAGAACAGTGGCTTATTCTCAATAAAATGGATTTAGTCCCAGAAGATATTCGTGAAGAAATGTGTCAAGATGTTTTAGACCGTTTAGATTGGAAGGGAAAAGTCTTTCGAGTAAGTGGTCAGTCAGGTGAGGGCTGTGACAAGCTTTGTGCTGAGATCATGGATTACCTTGATGATATTAAGGAAGCAGAACAAGCCGTAATTGATGCAGAAAGAGCAGCACTAGAAGCCGAACGCGATAAGGGATAGCATGTGACAACACCACATGAACAAATGGTTAATACTAAACGATGGGTTATTAAGATCGGAAGTGCCTTACTTACACGTGTTGGAGAAGGGTTAGATCGAGACCGTATTCGTTGGCTCACGGAAGAAATTGCATTTCTGAGGCGACAAGGAAAAGAAGTAGTATTGGTCACTTCAGGTTCAGTCGCTGCCGGCATGCAAGAGCTGGGATGGAGTCAACGTCCCAGTGCTTTACATCAACTGCAAGCGGCAGCGAGTGTTGGCCAAATGGGCTTGATACAAGCCTATGCTACTGAATGTAAAAAGCATGATATTCATACAGCACAAATTCTATTAACGCACTCTGATTTATCTGATCGCGGTCGTTATCTTAATGCACGCAGTGCATTACATACCTTATTAGAATTAGGTGTTTTACCTGTTGTTAATGAAAATGATACGATAGCGACAGAAGAAATTCGCTTTGGTGATAACGATACCTTAGCTGCAATGACCGCTAACCTAGTTGAAGCTGATGTATTAGTTATATTGACGGATCAAGATGGTTTATTTGACTCAGATCCTCGTCATAATCCTGATGCCAGAATGATTGCCGCTTCTGCTGCAAGTAATCCTGCATTAGATGATATGGCTGGAGAAGGCACGGGGAATTTAGGTCGTGGCGGTATGGCGACAAAATTATTAGCAGCAAGGCGAGCTGCACGCTCTGGTGCTGCAACGGTCATCTTATCGGGCAAAGATCCTGAAAATATACGTCATCTAGCTGCGGGTGTTGGTGTGGGCACTTTATTGTGGCCTGACGATGAACCGATGACTGCAAGACAGCAATGGTTA
The DNA here is from genome assembly GCA_937900515.1 of uncultured Gammaproteobacteria bacterium. Classification (GTDB taxonomy): domain Bacteria; phylum Pseudomonadota; class Gammaproteobacteria; order Nitrosococcales; family Methylophagaceae. The sequence goes on along the minus strand of CALCCU010000278.1, from coordinate 13,004 downwards.
TTAGCCCAACAAGTAAAAGGCCGAATTGTTCTTGATGATGGTGCGGTTAGTGTTGTCAGACAACAGGGACGAAGTGTTCTCGCGGTTGGCGTTAAACTGGTTGAAGGTGATTTCTCTCGTGGTAGCTTAGTTTTATGCTGTGATAGTGCAGGTAAAGAAGTAGCTCGTGGATTGGTTAACTATAACTACGATGAAGCAAGTCGACTAATGGGCAAGCCAAGCAGTCAGATTGAAGCAATATTAGGCTATGTTGACGAGCCAGAGTTAATTCACCGAGATAATTTGGTTGTGACTAGTTAAGCGAACCTTTTTGTCTTTTCCATTTTCTACGGATATAAAAAAACCGACGAAAGTCGGTTTTTTTATAAAGCTAATGAAGCTTTGAATTTATAGTGCGCGAACAGCGTTGTTCAAACGACTTTTGCTACGTGCTGCAGCATTTTTAGCAATGATGCCTTTACGAGCCATTTTATCTAAAACAGGAACTACTGCTTGAAAAGCTGTAGTTGCTTGTTCTTTGTTTCCCTCAGCAATTGCTGTTTGCAATTTTTTAACTGTTGTACGCATTGCTGAACGTTGACTAGCGTTACGTTGGCGGCTATCTTCCGCTTGACGAGCGCGTTTTTTTGCTTGTGCTGAGTTTGCCAAAGTACTTCTCCGAAAATTTTAGCTATATGTATATAATGAACCGAGCATTATCCCGATCTTTATTTCAATTGTAAAGAAATATTAGATTTAATTTATAAAGATATTGATCCTCACGAAAGGAAAAACACCCTAAGTAACCGAGAATTATACATTATTTTATGTGCTTACGAAGCATTTTTCAGACAATGGTATGATGTTCAGCAATTACAACTTATGGGTAAGTAGATGAAAATTATTACTGCGAATGTAAACGGTATTCGTGCGGCTGGGCGCAAAGGATTTTTTGAGTGGTTAACGTCAGTACAGGCTGATGTGGTTGCTATTCAAGAAACTAAGGCTCAAATCGATCAGTTAAGTGATGAGCTTTATCATCCAGAAGGTTACGCATGCTTTTATCACGATGCTGTAAAAAAGGGTTATAGCGGCGTGGCATTGTACTGTCGTCAACAACCCGATGACGTTATTGTCGGTATGGGCAATGAAGAGTTCGATAGCGAAGGACGTTATATTGAAGCGCAATTTGGTAATTTAAGTGTCATATCACTATATATGCCTTCAGGCTCTTCAAAAGAAGAACGTCAACAGCTTAAATACCGTTGTATGGATCATATGATGGCAAAGATGGAAGAAATGAAAGCCTCAGGGCGCGACTATATTATTACTGGCGATTGGAATATTGCACACAAAAATGAAGATATTCGTAATTGGAAAGGTAATTTGAAAAACTCAGGCTTTTTACCTGAAGAGCGCGCTTGGCTCGACACCTTATTCGATGAGGTTGGTTTTATTGATGCATTCCGCGAATTGCCACAGGAAGAGCATCAATACACCTGGTGGTCGAATCGAGGTCAGGCTAGAGCTAATAATGTCGGTTGGCGGATTGATTATCATATTCTGACACCGAGTTTAAAAGGAACGGTTCAGTCCACAGAAATTTATCGAGAACAGTCTTTTTCTGATCATGCGCCCTTAATTATTGATTATGATTACGAATTAACAACAAAATGATGGCTGAAAGCTCAACAAACTCATGGGTTGATACGATTAGGGCATTTAAACATCCCCGTGTCATCACCATGTTGTTTTTTGGTATCTCAGCTGGTTTACCTTTGTTATTAATTTTTTCATCATTGAGCTTATGGTTGAGGGAAGCAGGCGTTGATAAATCAGCAGTTACATACTTTAGTTGGGCTGCATTAGGTTACTCATTTAAATTTATTTGGGCGCCGCTAGTCGATAAATTACCGATTCCATTTCTCACTCAACAGTTTGGCCGTCGCCGAGCATGGCTATTAGTCTCTCAAGTGATGATTGTTATCTCGATTTGCTTAATGGCTTTGACTAACCCTACTGAGAACGCCTTAACTGCAATGGCATGGGCTGCCGTATTGCTGGGCTTCTCTTCTGCAACTCAAGATGTGGTACTAGATGCTTATCGAATCGAATCTGCCGAGGCGAAGCTGCAAGCCTTAATGTCATCAAGCTATATCGCAGGTTACCGTATCGGCATGTTGATTGCGGGAGCGGGAGCTTTGTTTATAGCAAGCTACCTTGGTTCTACGATGGAACATTATAGTTATTCTGCATGGAAATATAGTTATCTCATCATGGCAATGATGATGTTGGTTGGGATTTTGACCACGTTAATCATTGATGAACCTGCACAGAAGGTTGAGGATGACCCAACAATAGAAAAGCACTATCTAGGCTTCGTGATGGTATTTATTGCTGCTGTAACAGGTTTCGTTTTTACTTTTTCATACAGTTCTAACCTCGCTGACTCGATTAAGGAATCGGCTACAGTCCTGCTGAGCAATCCATTTTTAGCTAGCTTTATTGTTGAATTCTTTCGCTTGATATTTGCCTTATTGATTGCAGCAGTCATTGCTAAAATGGTTGTTTTGACGGGTATTGTTCAGCAAGAAATGGTGGAAGCGACCTATATTGAGCCTATTAAAGATTTTTTCCTTCGCTATGGCTGGTCATTAGCGTGGCTGCTATTAGCATTGATTGGCCTATATCGAATCTCTGATATTGTGCTTGGTGTGATATCAAACGTATTCTATCAAGATTTAGGTTTCACAAAACCGGAAATAGCGAGTGTGGTGAAAAGCTTTGGTTTGTTTATGACTATTTTGGGCGGTTTTCTAGGTGGTTTATTAGCTGTTCGTTTCGGTGTGATGCGTATTTTGTTTTTAGGGGCCTTACTGTCCGCGCTGACTAATTTATTGTTTATGATGTTAGCTCAAGCGGGTCATGATATGACCATGCTGTATATTGTTATATCGGCGGATAATTTATCAGCAGGACTAGCAAGTGCTGCATTTATCGCCTTTTTATCAAGCCTAACCAATGTATCGTTTACCGCTGTTCAATACGCCATCTTTAGCTCACTGATGACATTGTGGCCTAAAATTCTAGGTGGCTATTCAGGTACGATGGTTGAAACAGTGGGTTACCAAAACTTCTTTCTGATTACTGCAATAATGGGGCTGCCTGTCTTATTGCTTATAATCTGGGCGGCTAAACGATTTAAGCTCAATGATGTCACGATAAAATGAGAAGGTTGTTAATATTTGCCGTTGTGATGCTGTTCTGTTGGAAATACTTTGGTCCAGAAGCAACGGTTCAATTAACCCCAGGTGTAAAGGTTAGCGATGCACCGATACAAAAAAAGCTCATACGAGCAGATAAAATTAAGTTTGATGACTACCTGATTACTCCATTAGCCAGTTTTGAACTTAAAGCAAAAGTGTTAGCAAAAGAAGGTTATTCTTTAGGACGCGAGTCGGATCTATCACCTGTTGATCTAGCATTAGGCTGGCAGAAAATGTCTGATGAAAGCGTCATAAATAAAATTGAAATATCTCAGTCTGGACGTTGGTATCACTGGCGTACTAATGCTTTCCCAATCCCTCGGCGTGAGATTGAAACGCAAAGTGCAAATATGCATTTGATTCCAGCGAATGATATGATTGAAACATTGATTGAATCCGCCAAAGTTGGCCAGATCATTGCCATGACAGGCTCATTAGTACGTGTTGATGCAAATGATGGGTGGCATTGGCTAAGTTCATTAACACGAGAAGATACGGGGAATCATGCCTGTGAAGTGGTTTATGTTACTGGTTTTGAGTTGATTCATTAAGCCTAAGCTATGTCTCTTTATCCTAGTGTTAAACGATTTGATAACAAGGTTTATAGTCTGATTCACCTTGGCCCAATTTCATACGTTGTTGCTTGATAAAAACACGTAATAGTTCATCTATTGCAGCCATTAACTCAGGCTCACCATGAATTTGGTAAGGCCCATATTGCTCAACAGCACGAATACCGAATGATTTAACATTTCCTGCCACAATACCCGAAAATGCCGCACGTAATTGTCGTGCGAGTTCATGTTTGGCTAAGGTTGGGTCGAGCCGCAATGCGGCCATATTTTCATGAGTGGGTTCGAATGGTTGCTGCAATTCAGGGGCGATATTGAGCTGCCAATTGAAGTAATAGGCTTCACTGTTTGTGCGTCGTTGATTGTGAACATCCTGAACAGCTTTTTTGCTCGCACTGCCAACTTTATCGGGCTCAGAAATAATAATTTGATAGAGATCGCTAATATCATCACCTAAACATTGACGTAAGAAACGATCTAATAAACTAAAATAGCCACGACAACTCTCAGGACCTGCAAAAATGAGTGGAATGCTGGTTTTATTATCTGGGTGAAGCAAAATACTTAATAAATATAAAATTTCTTCAACGGTTCCGACGCCACCGGGAAATACAATAATACAGTGGCCTAAACGAACAAATGCTTCTAACCGTTTTTCGATATCAGGCATGATAACCAGTTCATTAACGATAGCATTAGGTGACTCAGAAGCAATAATGCCGGGTTCAGTAATACCAATATAGCGACCATTACGGACATGTTGTTTGGCATGACCGACAGCAGCGCCTTTCATAGGGCCTTTCATTGCACCAATACCACAGCCGGTAATAATATTAAGGTCACGTAAACCTAATTCATAACCGACATGTTTGGCATAGTCATACTCTTCGCGAGGAATGGAATGGCCACCCCAACACACCACTAAATCGGGTGACACATTAGGTCGCACCACATTGGCATTACGTAAGATATGGAACACTTTATCAGTGATGGTTGCGCCTGTATCTGAGCCATTGAGCACTTTGAAATCGGCATAAACAATATCTCTTAACACCGATGACAAGTGCTTTTGAATACCAATAATGATTTTACCATCGACAAACGATTGTGCTGGCGCATTAAAAATCTCAAGCGCCACACCTCTAGATTGTAATGTGAGCTTAATATCAAAATCAGAATAGTCGCTTAATATTTGCTCAGCATCATCTTCAGTATTATCAGTATTGAGTACAGCAAGCGCACACTCTCTAAATAGCTGATATTGATCGTCGCTAGGATTGCTTAGCTTATAGATCTCTTCCTGAGAGAGTAGGTTCAGACCATGGGTAGGGCGAATAGAGGTATAGGCTACTTTCTTCATTGCGTATCCAGTTGCTTGTGGAGTTTAATCTTAAAGATAGACATGTTTGTTTAGTTGAGTATATCGTTTTTTTATTACTATCGATTTACAAAATAAACGTGATGAAAACATTACTTCTGAGTCATACGATGAACTACGAAAAACGTCATGGCACTCGCAATTACCATCATTAATAACAGTACAGGCCAAAGAGCGGGAAGCATCTCCCAGCCTAGAGACATTAACATCCACTCATCATTACCTGATAATGTTGATAAGGCATATGATTCTAGAATAAAGTCACTATAAAACCAGAGAAGCGTAATTAGTGCTAGATAAATGGCGATGCACATAGTTTGATACCTTTCTAAAAGAGTGGGTTTCCGTCTCTCCCAAATCTGCTTATGTATGACTTTTACATGATTGTTTTATGGGTTAAATTTATGCAGAACAAGGATAGAAATTGCCATAAAAAAGCCCCTAAGAAGGGGCTTTTTAGCTTTATTGGTTCTTACTTAGATTCTATTTAGAACGGAATGTCATCATCTAGATAATCTGCTCCACCTTGAGGTGCGCCATAGTCTGGGCCAGCGGACATTGATGCAGGTTGTGGCGCTGCATTACGTGGTTGAGGTGCTGGAGCATTCTGTTGATAGCCTCCTTGTTGTGGTGCGCCGCCGCCTGCGCCTTTGCTATCTAGCATTGTCATTTCATTGCCAACAATTTCAGTTGAGTAGCGATCTTGACCACTTTGATCTTGCCATTTACGTGTTTGAATACGGCCTTCGATATACACTTGTGAACCTTTATGGAGGTACTGCTGTGCAATTTCACCCAAACGGTTGTTAAGTGTTACGCGGTGCCATTCAGTGCGTTCTTTTCGTTCGCCTGTTTGTTTGTCTTTCCAACTTTCTGAAGTAGCAAGGCGTAAGTTACAAATAGAACCACCATTTGGGAAGGCGCGACTTTCTGGCTCTGCTCCTAGGCGTCCTACAAGAATTACTTTATTTACTGACATAGTTTGCTGCTCCTTAAGCGTAAATTATTTTGTGTCTGAATATTCTACGATGACTGAGAATTAAATGCATCTAAAGCATTATTGTCGATGTCATCGGGTGAGAACTTAACGTAGGCGACGTGCTCTTCGGCAACAATCACTACTTCTTCTACGCCGTTGATGCTATTAAGTTTAGTCGCGATTTCTGATTTATTGTCTTTCGTTAAACCATCAAGATGAAGAATGCGTGTTGAAAGATGTTTAGGCTGCTGCATTGGAAAAATGATGATTAACCAGACGAGTGTTAATAATGCTGCGGCGATAAATACGCCTGATAAATTAAACTGACTATAAATTAAACCGCCCGATGCACCGCCGATAAATGCGCCGATAAATTGTGCGCTGGAGTACAAGCCCATTGCGGTACCCTTGTTGGCCAGTGGGCTTAGCTTAGACATTAATGATGGCAAGCTGGCTTCTAAAATATTAAAGGCAGTAAAGAATAACCAAAGGCAAAACAACATACCTACTAGTGAGCTGCTTAATGTGCTCCAACCCAGTTCAGCAATGCCAAGAGTGATGATGGCACCAATAAAGACTGGTTTCATCTTACGTTTCTTTTCAGCGATGATGATAAACGGCACCATCGCAATAAAGGCAAGGATTAGAACAGGTAAGTAGGCGAGTGCTTGTTGGTCTTTTGCTAACCCTGCATATTCAAACAGTGAGATCGGTAGAGCAAAAAAGCTGATAGTAAGCAGGCAATGTAACAACATGATGCTGATCACCATGCGCATAATATCGGCATTGCGAACGACATTCAGGAATTGCGTTGGTACAGGTTCTAAATCTCGATGACTACTCAGTCGTTCGGGTGTTGGAACCCAGAAATGTAATACAGCTATACCCAGCAATGATAAAACGGCTGTTGCCCAGAATATGCCTGATAAACCTACCCAATGTTCGAGTGCTGCACCACTAGCGAGGGCTATTGAAAAGGATAAACCGATACTGATGCCTATGCTTGCCATGGCTTTAGTGCGGTGTTCGTCACGGGTCAGATCTGCCGTTAAAGCCATTATTGCTGCCGCAATTGCTCCGCTACCCTGTAATAGTCGACCTACGATTACGGTATAAATTGAATCGGCGGATGCGGCGACAACACTACCCGCTGCAAACAGTAATAAACCCATTGTAATGACGCGTTTCCGACCAATTCGGTCAGATAACATGCCAAAAGGAATTTGTAATAGGGCTTGGGTTAGACCATATGCACCAATAGCAAGACCAATGAGTATAGGCGTTGCACCAGTATATTGATCGGCCGCAAGAGAAAAAACAGGCAGGATCATAAATAACCCTAGCATTCGTAATGCAAAGATGCCTGAAAGACCTGAAATACTGCGTTTTTCTAATGCAGTCATAGAAGTAGCGGTGGTTTGTTTTTGCTTCATGATTGGCTGAGTAGTATATTTATCTGTTGGCTCATTTTATACGGAAGCTTGATGAAAAGCATAAGTATTCGCGGTGCTCGCACCCATAACTTAAAAAATATTGACTTAGATTTACCTAGAGACTCGCTGATAGTCATTACAGGCTTGTCTGGTTCGGGTAAGTCTTCACTGGCATTCGATACGCTTTATGCGGAAGGGCAGCGGCGTTATGTAGAATCTTTATCGGCTTATGCGCGCCAATTCTTATCGATGATGGAAAAACCTGATGTCGACCATATAGAAGGTTTGTCGCCAGCGATTTCGATTGAGCAAAAATCGACCTCACATAATCCACGATCTACAGTGGGCACGATCACTGAAATTTATGACTATCTTCGCTTATTGTTTGCTCGAGCGGGAGAACCACGATGTCCTGAACATGACCTACCGTTGGCTGCACAAACAGTAAGCCAGATGGTGGATTTAGTCTTGGCTATGCCTGAAGGCAACCGAATGATGCTTTTGGCACCCGTCGTGACCGATCGTAAAGGTGAGCATAAAGATATTTTAGAAAACCTACGTGCCCAAGGCTTTGTGCGAGCGCGTGTGAATGGTCAGATCATTGAACTAGAAAACCCGCCAGAGTTAGAGCTACGTAAAAAACATACCATTGAAGCTGTCGTTGATCGCTTTAAAGTAAGGCCTGATTTGCAGCAGCGTTTGGCTGAATCATTTGAAACAGCATTGCAAATGACTGATGGCATAGCGCGTGTAGCATCTATGGATGATGATCATGAGGTCTTGTTTTCATCGCGTTTTTCTTGCCCTAGTTGTGGTTATTCGATTTCTGAACTTGAGCCACGTATGTTCTCGTTTAATAACCCTGCGGGTGCTTGTGGAACCTGTGATGGTTTAGGCGTTAAACAGTTTGTTGATCCTGCGCGTGTGGTTGCACATCCAGAATTAAGTCTAAATGCCGGTGCGGTAAGAGGCTGGGATCGTCGTAATGCTTATTATCACCAATTGTTAATTTCATTATCTCAACATTATGAATTCGATCTTGATATGCCTTTTGATGAGTTATCAGATAATGTTCGGAAAGTTATCCTTTATGGTAGTGGACGGACGACGATTGATTTTAGCTATATGAGCGACCGCGGTAAAAGTGTGACTCGTAATCACACTTTTGAAGGTGTGATTCCCAATATGCAGCGCCGCTATCACGAAACTGAATCAAATAGTGTTCGAGATGAATTAGCAAAATACCATACGGTACGTAACTGTCCTGATTGTGCGGGTGCGCGTTTAAATGAAGCATCGCGACATGTATTTATTGGTACAACCTCATTGCCTGAGGTGAGTGATTTACCTATCGGTGAAGCAAAGCAGTTTTTTGAAGAATTAAGCCTTCCGGGAAATCGTGGCGAAATTGCGAGCAAAATTGTATTAGAAATTTCACAACGTCTGAGTTTCTTGGTTAATGTGGGCTTGGATTATTTAAGTCTTTCTCGTAGTGCCGATACGTTATCAGGTGGTGAAGCGCAACGAATTAGGCTGGCCAGTCAGATTGGTGCTGGGCTGGTGGGTGTGATGTATATTCTTGATGAGCCTTCTATTGGTTTGCATCAACGTGATAATGATCGTCTGCTAGGAACGCTAACGAAATTACGTGATTTAGGTAATACCGTCATCGTCGTTGAGCATGATGAAGATGCGATACGATCGGCAGACTATGTTTTGGATATCGGCCCTGGTGCGGGTGTGCATGGTGGTGATATTGTTGCTCGCGGAACACCACAAGAAATAATGAAAAGTAAGGAGTCACTTACTGGTCAATACTTATCCGGTAAGCGAAAGATTGCAGTGCCAGAAATGAGGATCCCTTTTCATGAAGGTCGAATGATTAGTGTTCGCGGTGCTTGCGGACATAATCTGAAGAATGTGGATATTGATGTTCCAGTTGGTTTAATGACCTGTGTAACAGGTGTATCTGGCTCGGGTAAGTCGACATTGATCAATGACACTTTATTGAAGATGACATCTAAAACATTGAATAATGCATCAGATGAGCCTGCCCCACATAGCGAAATTCTAGGACTCGAACAATTAGATAAAGTGGTTGCGATTAATCAAAGCCCAATCGGGCGAACACCGCGCTCTAATCCTGCAACCTACACAGGCATTTTCACTCCTGTACGTGAGCTGTTTGCAGGTACGCCAGAAGCTCGTGCACGTGGTTACGGGCCAGGACGGTTCAGTTTTAATGTTAAAGGCGGACGTTGCGAAGCCTGCCAAGGTGATGGATTAATTAAAGTTGAAATGCACTTTTTACCAGATATTTATGTGCCATGTGATGTCTGTAAAGGTAAGCGCTATAACCGTGAAACGTTAGATATTCGTTATAAAGGTAAAACGATTACTGATGTCTTAGATATGACGATTGAAGATGCGGCTGAATTCTTTAAAAATATTCCGACGGTTTTCAAAAAAGTAGATACATTAATGGATGTAGGCCTGACTTATATTAAGTTGGGTCAAAATGCGACTACTTTGTCTGGTGGTGAAGCACAGCGGATTAAATTAGCAAAAGAGTTATCTAAGCGTGACACCGGCAAAACGCTGTATGTGCTTGATGAACCCACAACAGGGCTGCATTTCTTCGATATTGAGCAATTGATGAAGGTGCTACAACGACTACGTGACCGTGGAAATACGATCGTAGTAATTGAGCATAATTTAGACGTAATTAAAACTGCGGACTGGGTGATTGATATGGGGCCAGAAGGTGGCTCTGGTGGTGGTACTGTTGTCGCTGTTGGTACGCCTGAACAAATCGCTGAACACTCTGATTCTCATACTGGACATTACCTAGGGCCATTATTGAAATGAGCTTAGAGCAAGAAATTAAACTCATTGTTAATAGTGAGGATAAACTCGACTTATCAGCCATCACTTGGCCTGATGGAGTGAAAGCAGGAGCAATTAAAACAATCTCACTACTAAGTGCTTATTACGATACGCCAGAGTTAGATTTATCAAAGGGTAGATTGGGCCTACGCCTTCGTCGTAGCAACCAACAGTGGATGCAGACAGTTAAAACGTCTGGCAGGGTAGTCGATGGTTTTCATCAACGCGATGAGTGGGAACACCCACTAGAAAGTGACCAGTGGGATCTTGATAAGTTGTATGAAACACCCGTCAGAGAATTAATTGATAACCCAACTGTTTGGGATTCAATTAGCACCATTTTTACTACTGATTTCATTAGACAAGCTGTGCTCTTGAGCATGGAAGACGGCAGCCAAATTGAGCTAGCCTATGATTACGGTAAAGTATTTACCAGTGATGCCCATTCGCGTATTCATGAAGTTGAATTGGAATTAATCAGTGGGGATGTCGAACACTTAAAGTTGGTAGCTACTTACCTTGAAAAAAAGCTACCTATTAGTTTAAGTAATATCAGCAAGGCTCAGATGGGCTATGAGTTGCTCAATAATTAACGCGTTGATAAGCCTTGGTTAGTTTCAAATTTCCAAGTTCGAATAATAGTGAGCATATCACTGTCTTGTAGGACATTGTCAGGGATAGCTGAGTAAGGTGCGCCGAGTCGTACAATCCTAACTGCCGCGTCATCTAATATTTTATGGCCTGATGAACGAGAGATCACAATACCGTCTGGTGGAACACTACCATCTGGATTTATATCGACTGTAAGCATCAGGCTACCATTAATACCTAAGCGTTTCGCTTCTTGTGGGTAATTAAAGTTACCAATGCGCTCAACTTTCATTTCCCAGCCTCGCATATAGGCCGCCGCCGCATATTCTTTTGTTGATGCCGATAATTTACGCTTTTTTGGGCGTTTGCTAAGTGCTTTAGCTGTTGTATCAAGTTTATTTTGTAAGACTGCTATTTCACTAAGGTTAGGCAGTATTAATTTATGCGGTGTTTTCTTTGCGGGCTCAACCGATTCTTGTTGGCGTTTATCAGCTGTTTTTAATGCTTCTTGTACAATTCGTTCAGCTTTTTTCTGAACAATAGCTTTACTAATGGTTGTATTTTCTTTGGCCGCTTTTTTAGGTGTTGGCTTTTTGGCCTGTTCTGACGTCGTTGCTTCTTTTTTAGGGATACTAATGGTTTGTTGTTGAGATTTATTAGTTATAGGTGCTTTTTGAGCAATAACCTCAGATGCTGGTGGAGTCTGCTTTGGAGGTAAGGGAATGTCTGGGCTAGGCTCTGGTTTTTTGGTTTCAGTCTCGCCTCCACCATCATTATTCACTTGAGCTAGAAAATCTGCTTCTTTGGGCGTTTCTTCAGTTTGTTGTTTAACTAGAGTGATGTCTAGGCTCATTTGACGCTGGTTCGTTAGTGGCGAACTAACATCAAAGGTCACACCTAGTACGACGACTAAATGAAGGATGACTGAAAATAACAGTGTAAAAATTAGCCGATCATTGGCTGTTATTTTTCCCATAACTAAGTCTATAGATCCCTTATCACTGCCGGTTTACTTTTATTTATGAGACGAGCTCGCTCAGCCATTTGAGGGCTCATTTCAATCTCGCCATTAGGTTTTACCAACATAACATGCGTTATTCCCATTGATTTTGCAATTTCAGGCCAGTCTTTACCTGCGACGAATAAAGCAGTGGCAGAAGCATCGGCAATAGATGCGTTGGGATGTAATACAGTAACTGACATTGCTTGATCTGCGGGGTAGGCTGTTCGTGGGTCAATAATGTGTGAGTAGCGCTTACCTTCATATTGGAAGAAACGTTCGTAATCACCCGATGTAAAAACACTTTCATCACCTTGAAGGGCAATTGAAGCGATGATGCCTTGTTGGCGAGGATGACGAATACCGATGATCCAAGGGCGCTTTCCATGAGAGCCAATAGCACGCAGATCACCTCCGATATTGATGATGGCATCCTTAATACCTTGTTGTTTGAGTGCATCAATAGCAGTATCAACGGCAAACCCTTTAGCAAAAGCGCCAAAGCCTAACTTAACTTCTGGGTTACTACTGCTCAGTTGACCATTTTCAATATGGATATCTGTCATAGTAGGAGCGCTTGTTAACCAATTATTAAGATCTTGTTGACTTGGAGGCGGGTGAGCTTCAAACCAGTTGTCTTGGTGAAAACCCCATAGCTCAAATAATTTCCCTGCGGCAGGGTTAAATAAGTTTTGGCTTTTAGTGGCTAAGTCTTTGGCAAGAAGTATTAGTTCGGCAACATCAGGTTTAACATCGATGGCTTGACCTGCGCTGATAGACTCATTAATAGTTGTTAAAGTACTCGGCTGCCATGCGTGCCATGCATTATTAACGTTGGAGAAAGCTTGTTCTAATGAACCAATTGTATTGTCTGCTGCTTCTGCTTCCACGTCGTATAAGCTGATATCAATTTCAGTACC
>CALCCU010000277.1 GCA_937900515.1 uncultured Gammaproteobacteria bacterium | reverse complement strand
TGTTCCCATCATTGAATGAGGTGATGTGTGACGAGTGTAGACAGCGGTATAAAATCAACTATGAGACGGGGCAGCTTATAACTTGATTGGCAATAGCGGAGGTTATAACCTTGAGCAAAGCGGCTAAGTGAAAGGTCGCGAAGAATGAGCAAACTGTAACGTGTCTGTTTATACGTTTTGTTATGTGTAAACACTGAAATTAATAGGAGTAACTATGAAAGTTTATACCGCACACAGAGAATACGATTATGAAGGCTTTGACATAATCGGAGTGTTCACTACAAAAGAAGCAGCAGAAAATTGCTGTAAAGAAGATATTGATAACAATGGCAGGGTTAATGGTGATAGTCACGACATTGAAGAGCATGAACTGCAAGACACATAACCCCACATTAACTGGCGGCGATAGCCGTCCAATTGAACGAGTTGTTAGCTATGGAGGAGATAAAGATGGGAAAGTTTGAAGAAGTTTTTGAAGAGCCGGTTTATTTTTCTAACGGTGCATACATTTTAAATGGAAATTACTCACCAGAAGAGGCCGCTATCCGGTTTAGCGATTACATAGATGAAGACATTAAGCCTCACATGCTGCATAGAGATGTTGTTCGATACGGATTCCCTCCTGAGAATGTCGAAGATAGAGAAGCTTTCTGCTCATGCTGGTATACAGGTGCAAAGGGTGGGCGTGGTAGCAAGCAGGTGTGGGTGTACAGCTAACCCAGAAATAACGCGGGCGAGCTTGCGAGCATCGCCGTTGATTGAATTGTTAAATTTGAAAGGAGAGATAAGCATGGGCGACATACAGATTTGTTTTCAAGATTGGTATTTAAAATTTCCAGATAATGATGAATCACTGCTCGATCAAACGACAGACGATGGCAAACAGTATTTAAATGAAACTGTAAACCTGATGTGGTTTGCATTCAAAGCCGGATACTGTTACGCAGAATAGAAATTTAACCCATTAATAAAACGTGAGCGACAGCGAATCGCTTTTGATTAATTTGTTAGCTGTGGAGGCTACTATGTATATAAAACGAATACTAGAAAACGATTGGTATAAAACAGCAACACAGCAAGAAATGAGAATTGCCTTGATGAACTTAGAAATGAGTGCAATGGACAGGCTAAACAACAACCTGAATGAAGAATATAGAAAGAAAAGAGATGATTGCTTTGAGGCTTGTGCTGAAGATAATGGGTGGAATTAAGATGAAAACAACGCAAGAGAAGATAGTAGTAATGCAGCATTATGCGGATGGTGGTGAAATTATATGTGAAGGAGTGATAAGTGACGACGATTTTCGACCTGCATGGGACTGGGCTAGCTGTGACTACGACATAGCAAAAGAACCTGAACTAATGCCATACACTTACGATACGTTCCCTAAGTGCGTAACGTGGGTGAGGAAAAAAGGTGCTGACACTTCAGCTATGGTTATCGGCTTAAGCAAGTCTAACGTATTCACGACAAGGGGATGCAACTCTTACGCGGCTGCGCTTGCTGATAGAGAAATATCAACAGACAACCGAAAGACATGGAAGGCGGCAGGGGTAGAGGTATGAGTACGTGGATAAGTGTAACGGATAGGCTACCAAAAGCAGGACAGTGTGTGGACTTATGGGGATGCCTCGCTGGCGGCCATCATCATGGCGATGAGTCAAGAATAGAAAATTGCTTCTATAATGGTGGCCGCGATGCGTGGTGGTTTTGGTGCGAAGCATTTATTGATAAAGTTTATGTGAATGGGATGAATGTCACTCACTGGATGCCGCTACCCGAGCCGCCCAATGTCGAATAACATGGGAAGAGTAACAAGCAAAGGCGCTGCTGATGGTCACGGGTTCAGCGTAGGTTGCGAATCATCTGGCGCTGTAATCGGTAAGAAGTGCTTATGGTGTGGAGAGGTAAAGCCTGCAAGCCATATTAGCCATCCAGAATGCAGTAAGGAAATACAGCTAGAAAAGCAAGCGGAACTAATAGCTGACAGAATTAACGGGTATATATTATGAAACTTAAATACCGATTAATGTGGTTTGACATGCCAGAATACTATGGTGGGAACTGTGGCACGGTTGAAGTTTTTAATAACCCCGAAGAGGCATACGAAAAGATGATAGAGCTAGAGAAAGTTAAGACTAACGACAATATGTTTTATCTGATCGCAATAGAAAAATACAACTAACATTGTAACTAACAGGGGTTAATAAAATGAAAAGCAAATGGAAGCTCAAAAAGAATCAAGGCGTTCAGCCTGTAGCCGGCGGTACTTTAGTCGACGTGTTGACGATAAGTAATCGCATTGACCCAGTTAGAGCTGGGGATATAATGTGGCACGAAAAAAACAGTGACGGTGAACTTTATATTGTGTCATGGCGACTACACGTAGAAGAAGCAGAGGAAGTTGATCAGCGTGTAAGCGGGTTAGATGAGCAGGTAGTGGGCGGGAAACAGCCGCGATATACTGATGATGCAGGCATGGACTTAATTGACGAATGGGCTAGAACAGAAACTCATGAGACGTTTAGAAAGATTATGTATGCAATGATTCAAAAATATAACAAGCGTCTAGGCAAGAAAGCACCGATACAAGAAGAGACAGCAAAGATGCTGGACTATATGAGCAGATGGCATGAGTACGAGTTGATATGGGCAAATGAATAATAACAATTATGCTATAATAAGAACTGATCAAGTGCCTTCACACTCCCCGCGAGTCTTGCCCGCTCAGGTCGTAAGGGCTTTAATTAGTATTTATATGTGGTGAGGCTAGGTAAATCTTGGAACTCAGAGTTTCCGCAAGCGGCAGTAAACCTCTGTGATAGGTTCGACTCCTTAAGCTTAGCCTTCCTTCATATAAATGCTTGGATAATTTGGAGAGAATATGAACCCATCAAACGGTAAGGGGTCAAAGCAAAGGCCCACCGATAAAAAGAGCTTTGATGAAAACTATGATCGGATATTCGGTAAAAAGAAATAATGGCAAAATATGGGGCGGCATTATGAGCGATAAAAATAGCGTTGAGTGACTCGTTAAGCCCTACCATGATACAATGATGAAAAGCAATAACTCAATGGAACCATTATGACTGCAAAGAACAGGGCTGATGCACAGTCTGAAATAGACTCATTACTTGCCGATAATTCGACTGGCAATATATCTCCGCTCGATACGCGGACGGTTCACGAGACATCCAAAGATTCAAACTTAAACCTTATTGATACGGCGGGAACTCAAACCGTACTTGGTGATGTTGATTTTACCGGCACTGTGACAAATGGCGGTGAGGCGCTGGCAATAGCACCAAATAGACTGGTGGTTGTAAATGCTAAGGGCGACCTTCCCACCCCTGCCGCTGGAGTAATAACTCTCGCCGCTAACACTGCCTACCTTATCGCCGATGACATATCGCTGGGAACTGACACGTTAACTTTTTCCGATGGCGTAACTCTAAGAGGCGTTGACTCAATAAATCATACATTAACCTATACTGGTTCGGTGGATATGATGACGTTTAGCGATGTCACATGTAGAGTTGAGAGGTTAACTATTTCATGTGCAAACGGGCGAGTTTTTAATTACTCATCTACACTGGCCAATATATTCAGGGTCAATGATGTATCTATTACGTCATGTGATCGGGTAGGGCTGTTTGACGGTACGGGTTCTATTGTCAGGTTCACAAATGTCTCACCGGCAGCAATGGCGACAAGCGGCCTGACTTTTGTAGGTAGCTGGAAATCTGCGTTATTTGAGGTGTCAGTTGCAAACGTTAACGGCGGCTCAATGTTTGATTTAGGGGCCGCGACATTTGATGCGTTCTACGCTGATACTTTTCTAGCTACTATAGCATCTGGTGCAACATTCTTGTCGGGCGCTGTCTCATCGGCAAATATTACCGCTGGTGGCATAGGCTCATTATTAAATAATAGATTCTCTGGGGCTGGCGCAATACTCTCTGGTGTAACATCTGGTGATGCATTGTGGGAGTATCGCGGTAACGATGATATAGCCGACACTAGACCGGATGGCCTAATCTCTATGCAGGGCAATGCAACTGCAACGGTAATTGCATCTTCTGGGGTTGCTGTCTTAGTCGCTGGAACATGGGTGGTAGAATTGGTTAGTCAGGCTACAGGTACAACGGCTGGTAGAGTAACCTATAACGGCGGGAAAACTGCCCGACTACCAATAACTTCATCTGTGTCAGTTGCTCCTGTAAGTGGAACAAACTTAGAGTTATCTGCTTATATCGCTATCAACGGAACTATAGTGGCGAACTCCAAAAGAACAGCAACCGCGAGCAGTGGACAGCCATCATCAATTACAATCCCGTGGCAAGCCGACTTCCAAACTGGTGACTATGTTGAAGTGTTCGTGGCTAATGAGGACACGACTGCAGACATCATTGTGTCAAGCGCAGTACATAGGGTTAACTGATGAAAGGATTATGCTTTATAGCGTGCGTAGTTTTCTTTCTATTTGAAGTCATAACTGACTTGCACGGTAGCGGCTGGGCCTCATGCTCGCCGCTGCATTCGTAATACTGGCTCAAACGGAGAAGTAATGGCAGCAGGTAGACCAACCATATACACTAAGGGCGTTATTGACGGGTCTTATGAGTACATCAGGACTTATGCTGAAATAGGTGAGCGAGTGCCTACAGTTGTCGGTCTGTGCAAGTTTATAAACAGGTCAAAGACTGTCGTTTATGATTGGGCAAAAGAGGAGGGAAAGGAAGAATTTGCGGATATCTTAAGTCAAATATCAGAGATTCAGCATCTTGGACTAGTCAATAGTGGCTTGGCTGGAGACTTTAACCCTGCAATAACTAAAATGATGTTAACTCATCACGGCTACTCTGATAAAGTCGAGCAGGCGATAACAGGTGCAGGCGGTGGCGCGGTGCAAACTGACAATAAATGGACAATTGAGTTTGTAAATGCCGATCCTCAAAGTAAATAAAAAACTAGAGAAATTCCTTACCACTAGTAAGCAGATCAAGGTTGCTATAGGCGGTCGAAGCTCGGGTAAATCAATCGGCTTTGGGGATATGCTCACATTGAAAATGGAGACTGAACGCGCCGACATTTACTGCTTGCGTGAATTTCAGGATTCTATATCTGATTCAGTGCATAGGGTATTCATTGATTCAATCAATACTAGACTTAATCTTGAAGGCTGGACGATAACGAACGATAAGGTGCAAGCCCCAAACGGCGCACTAACAAAATACAAGGGTGCAGCGCGTAACCCTGATTCAATACAGTCTGCTCAGGGCTACAAATATTCATGGTTTGAAGAGGCTCACACGATGAGCCAAGCGTCCATTGATAAGCTACTACCTACTATCTTGCGCAATACAGGCGCTGAATGCTGGTTTGGTGCTAACCCTCAATCATCAGCCGATCCATTTTCACAAAGATTTATCGTTCCATATCAGAAGCAGTTAGACCGAGACGGATATTATGAGGATGATCTCCATTTAATTATTGTACTTAACTGGCGCGACAATCCATGGCACAGTGAGGAAAGCGAAAAGCTACGAGTATGGGATAAGGACAACCTACCTAGGGCCAAGTACGATTGGATTTGGGAAGGTAAGTTTAATGATGAGGTTGAAGGCTCAATAATTAAAGCTGAATGGTTTGACGCGGCGATTGATGCACATAAAGACCCAAGATTCACGCAGTTATTCAAGCCTAGAGGCGCAGTTATAGCGGCTCACGATCCATCTGATACCGGCAATGACTCTGCTGGTTTTGTTATTCGTCACGGATCAATCATTGAGTGCGTAAAGGAAAAACATACTGGTGAGATTGATGAAAAATGCGACTGGGCCACCGACCTCTCCCACGCTCAACGAGTAGATTGGTTCTTATGGGATGGCGACGGCATGGGCACGGGCTTAAAGCGGCAGGTATCTGATGCATTTGAAGGTACTCGCGTTAAGTGGCATATGTTTAAAGGCTCTTTATCTGGTAGCGGGCAAGACAATGCTGATGATATTTATCTGAAAGGCGCTAAGTCACCAGGTGAGCAAGTTTTTTCATTTGCAGAAACATTTAAGAATAACAGATCACAGTATTATACTGACCTAGCTGACAGGTTCTATAACACGTATAAGCTGGTTATTACAGGTCAATACTCGGATATAGACGAGATGATCAGCCTTAACTCGGAAGGTATAGATAATATAGCCGCGCTTCGGTCTGAGGTGTGCAGGGTTCCAAGTAAATTAAATGCTGGGGGATTAGTTCAGATAATGAGTAAACAGGACATGGCAAAGCTTAAGATTGCCTCTCCCAATATGGCTGATTCATTAATGATGGTTATGTGGAAGCCTAAACAGCGAGCAAAAACAGCAAGCCGCCGAATGGTTCAGCACTCGGAAAATTCCAATAGGGAGTACAATCCTTTTGATTAGAGATATGACGGTAGATGATATCGACTACATGATTGACATGGGCAGTCGAATGCACAATGAGTCAACATATTCTGAGCATGAGTTTAGTGAGGATAAGTGTAGGTCATGGGGTCATCAGATAATTGCATCGGCTCAGATGTGCGGTTTTGTGTCTGAGCAGAAAGGCGTTATTGTAGGTATGTTTCTCGGCTGTTATTGGGCGCATCACTTTCTAGACGCTACGACATCATCAGACTTGCTGATATATGTTGATGAAAAACATCGTGGAGGCTTAACAGGCTATAGGCTTGTTAAGAAGTATATCGACTGGTGCAAGAGCTGTGGCGTTGACGATATACGGCTGGGTGAGTCAGCAGGAATAAACAGAGAGTCAATTGACCGGCTCTATACTAAGCTAGGCTTTTCTAGCTGTGGAACGCTTTATAAAATGAATAAGGAGTAATCTCATGGGTGGAGTAGTTAAGGCGGTAACGTCAGTATTTAAAAAGCCAAAGATGCCATCATTGCCAGCAGCGCCTAGTAGGCCGGATGCTTCAAAGGCGGCGGCTAAGTCTGATCTAGCTCGTCGGCAGAAGGTAAGCGCAGGCGGCAGAGCGTCAACGATACTTGCAGGTAAAAGTATTGCAGAAGATAAGTTGAAAGATAAGTTAGGGAGCTAGCAATGGCGGCTAATCCAACTAAAATTATAAAGCGGTATGACTCGCTTAAAGCTGACCGCGGAACATGGGAAAGCCACTGGCGCGAGATAGCTGATCAGGTTTATCCTCGACGGAGCGACTTTGACACAAAGAGAAGCCCAGGCGAAAAGCGACAGGTGAAAGTGTTTGACTCTACGCCCATCCAAGCTAATGAACTACTCTCATCAGCTATGATAGGGCTTAACGTTAACCCGTCATCAAAGTGGTTCGACGGCAATAGCGAAGGTATGGATGACGACTCCAAGAAATGGCTGTCTAATGCATCAGATATTATGCTGCAAGAGATTAATTCACCCTCTGCCGCTTTCTATACGTCTGCATTCGAGTATTTCATGGAGTATGACGCATTCGGCACTGCTGGCATGTTTATAGCGGAAGGCCCCGGCAGTAACGGCATCCTCTGCCAGTCTCGCGCATTATCTGAGATGGTTATAGCAGAAGGCCCCAATGGTCAAGTTGATACAAATTACCGCCGCTTTGAATGGCCCGCGCATCGCATCTTTGCAAAGTGGGGTGAAAATTCAGGCAAGACGGTATTAAAAGCGATTGAGAAAGAGCAGTTTGATAATAAGTACAAGATCATCCACTGTATTCAGCCCCGAAAAAACAGAGATGAAACCAAGAAAACAGCGGTCAACTTGGCATTTGAAGAGACGTACATACTTCAAGTTGATAAGCATGTTCTTGAGGAAGGCGGTTATCACGAAAACCCGCTACCTGTAGGGCGCTTTTATAAGTCCCCGATGGAGACATACGGACGCTCTCCCGCAATGACTGCGCTACCTGACATTAAGATGCTTAACGAGGTGATGAAAGTTACTATCAAGGCAGCTCAGAAGTCAGTAGATCCTCCGCTTATCATGCCTAATGACGGTTTTTTAAATCCATTACGGACTGTTCCTGGGGGTATCAATATCTTCGACGGCTCAATCAATGAGGCTATCGGTCAATTGCCATCTGCAAATCCAGACATCGGGTTTGATATTGTTAAGCATCTTCAAGACAAAATAAGAAGCATTTTCTTTATTGATCAACTACAGTTTGCGGGCGGCGCACAAATGACTGCGACTGAGGTTTTACAGCGTACAGAGGAGAAACTTAGATTGATGGGGCCGTTGCTTGGTCGTGTTCAGACTGAGTTTTTAGGGCCGGCATTAGACCGCATCTTCGGTATACTGCTAAGGCAGCGTAAATTTGGGCCACCACCAGAAACAATGCCTGAGTCATTCGAGTTTAAATATACGTCTCAAGTGACTATGGCGCAAAGACAGCAAGAAGCAACATCATTTATACGCGCTGTTGAAGCTGTAAGTCCGTTATTGCAGCTTAACCCTCAACTGCTAACTGACAATGTTGATGGCAACAAAACACTGCGTGATACAATGGATGCGTTCGGCGTGTCACCTGATAAGATGCTGGACGAAAAAGCAACCAACACCATCCAGGCGCAACGAGCGCAAATACAACAACTACAACAAACGATAGAAATGGCCCAGCAAGGTGGTGAAGCTGGTCAATCAATCCAAAAGGCCGTAGGGGGTCAACAATGAAAGCGACAATTCACACAGAGTTAAGATGTGGTGAATGCAGTAATATGCTGCAGTATCATCACAATACAAAGGTTCGATGTATAAGCCTTAAGTGCGCACAGCGAAACGTCGAGTACGAAGCGCCAACCATTGATCTTAAAGCGGTAAGGAAGGCTAAGAATGTCAAGTCAGCAGCTTAAAATAGATTATCAACAAGCATTTGAGACCGACAGCGGCAAGAGGGTGCTTCAAGATATATTGAGCTATTGCCACGTTCTTGAACCGTTGAGCGGCAATATTGACACTAACAGCATTATTATCCGTGAGGCAAGGCGTGACGTAGCATTAACGATTCTCCAAAAGCTAAACTGGAATGAAAAAGACTTTATAACAACTGTCGAAGGGGCAGCGAAATGAACTATTTAAAACATAAATTAATGGACGAAGCAGCACCGGAAGAAGGCGCTCCAACTGGCGGCGTGGCAACTCCAAGTGGTGACGCGAAGTGGTATGACTCACTACCGGAAGATATGAGGGGCGATCAAAACATAACTAAGTTTGATAGCGTCGAAACTATGGCGAAATCATGGCAGAATGCACAGCGATTAATCGGCGCTGATAAAATCCCAATGCCGACGACAGATGATGATTGGTCTGGCGTATATGACCGCCTTGGACGACCCGAAACAGCGGAAGGCTATGAGATGCCATCGGTTGAAGGCGTAGAGATTAACGAAGAAATACAAGCATCATTCCGTGGTGTAGCTCATGAGCTAGGCTTAAACCAGAAACAGGTTGAAGGCATAGCCCAATGGGAAATGCAGCAAGGTCTCGCTGGTGGTGAACAGTCTCAAGCGTCAAAAGAAGCGGCGTTTAATGAGTCAGTGACAAGCTTAAAGGCTGAATGGGGCGATGCATTCGAGCAAAACACTAATATTGCAGTACGTGCAGCCGGTGAGTTTTTAAGTGAATCAGATACTGACTTTATTAACTCAGCAGAGATTGACGGCGTGCCACTGGGCAATCATCCGACATTCTTAAAGATGTTTAACAACATCGGCAAGGCAATGATGGAAAACAAAACGCTTGAAGGTATCGGTAACGAAGGCGCTAAAACACCGCAAGACATTGAAGATGAGCGTAATACTTTAATGGCTAACCCTGCGTATATTGATAAGCACCATCCTGAACATAAACAGATTATGCGGAAGGTTCAAGACTCGTTCAATGCACAGTTTGGTTGATAAGTAAAACTTATAGTAGTACAATCGGCTATAAGAACTAAAAGTGATGGACGTAGTACCCCGTGGGATGCGTTCATTGCTTTACCCCGATAACCTCATTCGAGGCCGGAACCGTTAAAATCTAGCAGCGGGACCGGAAACGATAACCCCAAACCTAGACATAAATAATCCTTTTAACTTTGGAGACTTATTATGTCTTTTGAAATCACAACCGCGTTTGTGCAGCAATACGGTGCTAATATCGACTTGCTGTCACAACAAAAACAATCACGCTTCTCTGGCAAGACTCGTATGGAGTCACAAACTGGTGAGACCGGCTTTTATGAGCAAGTTGGTGCAACAGCAGCAGTAGAGCGCACTTCTCGTCATGGTGATACGCCCCGCGTAGATACCCCACATGCACGCCGAGCAGTAACAATGCAAACTTTTGAATGGGCTGACTTAATTGATCAGGCTGATAAGGTGCGCATGTTAATTGATCCAACTTCAACTTATGCTCAATCGGCAATGATGGCAATGAACCGAAGCCGTGACGATGTAATTATCGAGGCTGCACTAGGTACGGCGCGAACAGGTAAGAGCGGAACAACTAACGTCGTATTGCCTACTAGCCAGAAAATTGCAGCATCAGCTACCGGCTTAACTTTGGCTAAATTGATCGAGGCTAAAGAGCTGTTTGGAGAAAATGATGTTGATGAGGATATCCCGCTGTTCATGGCTGCAAGCGCACGTCAAATCAGTAACCTATTAACTGATGATAAAATCACTAGCAACGACTATGCAACTGTTAAGGCATTGGTTCGTGGTGAAATCGACTCATTTATGGGCTTCACGTTCACTCGTACTCAGCGCTTAACAACTGATACAAATGGTGATCGTCAAGTAATTGCTTGGGCACAAGATGGTTTATTACTTGCTCAAGGCTCAAATAACATTACTCGCATTACTGAGCGTGATGACAAATCTTACTCTACACAAGTATTCCGCAGTGAAGACTTCGGCGCAACGCGTATGGAAGAAGAGAAAGTTGTTGAAATCGCTTGTGTCGAAGATTAAAAGAGGTAACTAAAAATGGCTATTGTAAACTTGAACGGCTCGTTAGTGATGACGGGCTTAGAGTCCGACCCTAAAGAAGTCGGCGCGCCTGGTACTGGTAACGGTGCAGTGCGCTCTTGGGTAGAAACTGTTGAGGTTGGCGCTGCTGACTCTGCAACATCTACATACTTGGTGGCTCGACTACCATCTAACGCCCGCATCTTAGGCGCTTCTAAATTCTATTCGGATGATCTGGCTTCTGCTGGCGCTCCAACTATGGATATTGGCGTGTTTAACTTGTCAGGCAAAACGGTAATCACTGATGATGCTGACGCGTTAAACGCCGGTATTGATGTTGCTACAGTAAGTAATGCGTCATTAATTGGTGACATCGCTAATTATGGTAAACGCTTGTGGGAACATGTAGCATCTCAGACAGTAGATCCATTAGGTGATTTAGATATTAAATTGTCACTACTTGACGCTGATGTGAATGTGGGCGGGACAGTAACAGTTGAGATTTTCTACACTCTCGACTAAATTCATAGGCTGCCCTTCCAGCCGACGATTGTATCAAGGGGGTTCGCCCCCTTTTTATAAGGAAACGAAATGACATCAGAAGTTGACATTTGTAATTACGCTCTTAATGAGATTGGTGAGAGCCAGATAATCTCATTAACAGAAGATAGCAAGGCCGCAAGACTATGTAATTTAGTCTACAACGACACGCGAGATGCTGTATTGCGCGCCCATCCTTGGAATTTCGCAGTAAAGCGCGAGACACTTGCAATGCTAGCTGCAACGCCATCCTTTGAGTTTGATTACCAATTTCAATTACCAGCAGATTGCTTGCGAGTCCTAAAGACAGACGATGATTTAACGCCTCATAGGGTTGAAGGCAAAAAACTATTATCCAATAACGATGTAGTTAAGATTGAGTATATTGCAAGAATTGAAGACACAACACAGTTCGACTCTCTATTCGTTGAGTGCTTATCCGTTAGGATTGGCGCAAAGTTGGCATTTAATCTTAGCGACAACAACGCGATGACCCAATTGCTAGAACAGAAATCTCGCGACCGCATTAAGCAGGCGCGCTCTATGGACGGGCAAGAAGGTATACCACGATCAATTGAAGCCGATGTATGGCTTAATTCGAGACAATAATGCCTAAAGCAGCCCCGATACAAACTAACTTCACCGCTGGAGAGCTATCGCCTAGACTTGAGGGGCGGGTAGATATAGCTAAATACTTCAATGGCGTTAAACAGTTAAAGAACATGATCATTCACCCTCACGGCGGAGCAACTCGTCGCGGCGGTACTCTTCATATTGCCAACGCAAAAGACACTGGTAAAAAGATACGCTTGATCCCTTTTCAGTTTTCCGTTGCTCAAGCGTATGTCCTTGAGTTTGGTGAAAACTACATTAGGTTTTATCGTGATGGTGCAGAGATAGGCGGCGGCGGCTTTGAAACGGGTTTTAGCACTGGTTTTTCTACTGAGGCGAATATAGTCGAACTAGCTACGACTTATTTAGAGTCGGAGTTATTTGAAATTCAGTTCGTGCAATCTGCTGATGTTTTGTATTTGGTTCACCCTGCTCACTTTCCAGCTAAACTATCTCGTACAGGCGCTGATGCTTTCTCACTAGATGATGAGGAATTTGTTAATGGCCCGTATCAAAGTGAAAACATAACTACAACTACGATCGCACCTAGCGCAACAACGGGAACGGTTACGCTAACAGCTTCAACAAATACCTTTTCCGCTACTGATGTCGGTAGATTGGTGAGAATAGACCAGTCATCTGATTTTGGGTATGCAGTTATAACCGTGTTTAATTCGGCTGTTAATGTTACGGCAACGGTAAGTAATGCCTTTGTAAGTACCTCCGCTCGTACAACGTGGAGACTTGGCGCGTTTAGTGTTACCACGGGTTATCCTGGTTCAATTGCGTTTTATGAGGATAGGTTAATGTATGCGGCAACACCTTTGCAGCCACAGACTGTATGGGGATCAAAGTCTAATATATATAACGACTTTGGGCCGGGTTCAATTGATGATGACGCAGTAACTTACACTATAAATTCAGATCAGGTTAACGCTATTAGATGGTTGTCACCCGGTAAGTCTTTAGTTATTGGGACGGTAGGCGGTGAGTTCTTGATGTCGGCATCTACTCGTGACGAAGCGATTACACCATCAAATATAAAGATTGTTCGTCAATCTGAGTATGGCGGTGCTTATGTGTTACCTGTTAGATCGAATGGCGTGGTGTTGTTCTTGCAGCGCTCATCCAAGAAGTTGAGGCAGTTTATATATCAGTTTGAGTCTGATTCTTACGTTGCACCAGATTTAACCTTGCTTGCTGAACATATCTCCGGCGATGGAATTATTGAGATGGATTACCAGAAAGAACCTGACTCTATTATCTGGATGGTTCGCAGTGATGGCGTTTTGCTTGGGATGACTTACGAGCGAGATCAAGAAGTTATAGGCTGGCATCGGCATGAAGTCGGTGGCGTATCTGACGCTGATGGTACTATTGCGCAGGTCGAAAGCGTTGCTGTAATCCCTAACGGTGAAGCCGATCAGGTATGGCTATCTGTTAAGCGCTATATTAACGGTGAAACTGTCAGGGGCGTAGAGGTTATTGAAAAGGGTCGCGATCAATTTAACCCTGTTGATGGGTCGGACTTCTTTGTTGATGCAGGCGTATCGTATGATAACGGCCTCACAGATACGTTAGCTAACTTAGATCACTTAGAAGGTCAGACGGTTCAGGTTCTTGGTGATGGCGCTGTCCTTCCTGATGAGGTCGTAGTTAATGGTGCTGTAACGCTCGCTAGTCAAGTTAATAAAGCAAGTGTTGGTCTTGGCTATCAATCCGACTTGGAGACGATGAGAGTGGAAGCGGGAAGCGCTAACGGCATATCTCAAGGCAAGATTAAGCGGTTTAATAAGGTGTCATTTAGGTTTTATCAAACATTGGGCGCTAAGTTTGGGCCTAACGCTGATAATCTTGACACTGTGTTTTTCAGAAGCACCAGCGATGCAATGGATAGTTCGCCGCCTAGGTTTAGTGGTGACATTGAGCAGTCTTGGCCTAATGGCTACGAGACAGAAGGTAGAATATTTTTAAGGCAAGATCAGCCGCTACCTATGACGGTATTGGCGATCATGCCTCACGTAAGGACGAATGACTAATGTGTACTGGACTAGAAATACTAGGGCTTGTTGGTAGCGGTATATCTGCTGCTGGACAATTGAAGTCAGGCAAGGAACAGTCGCAGGCATTACAGCGTGACGCTCAGATAAGACAGCAATCAGCTGGCTTTGAAGCTGATAGGTTGAGAGAAGATCAAGACCGCTTAGCTGGAAGGCAAAGAGCTTTAGCCGGTAAAAGCGGGGCTACCTCATCAGGGAGTATTCTTGATACAATGAGAGCATCAGCAGAGAGCGCAGAGCTTGACGCTTTAAATATTCAGTTTGGCGCTAAAGCCGGTGTTCAATCTGACTTGTTCGCGGCTAAACAAGCGAAGCAGGCCGGTAAGATTGGCGCTGCTTCAACTTTACTTTCAGGTGCGGCGAGGACTTTTAAATAATGCCAAAATTACCACAGAGACAAGCAGGTTCACAGCTAAGGACGCAAGGGGCAAGTATAGCGCCTTCTACTGCTTCGGCTGTAAGTCGGGCCGTCACAGGCTTGGGAAGTGAAATACAGAACGTATCGGCTCAGCTAGGGGCTGCTGAGGAGCGAAAACGCTCTAGAGGCGACACCATTAGCCGAGTTCAAGCCGTCAATGATGTGAGGGCAACTGCGGATAAGGAGCTTACCCGCATACAATCAGAAGAGGACTTGTCTAGGGACGAGACCGTAGCTCAGTACGATCAGTTCTTGCGTCAAACTATGGCGGAAACCGTTGATGGGCATCAAGGATCGCAAGCGAGTAGAGATCAGCTGGCTGCCACGCTTGCCGCTGAATATGGTGGTGCAATACGAAACGTAAGACAGCAAAGTACAAAGCTGCAATTTGAGCAGATGAATAGTCACGTTGATGAACTAATAAAAGGCGCTGCAAATACAACGCTATCAGCTCCGTCGACGTTTGCGCAAAGCCTACAGTCTTTAGACGCTGAAATAGATAATCTTGCACCCGCTTTAACTCCGGCGCAAGAAGTGGCTACGAGAACAGCAGGCAGAAGCGCCGTTATTCAATCCGCAGTAGGGGCATATCTTAACGGCGGTGATATTGAGTCTGCAAAATCAATAATGAGCCAAGAAAGCTTATCAAACTCACTTGACCTTAATGTTGCAGCAAAACTCCGTCAGTCAATCACTGTAGCAGAGCATAACGCTAACAAGGGTCAAATTGAGGCTGAGCAAACAATAACAAAAGCAGAGTCCATTATAGGGCGACCACTTAATAACGCCGAGAAATTAAAGCTTGCCGGACTATCTCAGCCAAAAGCAAATAAAACCTTTGGTGATTCGATAAGTGAAATTGAGTCAGCGCTAGGGCGACAGTTAACTCAGGATGAAATAGCCAAGAAAGCAAATATTGATTCTCCCGATGGC
>CALCCU010000276.1 GCA_937900515.1 uncultured Gammaproteobacteria bacterium | reverse complement strand
AAGATATCGATATGATAGAACGCTATTGCTATATTAATGAGCAAGAACGGGCGCTTCTAACATGTTCAGCAGCTCCGATCGTGCTATTAGACAGACGTGATCATATTGACTTGCCTAATTCGATCGCACCAGGCAAAAATCAACTAGGCTTTATGTTGCCATATAGTCCACTGCATCATTTAGTAATGAAGGAGTTCGACCAGCCCTTAGTCCTAACCTCAGGTAATATCTCTGATATACCGCAATGTATTGATAATGACGATGCTCAGCTCAAATTGGCATCTATTGCCGACTATTTTTTATTGCATGATCGCGATATTGTTAATCGGCTAGATGATTCGGTTATGAGAATAATGGCAGGAGAGCCTCAATGTCTAAGACGAGCACGAGGTTATGCACCTGAGTCACTAGTATTACCTGATGCATTTGCCAATTCGCCAGCCATTTTAGCAATGGGAGGGGAGTTAAAAAATTCTTTTTGTTTGATAAAAGATGGTCTCGCCATTGTCTCTCAACATATGGGTGATCTTGAAAACTATGACACCTACATTGACTATCAACACAATATCGACTTGTATCAGCACCTATTTCAACATAAACCTAAACATATTGCTGTTGATGCCCACCCCGATTACATAGCGACCAAACTGGGTAATGAGCTAGCCAACCACGCTAAACTTGGCCTTCACAGTATTCAACATCATCACGCACATATCGCATCGTGCTTGGCAGATAATGGATATGCTTACACTGAAGTGTCTGTCCTTGGTATCGTTTTGGACGGATTAGGCTATGGTGATGATAATACGCTCTGGGGCGGAGAATTTTTATTAGCAAATTATAGCGAAAGTAGACGATTAGCTCATTTCAAACCCGTACCATTAATAGGTGGAACCCTTGCTATGAAACAGCCATGGCGAAACACCTATGCGCACTTATCAGCGTGTGTAGGTTGGCAACGCTGCGAAAATGAGTTCGGCCAATTAAGTTTAGTAAAACAATTAGCATCTAAACCATTAGCAACATTTGAAGGAATGCTAAGTTCTCAATTGAACTGTCCTACTGCATCATCAGCTGGTCGTCTATTTGATGCTGTTGCCGCTGCTATTGGTCTCTGTTTTGAAAAGGTTGAATATGAAGGTCAAGCAGCCATAGAACTAGAAGCGTGTATAGATAAAACAGCTTGGCTCGATAGTAAAAACCCCGCTTATGAATTTAAGGTTGAAGGGGGAGTGATTGACCCAACTCCAATGTGGTTATCACTACTGAATGATTTACGCTGTTCAATTGCGAAGTCATTTATTTCAGCACGTTTTCATCGAGGATTATCTCTGGCCATTCAACAGTTAGCCATTCAGTTAGTGAATCAACATAACATAAAAACAGTTGCTCTATCTGGCGGTGTATTTCAAAACAAAACCTTGTTCGAACATGTAAAGAAAGGGCTAATGAAGCAAGAAGTTGACGTGTTGTGTCACCGTAACATTCCGACTAATGATGGTGGCTTATCATTGGGTCAGGCGGTGATTACAGCTGCAAGAGTTATGAGGAAATCACAATGTGTCTAGGTATACCAGGTCAAATAGTGTCGATTACAGATGCTGATAAATTATTAGCTAAAGTTAATGTGTCTGGAGTTAAACGAGAAATTAATATCGCATGTATTGTAAGTGATGAACACCCTGTTTCATCATGCGTCGGTGATTGGGTTCTGGTCCATGTTGGGTTTGCGATGAGTCGAATTGATGAGGAGGAAGCAGCACGTACTCTTCAAATTTTAGAGGAGTTAGGTGAGATCGAATTGGAGTTAGACGCAATGAAACTGAGTGTCGAACCATAATGAGTGAGCAAGACAATAATCAGCATTTGATGGATCTTTATCCTTTTCTTCATAAAAAAAATAAAGATCTGATTATAGGCCAACAAGGACTGCTGGAATCTATAAAGCAAAAATCAAACGAGAGTATTACAACCAAACAGCAGTTTTTTGCCAATAATGCTGAAGCATTACTGGCAACTGCCACAGCCATCGCATCCGTCTATATGAATAATGGTCGAATGTTAGCGATGGGTAATGGCGGTTCTAGTTGCGATGCAGCACATTTTTCAGTTGAATTTCAACACCCCGTTACAGCTGGACGACCTGCATTACCAGCGATTAATTTACTTGCTGACACAGCAATGAATTCAGCTGTAGCAAACGATGTTGGCTTTCAGCATATATTTGTCCGTCAATTGTGTGCTCATGGACGTAAAGAAGATGGACTTATAGGTTTTTCTACAAGTGGAAACTCACACAACTTAATGCAAGCCTACGCTAAGGCTAAAGAGCTCGGCCTAGTTACCATTGGTCTAGCAGGCGGTGATGGTGGAGAGATGAAACGGAGTGGTCTGCTTGATCATTGCCTTATTGTTGATAGCGACTCCATTCATCGCGTGCAAGAAGTACATGTCGCTTGTTATCACATTCTGTGGGATTTAACCCATACACTGCTTGCAGACAGTCGTGGCCAAGTAAGCTAATAGAGGGGCTAAGATGAAATTTGTTGATGAATTTAGAGATACCCAAAAAGCTCAAACTCTGACCAAAGCAATTCATGCAATTGCTTGCAGGTTGGCGTCATCACAAACCAAACCATTACAAATTATGGAGTTTTGCGGTGGTCATACCCATACTATTTTTCGCTATGGTATCGAGCAAATGCTTCCAGATAGTATTGAAATGGTACATGGTCCTGGTTGTCCCGTATGTGTGCTACCGATGGGACGAGTTGATGACTGCGTCACTTTGGCAGAGCTCCCTAATGTTATTTTTACTACCTTTGGCGATGCCATGCGAGTCCCTGGTTCTAAGAAAAGTCTTTTACAAGCAAAGGCTGATGGTGCAGATATAAGAATGACATATTCACCTATGGATGCATTGAGTTTAGCTAGAGCTAATCCCAGCAAAGAAGTCATCTTTTTTGGACTTGGCTTTGAAACAACGATGCCTAGTACTGCACTGACTGTATTACAGGCTGAACGCGAAGGAATTACTAATTTTTCCTTGTTTTGTAATCACATTACCACCGTGCCAACTATCAAAGCCGTGCTTGATTCACCAGATATGAAATTAGATGGTTTTCTTGCTCCTGGACATGTTGCAATGGTTATTGGCGAACGCCCGTTCGATTTTATTGCTAAGGACTATCACAAACCCATCGTGGTAACAGGCTTTGAGCCATTGGATATTTTGCATTCCTTATGGATGTTATTACAGCAAATTGAGCAGGGGCGAAGTGAAGTTGAAAACCAATACAGCCGAATTGTTCAAGCTAATGGTAATACTGCAGCATTGGAAGCAATTAGTCAGGTATTCGAGATACGAGAATTTTTTGAATGGCGAGGATTAGGTTCTATTGATCATTCCG
Source organism: uncultured Gammaproteobacteria bacterium (assembly GCA_937900515.1). Lineage (GTDB taxonomy): Bacteria > Pseudomonadota > Gammaproteobacteria > Nitrosococcales > Methylophagaceae. Next base: position 2,363 of record CALCCU010000276.1, on the reverse strand, counting down.
GTGTTCGCATGAAGCAAGCTTATACGAACTTTGACGCTGAGAAAAAATTTGCGGTACCCAATTTAAAAATTGCCGATCCTAAATCATGTCAATGTGGTGAAGTGGTGAAGGGAGTAATCAAACCCTGGGATTGCAAAATATTTGGTACAAAATGTAACCCCGAAAATCCTATGGGCGCATTGATGGTATCGAGCGAAGGCGCTTGTGCAGCCTACTTTAATAATGGATATAACGAGCAAAAAACAGCATGAATAAACCATTCAATAGAACTAAATTTAGCGGAAAGAAAATCAACCTCTCTCATGGTGCTGGCGGAAAAGCCATGCAGGATTTAATTGATGAAATATTTGTGAAAGGATTTGCTAGCCCAGAGTTAGAGTTACTTGAAGATCAAGCTCGTTTTAATCTAAGTGACTTATCTAAACTGGGTAGCCGTTTAGCCATGACAACTGATTCATATGTCGTTGATCCTCTTTTTTTCCCAGGAGGCGATATAGGCAAATTGGCTGTAACTGGTACTGTTAATGACTTGGCCGTGGGTGGTGCAATTCCCTTGTATTTAAGCTGTGGCATGATTATAGAAGAAGGATTTTCTATCGATGACCTTCAGCTTATTGTCGCCTCAATGAAAAAAACAGCCGATGAAGCGGGGGTACGAATCGTAACTGGTGATACTAAAGTGGTACCTCGTGGTGCAGCCGACAAGCTATTTATTAACACGGCTGGTGTCGGCGTGATTGCCGAACAGACTAATATTCTAGCTAGTCGAGCACAAGTAGGGGATGTAGTCATTATTAATGGTTTTGTTGGTGACCATGGAGCTGCAATTGTTGATGCAAGGGGAGAGCTTGCTCTTGAAATGAGCGTCGAAACAGACTGCCAACCATTAAATCAGTTAATTCAAGTCATGCTAAAAGTATGCCCCGATATACATTGCATGAGAGATGCTACTAGAGGTGGTTTAGCTACCATCCTCAATGAATTTGCTGTCCAAAGTACTGTTGCAATTGAGCTTGAACAAGTCAAGATTCCTGTTCGCGAAGAAGTGAGAGGCGTATGTGAAGTACTTGGGTTGGATCCACTTTATTTAGCGAATGAAGGCAAATTAGTTGCAATAGTGCCAGAAAAATATGCCGAATCGTTACTGGACGTAATGTTGAAACATCCTGCAGGTTTAAATAGCGCTATCATTGGCAAAATTGCAGAATCCCCGCACGGTAAAGTTATTTTGAATACTGGCTTTGGTGGCAAACGTATCATTGATACGCTAATTGGCGAACAATTACCAAGAATTTGTTGAGGTAGGATTAATTATGACGAGCTTACTTTTATTTGGTTTTCTAATCGGTATGCGGCATGCACTGGAAGCGGATCATTTAGCAGCTGTTGCCGCAATTTCAACCAGACAATATTCACTTAAAGCAAGCATTAGACATGGTGCCGTATGGGGATTAGGCCATACAACCACCTTGTTTTTATTTGGCAGTTTTGTGATTTTTATGAACACCATCATTCCTGCTAATACCGCAAATTTTCTTGAGTTGGCAGTGGGCATTATGTTGGTTATTCTTGGCATCGATGTACTACGCAGAATGGTTAAACAACGAATTCACTATCATCTACACCATCATCAGAATTCCATGGTTCATTTTCATGCTCATTCTCATCAAGGAGATACAAGCCATCGTGAAAGTAGTCATGACCATAGCCATGAAAAATTTCCTTATCGCATATTTTTTATAGGTATGATGCATGGGCTGGCCGGTTCTGCAGCGCTGATCCTTCTGACTCAAAGTGCAATACACTCATTATCAATGAGCATGCTGTATATCTTATTATTTGGTGTGGGCTCTATTATCGGAATGGCAACACTTTCAATGATCATTTCAATTCCACTTCGCGCCACGAGTAAATTGACCTATCTGCACAATGGCTTACAGTTTGGAATTGGTCTTTTGACCATGGGGCTAGGCTCCTCAATTGTCTATGAATCCAGCTTGTGGTCTATGATCTGAACTAGCAAAGACGGCGTTATCCTTATTTATCTGTATCGACATTGCTTAGTGAAGGTTCGACAGAAAATTCATATAAATCAACAAGATCTTCTTCGTTGCTATCTAAAAATCATTCATCCGGCTTAAACCCCAAGTAAGGGCTATGAGACGCAACATAAATACATTAACCCCATCAAGGTGATTTATACCTCGGGACATTTTCATGTTTTTCCAATGGTGTTAACGGAAGAATAAAGTTTTCACAAAAGCTAAAGTTTTCCTACATGGCTCAAGGAAGTAATCCTTGTGACCATGATTATAATTTAATATAAGAGGAATAATAATTTAATATAAGAGGAATAATAATGA
>CALCCU010000275.1 GCA_937900515.1 uncultured Gammaproteobacteria bacterium | reverse complement strand
GGCCAAGAGGCAGGCAGGGCTACTTTTGCTGGGCCATTAGTGAATAACAATAATGACCTTCAAATTGGGCAAGATCAGGGGTTGAGTGATCGTTTTTTTGATGGGGATATCGATGAGGTGAAAATCTTTGATGTCGCTCTGACCGAGTTTGAATTGCGTGATATTTATAATAATGAAAATGCCGGCAGAAACTATGATGGTGGCTTAAGGGCGTGTAACTGTGTCGAGCCTAATCAAGTCGACCATTATAGGGTTAGCCATGCAGAAAATTTAGTCAGCTGTATGGCAACTGATATCCGTATTCAAGCGCATGATAGCTCCCACTCTCTCGTAAGTGCTGGTGGACGAACAATTACTGTCTCAACCTCAACAGGGAAAGGAGAGTGGCTGGGCGTTACTAGTGGTAGTGGTGTGTTAGGCAGTTCGAGTGCAGGGGAGGTAACGTATACATTTCCTGATAATGGGGAATCAGAGGTAGTGTTGAGTTTTGCTTACCCGGACTTATCATCAGATACCGAAATCGTTAATTTTAATGTTACCGATGGTGAATCTACTGATTTAAGGGATGAGAGTGATCCTGAAGACCTGAACCTGATCGTTTCTGAATCTGGGTTTGTTTTTGATATTCCGGATACGGCTTCCTGCTTGTCGAGTGCTACCGTAAGGCTGCGCGCTGTTAAAAAGTCTGATTCAAGCGCTAGTTGTGCGGCAGCGATCTCAGGTACACAGCAAGTCAGTTTTAGCAGCCAGTATAGTATGCCGTCCTCAGGTAGCGCTCCCGTCCTGATTAGTGCCTTAGGGGTTGAATACACAGTGTCTGAAGGCGTGAATACTCCCGTGACTTTAAGCTTTGACGCTAACGGAGAAGCGGAGTTTTCAGCAGCTTATGCTGATGCTGGCCAGCTTTCATTAGCCGTATCACTCCAAACAAGTGTTAATACGCTGATAGGTGGAGATCAATGGGTTACTTACCCGGCGCAGCTGCAGGTTGCCGCTAGCGACACTGACGGAGGGGCTTTGCATAATGCAGATCTAAGTTCAGGAACGGTGTGGCAAGCGGCGCGTCCTTTCAATCTCTCCATTATTGCTCAGTGTGCAGATGGTACGCCTACGCCAAATTATCAGCCCAGTTCGGCCATGCTGTCGGCTCAATTAGAATCGCCTCTTATGGCTGAGGGGGCTGTTAGCGGTGTACTCGCATTAGCGTCAGGTTCTATCGATGTGGAAGATGTATCTTCCGATCTAGAAGTCTCCTCTGCTTTTTCCAACGGAACCGCTGTTTTTAGCGCAACTTATGATGAGGTAGGAGTTTTATCCGTAGCAGCGAGGGATGACGATTATTTTGGTCATCAAATTCCGACACAGAGTGTATACGTAGGTCGCTTTGTTCCCGCTTTTTTAGCTGTTTCGGCTAATACACCTGAAATGAGTGCTTACTGTCCTTCTGGTGGATTTAATTACCTGGATGATTGGCTGTCTTTTCAAGTAGCGCCAGAATTTACTGTGCAGCCTCGCAGTTACACGGGAGCTATAACTTATAATTATGGTGCTGATTTATGGCGTTTAAGCGATAGTGTATCTGAGCGAACTTTTGAAGACCAAAGTACAGCAGTCAATGCTTCACTTGAGTCAGTCTTGGGGAGCGGTGGCGATTGGCAGGCAAGCCAAGCTGATTTTTCTGGTGAGGCCGTTTTAGCCTTGTTGGACGATCAAGTGCGGTATGTAAAAGGTGCTACTGAGGCGCCTTTTGCGGGAAGCTTTGACATTGTTTTGTCGGCAGCTGATTTAACCGATGCGGATTTGGTTTGTTATAAGCAGGATAGTGACGGCGATAATGATTGGTTGGAAGAGTCTTGCCAAGGCTTTAGGTTAGGAGCAGTTAATGCGTTATCAATGCGCTATGGCCGTTTGTGGTTGGAGAATGCTTACGGTCCTGAGACGGAGTCCTTGGCTGTGCCTTGGCTAGTGCAGTATTTTGATGGTCAGCAATTTGTTGTCAATGAGCTGGATAGTTGCTCTGCTTGGTTGGAGTCTGAAGTTGTCTTGAGCGATGTTGAAGGCACGTTGATTGCTGATGATAAATCCTCTTTCACCTATGGATATGCTGGTAGTGACTTTAGGGTGGAAGCGGGAGATGCGGACATCAAAATGTCGGCACCTGGTGAATCTTTTTCCGGAACAATAAACATGCAAATTGATATGACCCGTTTTCCGTTCCTCTTATGGGATCGTGATGGTGATGGCGTGTTGGACGCGCCAGAAGCAGACATTACGTTCGGCCAATATCGCAGTCATGATCGAGTTATTTTTCAACGACAAAATTAACATAAGTGGTTGACATGAATGGGTGATATATCTATTATTTGCGCCTCCTCAACGAGGCATATGCGTCCCATTCGTCTAGTGGTCTAGGACACCGCCCTTTCACGGCGGTAACAGGGGTTCGAACCCCCTATGGGACGCCATTAATTATCAAGCCGCTGTGCTGATAATTATGAGCGGGAATAGCTCAGTTGGTAGAGCACGACCTTGCCAAGGTCGGGGTCGCGAGTTCGAATCTCGTTTCCCGCTCCAA
>CALCCU010000274.1 GCA_937900515.1 uncultured Gammaproteobacteria bacterium | reverse complement strand
ATAGGGGTATTGAGCAAAACCATTTCGAAGCTCAACAGACACTCCGCCATCAAGGACTGATGACTGATTTTGTTCGGACAAGGTACTCATACAATTACTTCCTTCCATGTCAGATCCAGTACTACGGTGGAAAAGCACTGACCAGCCTCCGCTGATTTTAATACATCTTACCACTGTCCATTTGAAGATTGGATAAAAAAAGCAACACGAAAAGCAGTAGAAACTGAAAGGAAAAAACATGAGGGAAGGAATCAGCTTTTGCCAACGACAAAAGCTGATCAGAAACTATCACATACTGGGCAGTTCACCCAATAGGATTACAAACCAGCAAACACTAGCCAGTCGGAAGAAACAACACGAAAGTCCAACGCCATTGTCACGCTGAGTGCCGTAATCGTAATGATAGAGAACACAAATACTTGCCGCGCCCAACCATTAATATCGATCCCTGTACGGTAGCCTCGCAAAGCCATGGCCAACCACCACAAGCTAGTAGCCAGAGCCACCACCATAAACCCGATACCAACATACCCGGTTAACGGAAGCAAAGCGGCAACAATAGCAAAGGCAGCGATGTGAAGTACGATATGACGCTTCGCTTTAGACAAGCCCTCTGCTACGGGCAACACAGGAATATTCGCCGCTTCGTAGTCTTTATAGCGAAAAATAGCAATGGCATACGAATGCGGCATCTGCCAAATACAAAACATCACTAATAAGATAGCGGCCCCTGTATCAAATTGCCCTGCCGCAGCACAGTACCCCACAACCGGAGGTACAGCTCCTGACAAGCTGCCAACAAACGTGCCATAGACTGACTTACGCTTGAAATATAAGGTATACAAGCCAACATAAACTACATAACCAAAAGCACCAAAAAACAGAGCCACAGGGTTAGTAAAGTAAGCTAACAAACCAAAACCAACAATGCCGAGCACAATACCGTGAGCAAATGCAGCCTTACCTGACATTTCCCCTGTTACTGTTACACGATTGCGAGTGCGCTGCATTTTTGCATCAATATCTCTATCAATATAGTTGTTAATGGCACAGCCAGAAGCAACCACTAATGATAAACCTATCACTGTCGCTAGCATCAACATCCAGTCTATCTCGCCACGGGAGGCTAAAAAGAAGCCCCCCGCAACAGAGATAAGGTTGCCCATAATGATGCCCGGCTTTGTTACCTGAAGATAACGCTTAAACATCCTTATAGACCTCCTTAGATGCGGCTTTTAACGTTCCGCAAGTTTTCACGCTGCTATCTCAGTTGTGCATCATCATCGCGTTGGAAGCATAGATAATCCAAATGGACAACCCTACAACCATCACAATAATTAATGCAGCAAACAAAAAGGAATAAGCATCTAACTTACCCTGTTCAGAGCCAAAATTCAGATGAAGGAAATACTTCAAGTGAACCACAATCTGAACAACAGCTAAAATCACAATCACAACAATTGTTGTTAGCTTGTCAAAGGTGCCAGTCATCACCATCCAGAATGGAATACCCGTCAAAATAACGGATAATATAAATCCTGTGATATACGACTTAACACTACCGTGAGAGTGCGCGTCAGAAGAATGATCGCTCATTTATACCGCCCCCATCAGATAAACTACGGTGAAAACACAGATCCAAACTACGTCTAAGAAGTGCCAGAACAAGCTCAAGCAGCTAAGACGCGTAATAGAACGGTTTGTTAAACCAGTTTTTGCAACTTCGATCATCATGATAAACATCCAGATCAAACCAGCAGTAACGTGTAAGCCGTGAGTACCTACCAAGGTAAAGAAGGCTGACAAGAAGGCACTGCTGCCTGGACCGTGACCATTAACAATCAAGTGATGGAATTCATAGATTTCCATCGCAATGAAGATAGCGCCCAATGCAAACGTAACTAGCAACCAAGACAAGGTGCCTTTACGGTTTTTCTTGAATGCACAAATCATTGCAAAGCCGTAAGTGATTCTTGAAACAAGTAGCGCCGCCGTCTCAGCAAGAACAAAGTCCAACTCAAAGATGTCTTTACCGGAAACACCACCCGCTGTGTTCATAAAGAGCACAGCATAGGTAGCGAAAATAGATGCGAACAACAAGCAGTCCGTCATCAAATAGATCCAGAAACCAAATACAGTGTTTCCACCTGTATCGTGGTGTTCTTCATGCGCTCCAGCAGCGTGAGCGTCGTGCGTATTCATATGTGTAGTGCTCATGATTACCCCTTAGCCGCGTTGTCTAGAAACTCATTTTCAACACGAGCAACCTCGTCTGGCTGTACGTAGTAATCCACATCTTTGGTGTATGCACGCATAACGAAAGCTACAAAAGAGCCCACTAAGCCTGCGATAGCTAACCACCAAATATGCCAAATCATCGCAAAACCGAAAGCGGTAATAAAGCCACCAATCACAATGCCTGCCATAGTATTTTTAGGCATATGAATCGGTGCATATGTCGCTTTGCGCTGATACGCCTCACCTTTTTCTTTCATATCTGTAAAGGCATCAATGTCAGAAACTTTTGGAAGCTCAGC
>CALCCU010000273.1 GCA_937900515.1 uncultured Gammaproteobacteria bacterium | reverse complement strand
ACCTAATGCATTAAGAATTGAAAGAATTCCTTGCATACCAGCAGCATTTCTAGAAGCGGTATTTCCACTAGCAGAAACACCAGCACCAGCACCAGCAGCACTACCCGCTGCTAGAATTGGATTAATACCTGCTCTTTTTAAATCTTGCATACGACGTTGAACGGCAGTTGAGCTCATGCGTTCTTCGAAGCCGAGTTGCTTATCGATTTGTGAGACTTGCCAGTCCCTTAGCTTATCGGCTTCTGTTGCGCTGAAATCTCGCGCTTTTCCTGCTTCTTCAGCTTCAAATACATTGCGTGCAGAGGCTATACCTACATTGGCCTCATTCATCGCTTCTACTTGACTAACGCCTGTGAAATCCTCCCATAATTGTATAGGATTAGCATAATCGACTACATCGTCTAAAACACTCATTAGAAGTGATCGATCATGCCAGGAATGCCAAAGGTTGGCATAGGTCGGGCACAAATTAATTTGTTATAAGTATCCACTATAAAGTGGGGTTCTGTTGGTACTTGAATTGCACGGTCATAGACTGATGTTGTACCGCCATCTTCTTCGATGAAGGATTTTCCTAGGGTCGGTAACGTAGCAAAGTCTTGTGATAAATGCCAAGGGTCTAACGAGCCTGTTGCATCGGATTGAAATAGGCCAGATATTTGTGAAGGTTTATAGCGATATTCTGCATAACGTTCTTGGTAACCAAAGACTAGATCGTCATTAGCTGACCCGTCACAGAACAGTTCTTTGTTCAGGATTTCCTGCTCCCCGAGGTGCGCCAAACTGGGCCAATATAGGTCATAACGAGTGGACTTTGATAATTCACGTCTCAAACCTTTCTGATAAGTGAGGTCGCATCTCGCGCTCATTATTCCCATAACGACGCCGTGTTCAACAAATGATTTAGTGAAACCATGATTAGTGAGTGTTGCTGTTCCGATAGCTGATAAATCACCAACACCTTTTTGTACACCACTAGTTGTGACACCCAGTTGAGATATGGGAGAAATATTTACTGGTGTGCTGCCACCGCCAAGGTATTCGGGACGATATGATACATCGTAGAATGTCACCGAGAAATGGTTTTTTACCAATTCAGAGTACCTGGTTCCTCCCCTGGAATCCCTCTCTAGGAGTTTTTGTACCTGAAATGCTTCGCGTAGATCGTTAATTGTTGATGCTGTTGCATCTGATAAGTCTGCATAAATAGCTGGGAATGCATTTGTTGCCGCAGACATTTGAAAACGTAGTTGACCATCACCACTTGTTTTATAAAAAGCATAACCTGGACTTGTTACATCAGGCGTTTCTCGTGGTGTTATTGGTCCAGTTGAAGCTACTGTATCTGTAATACCTATACCCTGAATAGGTGCTAATGTTCCTAAAGGTATTGAAACTGCATCGCCTTTCTGTGGCCAGGGTAATGCTGATGTAAAATAATCATGCCTTTTTCCACGCCTTCGAATTGAATAAGAATATGTAGCTTGAGCATCAGGCCCATCACCTGT
>CALCCU010000272.1 GCA_937900515.1 uncultured Gammaproteobacteria bacterium | reverse complement strand
GTGTACTTACGCACACCCGCCATCAGTTCTAACTACAATTTAACTTACGTCAAATTTATAGTGTTTCTTTTACTACTTTAACTACGTTTTCAACTGTGAAACCGAAGTGTTCCATCAATACACCACCTGGTGCAGATTCACCAAATGTATCGATACCAACAACGCCGCCTTCTAGACCAACGTATTTGCGCCAGAAGTCAGTTACACCAGCTTCTACAGCAACACGTTTAATACCTGGAGTTAAAACGCTATCTTTGTATGCTTGGTCTTGACGATCAAACACGTTAGTAGATGGCATAGAAACAACGCGAGCGTTGATTCCATCAGCTGCTAATGCTTCTTGTGCCTTAGCTGCTAAATCAACTTCAGAACCTGTCGCGATAAGGATAACGTCAGCTGAACCATTAGCTTCAGATAAAACGTAAGCACCTTTACGCATTGCATCAAAATCAGCAGCGTCATGTTTACGGCCAGGAATACCTTGACGGCTTAATACTAAGCTTGAAGGACCATCTTTACGTTCAACCGCACATGTCCATGCAACTGCAACTTCAACAGAATCAGCAGGACGCCATACATCCATATTAGGAATGTAACGCATTGCAGATGTGTTTTCGATTGGTTGATGCGTAGGACCATCTTCACCTTGACCGATAGAGTCATGTGTAAGAACAGCAATACTACGGATTTTCATCAATGCAGACATACGCATTGCGCTTTTCGCGTAATCAGAGAACATGTGGAATGTGCCACCGAATGGAATTAAGCCACCGTGTAATGCCATACCGTTCATGATTGCGTACATACCAAACTCACGAACACCGTAAGAGATGTAATTACCTGCTTCTTTACCAGATACGTGTTTGAAGCTATCACAGCTTGTTAAGTTAGAACCCGTTAAGTCAGCAGAGCCGCCTAAAAATTCAGGTAAAACTGGTGCTAAAGCAGCAATTGATTTTTGTGATGCTTGACGAGAAGCTAATGAAGCAGCTGCTTCGTTAGTTTCAGCGATCATTGCATCAGTTGCTTCTTTCCAGTTTGCAGGTAAATCACCCGCCATGCGACGTTTAAATTCAGCAGCTAATTCTGGATATTCAGCAGCGTATGCATCAAATTTAGCATTCCATGCAGCTTCTTTCTCTGCACCAGCAGCTTTAGCATCCCAACCTTCGTAAACATCAGCAGGAATTTCGAAAGGAGCAGAATCCCAGTTTAGTTCTTTACGAACTAATGCAACTTCTTCATCACCTAATGCAGCACCGTGACAGTCATGGCTACCAGATTTGTTTGGTGAACCAAAACCGATGATTGTTTTACAACAGATCATTGAAGGCTTGTCTTTAACAGATTTAGCTTCTTCAATTGCAGCGTTGATTGCAGCAGAATCGTGACCATCAACAGATACAACATGCCATCCGTAAGCTTCAAAACGCTTAACAGTGTCATCAGTGTACCAACCGTCAATGTGACCATCGATAGAGATATTGTTGTCATCCCAGAATGCGATCAAGTTACCTAGACCCCATGTACCCGCTAGAGCACATGCTTCATGAGAAATACCTTCCATTAAACAACCATCGCCCAAGAACACATATGTGTTGTGGTTAACGATGTCATAGCCAGGCTTGTTAAATTGGTCAGCCATTAACTTCTCAGCCATCGCAAAACCAACACCGTTAGTGATACCTTGACCTAAAGGACCAGTCGTTGTTTCGATACCAGGTGCATAACCGTACTCAGGGTGACCCGCACATTGCGAATGAAGCTGACGGAAAGAAGCTAATGAAGACATTGGCAAATCGTAACCTGATAAATGCAACAATGAGTAAATCAACATTGAACCGTGACCGTTAGATAAGATAAAACGATCGCGATCAGCCCATTCTGGGTTCGTTGGGTTGTGGTTCATGTGATCATTCCACAATACTTCAGCGATATCCGCCATACCCATAGGCGCGCCTGGGTGACCAGATTTTGCCTTTTGAACTGCATCCATCGTTAAAGCGCGGATGGCATTTGCTAAATGTCTACGTGTAGCCATTATTTACATACTCCTATTTAAAAAAATTAAGCTGCTCGCCATTTGATCGAGCAACCCATACTAGGTATTTGGTTTTGTGGACCACGACCGGTCTCAGCAACTTGCTTCATTGCTTGAAATAAATCTCGTC
>CALCCU010000271.1 GCA_937900515.1 uncultured Gammaproteobacteria bacterium | reverse complement strand
CCTGATACCCCTGAACGAACAGTTTCTAAAATCTTATGTTCTGATAGTGCTTCAATGAATGAATCAACTTTACGGCCGGAGCCTGTTAATTCAATCGTATATGTAGATGTCGTTACATCAATAACGTGTCCACGGAATATATCAGCTAAACGCTTAATATCTTCTCTTTGAGCCATTGTTGCTGATTTTACTTTAATCAACACCATTTCTCGTTCGATATGTGGGCCTTCAGACAAATCTAATAACTTAACCACATCAACTAATTTATTCAGTTGTTTAGTAATTTGTTCAATTATACGATCAGTACCGACTGCAACGATAGTAATACGTGATAAAGAAGCATCTTCTGTTGGTGCAACAGTCAATGATTCAATATTATACGCACGTGCAGAAAACAAGCCTACAACGCGAGATAAAGCCCCCGCTTCATTTTCAATTAAAATAGAAATAATATGGCGCATTATGATAACTCCCGCTCTGGATCTTGCGGCAATTTAGCATGTGGCGACATATGCATTTCATTATGAGCCATTCCAGCAGCAATCATAGGGTAAACATTCTCAGTTTGGTCAGTAACAATATCAACAAATACTAGTCGGTCTTTCAGTGCAAACGCTTTTTCAAGGCCAGACTTCAGTTCAGCAGGATCATCAATCCTTATACCTACATGACCGTAACTTTCCGTCAATTTAACGAAATCAGGCAGTGATTCCATATAAGAAGACGAATAACGTTCTTTATAGAAAAATTCTTGCCATTGACGAACCATTCCTAAATAGCGGTTATTTAAAGCGATGATTTTGATTGGTAAACCATACTGTAAACAGGTAGAAAGCTCCTGAATACACATTTGAATACTGCCCTCGCCTGTCACACAAACTACCGTTTCTTCAGGGTGAGCAAGTTGAACACCCATTGCAGCAGGTAAGCCGAAGCCCATCGTGCCTAAACCACCAGAGTTAATCCAACGATTCGGCTTATCAAATCCGTAGTACTGAGCTGCCCACATTTGATGTTGACCAACATCTGATGTTACGTAAGCATCACCTTTAGTTATTTCATGAACAAGTTCAATAGCTGCTTGAGGCTTTATTGTTGTAGCTGATTTATCATAGCTTAGACACTGCTGTGAACGCCATCCATTGATAACCTTCCACCATGCTTCAATATCTTTTTTCTGTGTCTGCTTTTTGCCTGTTTCCAAGATGTGATTCATTTCTTGCAACACGCCAGCAACATCACCAACGATTGGAATATCTACAGTGATCGTTTTAGATATTGATGATGGATCAATATCAATATGTATAATTTGAGCATCAGGACAAAATTCAGCAATTTTACCTGTTACACGATCATCAAAACGAGCACCAATGGCAATCAGCACATCACAATCATGCATTGCCATATTGGCTTCATAGGTACCATGCATTCCCAACATACCAATATTTAAGTCATCGCTGTCAGGATAAGCACCTAAGCCCATTAATGTTTGAGTAATTGGGTAACCTAGGTGACGAACGAAAGTACGTAGCTGATCAGAAGCATTGCCTAAAACAACACCACCACCTGAATAAATCATTGGCTTTTTAGCTGTGAGTAATAAGTCGACAGCACGTTTAATTTGACCGCTATGACCTTTAACTGTTGGCTGGTAAGAACGCATATTGACTTTATCAGGGTAATGATAAGGCACTTTTATAGCAGGATCAGTAATATCTTTTGGCACATCAATCACAACAGGCCCGGGGCGACCAGTGGTTGCAACATAGAATGCTTTTTTAATTGTTTCAGCTAACTTAGTAACATCTTTAACTAAAAAGTTATGCTTAACACATGGGCGCGTGATACCTACAGCATCGACTTCCTGGAAAGCATCACTACCGATAACTGCTGATGGAACTTGTCCTGTAATAACTACCATTGGAATTGAATCCATATAAGCAGTTGCAATACCCGTTACAGCATTTGTTGCACCTGGACCAGACGTGACCAAGACAACACCAGGTTTACCCGTTGAGCGTGCATAACCATCAGCAGCATGTGTTGCCGCTTGTTCATGGCGTACTAATATATGCTTGACTGCGTCCTGTTGATAAAGCGCATCGTAAATATGAAGCACCGAACCACCGGGATAACCAAACAAATATTCAACACCTTCGTCCTCTAGACTACGAACGAGAATATCAGCACCGCTTAATTCCACGTGTTCCCCTTTAATCGCCATTATAAATATTCAAACGGGTAAATGTACGTGGAATGCCACTTAAGGTCAAGAAAAACAATATGAAAACCCTTTGTTTTAACATGGATTTAGCTATTTATATCGGCTAATAAATACCGTTATGGCATAATTCCACACTATGACTAAATTAAATATACAACAAATATCTATTACGCGGCCAGATGACTGGCATCTTCACTTGCGCGACGAAGCAGCTTTAAATCGTACTGTTCCTGATACTGCACGCAACTTCAGTCGAGCAGTCATCATGCCAAATCTTCGCCCTCCAGTCACAACGACTGAATTAGCCAAAAGCTACTACCACCGCATCATCAGTGCTCGTCCTGATGGTAGTCGTTTTGAACCATTAATGACGTTGTATCTGACTGATAAAACATCCTCCAACGAAATAAAATTAGCGGCTGAAAGTGGCATTATACATGCCGTGAAACTTTATCCAGCAGGTGCGACAACTAACTCAGATGCAGGCGTTACAGATCTAGCTCATTGTGCTGAAGCCCTGGCTGAAATGCAGCGACTTGGCATGCCTTTACTTGTACACGGTGAAGTAACTAGCCCTGAAATTGACGTCTTCGATCGTGAAAAAGTATTTATCGAACAAGTCTTAAAGCCACTCTTAACAAAATATCCAACATTAAAAGTCGTTTTCGAACATATTACCACTGCTGATGCAGTTGACTTTGTAGTGAACAGTGATGAAAGAATTGCTGCCACTATTACCCCTCATCACCTTTTACTTAATAGAAATGATTTATTGGTAGGCGGTATACACCCTCATAATTACTGCTTACCTGTATTAAAACGTAACACTCATCAACACGCACTCATTAAGGCTGCTACTAGTGGTAATCCTAAATTTTTCTTAGGTACTGATAGTGCACCTCATATTATGAGTGCTAAAGAAACATCGTGTGGTTGTGCGGGTATATACAGTGGTCATGCTGCTATTGAGCTATACGCAGAAGCATTCGATGCAGCTGGTGCGATGGATAAACTCGAAGGCTTTGCTAGCCACTTTGGTGCTGATTTTTATGGACTTGAACGTAATACGAATACAATTGAATTAATAAAAGAATCGTGGTCTGTACCGGCAAGTTATGACTTTGCAGGTGATACTCTGGTACCAATGCGTGCTGGCGAAGAAATTCAGTGGAAAGTTGTCAGCTAAACGACTATAAATTGCACGTATAAAAAAGCCAAGTTTGTCTCCAAACTTGGCTTTTTTTAGAAACAACAGTTTTTTAAAGCGTTACACCGATCCTTCGTGCCACTTCTTCATAAGCTTCAATAACACCGCCGAGTCCCTGTCTAAAACGGTCTTTATCTAGCTTCTTACGTGTTTCAGTATCCCATAAACGGCAACCGTCTGGGCTAAATTCATCACCTAAAATAACTTCGCCTTTAAATAGTCCAAACTCAAGTTTATAGTCAACTAAAATCATCCCCGCATCAGAAAACAACTTTGTTAAAACGCTATTTACTTTGAAAGTCAGTTCTTTCATTTTTGCAACATCATCAGCCTTAGCCCAACCGAATGTTTCAATATGAAACTCATTAATCATTGGGTCATGAAGTGCGTCATTCTTTAAGAAAAACTCGAATAATGGTGGATTCAGCTCTAAACCATCTTCAACACCTAGTCGACGACATAAACTACCGCTAGCAACATTACGAACAACACACTCAACCGGCATCATTTCCATATTCTTGACGACAGATTCAGTATCATTAAACAATTCTTTAAAATGTGTAGGTACACCAGCTGCTTGTAGCTGCTGCATAATAAAAGCATTGAACTTATTGTTTACTTCACCTTTACGGCTCAACTGTTCAATTTTTTCACCATCGAATGCTGAAGTATCATCTCTAAAGCTCATAATGACATAATCATCATTATCAGTCGCAAAAATACTTTTAGCCTTGCCTGCAAATAGTTCTTGTTTTTTTTCCATCATTTTATCTCTAACGATTCGTTATTTCTCGCCAGCCAAAACCTGTGTCTTGTTCGGCGAGTCCGATCCAACTTTGTTCACAGTTTAGTGCCTCAGCAAATAGAGGCGCCACAATATTAGGTGAATTATTCTTTTCACTTAGGTGCATTGCTACAATGTGTTGCAACCGCGATGTATCTATTTTTTCTAATAATTTTGCTGATTGTACATTATTTAAATGCCCTTGCCTGCCTGACACTCGGTATTTCAAATGGTCAGGATATTCACTATTATCCAGCATTGTCATATCATGATTTGCTTCTAATAGTAGCGCATCACAAAGGGTCAAAGATTGTTCAATAATTGGTGTAGATATACCCACATCAGTTAATAGTCCAATGCGATGTTTACCATCAGAAAATACAAACTGGCTAGGCTCACGTGCATCATGTGGCACAGGAAATGGTTCTACAGCAATATCAGCAATACTAAAAGACTCATGACAACTAAACTCATTGATCAATGTTGACACATCTTCAGGTAAACACGCAGCAGTGCCGGGTGTTGCATAAACGGGTAAGTCATACTTTCTAGCTAAAACTCTCACACCATTAATATGATCAGCATGCTCATGTGTAACGACAATAGCAGATAAATCGCTTGCATCTAGATTAAAGCGTTGCAATCGTTTCTCTGTTTCACGAGCAGAAAAACCACAATCGACAAGCAATGTGGTTTTTCCATGTGAAATTATTGTTGCATTACCTCGACTACCGCTGCCGAGCGAAGCGAAACGCATTATTGCTCTAATTGTTCCTGTAATAATGATAATAAACGCTTAGCTGTATCAGATGAGCTTCTTGTAGATTCAGCATCTAAGATGATAATTTTAGTATCCGCCGCATCAGAGATAAGCTTGATGTTATAAAACTCTTCTGGTGTTTTTTCTACATCATCACGCCAGAAAGCTAATGAACTAAGCATACCTTCATCTTCTTGCTCTACTTTATTCATAGGATCCAAGTAATGAACAAGATATGTGCCTCTAGAACGGTCACGATCTTCAACATTAAAACCTTTGCTATCTAAAACGCGGCCAACACGTTTCCAGACTGTCGGAAAGTCTTGTTCTACGAATAAAGACTGATAACCACCGTCTTCGTCCATCAACATAACATTTGCTGTAGATGGTGCTGAAATTTCTGCTTGTTCAGCCAACACTGCTTTTTCTTTTTGGTGAAGAACACCAAAGAAGTCGGCAACTTGACGAAGCATAGCTTCATTCTTCTGTGAGTTATCATCCATACCAGCAGCACTCACATATACGAGTGTTTGTTTAGATGTATCACCACGTTCAACACGGATTCGATATGCATAGTCATCAGCACCAACGTCAGTATCCATCAGACCAATACGTTGATCTGCACGTTTCACACCCAAACCTTTTTGGTTCACAAATGACTCTAACTCTTCCCATGTTTTATCGAGTGAATTTGGCACGATTAAATGACGTGATGCCCCTTCACCGGCAAGAGCTGGTTTAACATCAGGCAAGATATTATATTTACTTGCTAGAGGATTATTTGCTGCCTCTTCAAACTCAGAATAAGTAGCCGAACCTGACTGGGTTTTAGCAATATCGTCGTTAATCCGTGCTGTACTCAAATCTGGTGGAATATCAAGCGGTGGCATTGTTTCAGCCTTACGATATTCTTTCGTATTATCTGGAACAACCTCATCAAGAGCTGAGAAGGTACCACAGCCACTTAAAGTAATTGAAAGTAATGCAGCTAAAGAAGTATATTTGAAGTTCATGTAGTTATGTTCACTCACAATTTTAGTTTAATGCGCCAGCAGCATAAAGTGCTTCACGCACTTGCTGATGATATTTTTCAGATAATATTGTCATCGGTAAACGTAATCCAGTTGGAATTAAACCCATTTCAGCCAGCGCCCATTTAACAGGGATTGGATTCGCTTCAACGAATAAACGTTCATGTAACAATGCCAACTTTTTATCAATAGCTCTAGCCTGTTGCTCATCACCCGCTAATGCAGCAGCACACATTGTATGCATTGCAGCAGGATCAACATTCGCTGTTACCGAAATTGCACCTTTACCGCCGGCAAGAATAAAATCGACTGTATTGGCATCATCGCCAGTATAAAGTTCCAGTTTATCACCGCAAAGAGCAATAATCTCGGTCACACGACTCACATCACCTGTAGCTTCTTTAATACCAACAATGTTTTTGATATTAGCTAAACGTGCAACAGTATCAGGAAGCAGGTCGCATGCAGTACGGCTCGGTACGTTATATAAAATCTGGGGAATATCAACTGCTTCTGCGATAGCTTTATAGTGAAGGAACAGTCCTTCTTGAGTAGGTTTATTATAATATGGTGTGACTAATAATACCGCAGATACACCTAGTTCTTTTGCAGAACGAGTTAACTCAATCGCTTCAGAAGTTGAATTTGCACCAGTCCCAGCAATAACAGGAACACGCCCATTTACCTGTGCAACCACTTGACGAATCACGCCACAGTGCTCTTCAACCGTTAATGTTGCAGACTCACCTGTTGTTCCGACAGCAACAATAGCATCTGTGCCACTCTCAATATGCCATTCAACTAACTTGTTTAGGCTGTCACTATCAAGCGAACCATCTGCTCGCATTGGTGTGACTAGCGCTACCATACTGCCGCTAAACATCTTCAGGAGACTCCGTAAAATAAACCCCAATGGTACTTTGCCCGTTAGCAGATGACAAGAAAACAACGTGAATAAATATAGTCCATCCTGTATATTTTCGGCTATCACTATATACAACAGGAAATAACAATGACAAAAGTAGAGCTAAACCAACCGGTGCCAGACTTTGAACTACCTAGTACTGGCGATACTATTTTCAAATTATCTGATTATGCGGGTAAAAATGTCGTTATCTATTTTTACCCTAAGGACAATACTCCTGGCTGTACATTAGAAGGTCAAAATTTTCGCGATCACATTGATGCATTCAATTCACACGACACGGTAATTTTTGGTATCTCACGTGACAGTGTGCGTGTTCACACTAACTTTAAAGCAAAACATCAATTTCCTTTCGAGCTGCTATCAGATGCGGAAGAAACAGCCTGTGCATTATTTGATGTGCTGCATCTTAAAAAGAATTATGGCCGTGAATATATGGGGATTGTCCGCAGTACCTTCTTAATAGATAAACAAGGTGTATTAAAGCAAGAATGGCGTAAGGTAAAAGTAAAAGAACACCTAGAAGAAGTCTTAGCTGCTGTTGCAGAATTATAAACGTTAGAAAGTCTAATCACCATCCTACAAATAATGCCAGCTGTACTACCTCAGTTACACTGGCATTATTTTTCTACTAACTTCTAGATTTAGTTCCAGCTTTACTCTCTAAAGTCACCACAAAGCACTCATTTACTTGCACGAACTAAGTGCATAAATGTAAATTACTCCCTCATTTTAAGTTCATTTTGGTGCTGTGCTTTACCACACAGAATACAGTGATATTCCTATAGAACTGATTATTAAGATAAGTTTTAATGGTACGTTCTCTGCTGATAGAAAGGGGCAAGATTATCTCCTTACTCCAAAGAAGGAATTAACCTGGTATCAGCGGCGAGTCAGAACCGTTCCTTTTAAATTTATCCATCTGGTGTAGAGAATGTCGATCGAAATCTAAAAATGACGGAAGCAGCCTCATTAGAAAATAGTCAACGTCATGGAGATACTGCACGACGTGTTGGTGTCTCCGCTGAACAAATGAATACCTCTGTTGGTATGCTACAAGATCGCTCGGTATCAGTTAAAAATACGGCACAAAGACTCAGCCAGTTAGTGGAGGTATTTCAAGTCAGCCCACGCTAAAGGCAAACTAAATACTCATCAATCTCGATTTAAGTCTGTTAGATAGTGATAAAAACCTCACTTTCTAACAGGCCTTTTATAAAAATTTCGGAACCTGATGAGGATTGGCGTAAAAAATGGCTACTGTTTCAAATAGGCAAAAAAAATATTTTAATCGTAATTTTTTCTGACCATCTTGCCCAGCCCGCCCCCTGACTAATGTCAGCGATGATCGATAAAAAGTTATCCACATCTTCTTCACAAGTAATACCAAATTAATCCACTTCAAACTATTCC
>CALCCU010000270.1 GCA_937900515.1 uncultured Gammaproteobacteria bacterium | reverse complement strand
TATGGGGTGTGGTGTTCTGGTATGAAAGTTAAAAACTATCTAGAGGTCTCACCAGAGCTTTCAAGCTCTGGCCAGCCTGCTCACGATGACTTTGCTAAAATAGCGGCACTAGGTTTTCAAGTCGTCATCAATTTATCTATGCCTGATTCTAATAATGCTGTCAGTGATGAGGGCTATTTGGTCTCTTCAGCGGGAATGAATTACATTCATATCCCCGTTCCATTTGATGAGCCAAAAGAGTCACACCTGAGAGCTTTCTCACGCATTATGGATGCTTTTTCTGGTGATAAAATATGGGTTCATTGCGCTTTAAATTATAGGGCATCAGCGTTTTTGTATCTTTACCACCGTCTCACTAAAAAGCAATCTAAACAAGAAGCGGAGTGCTTTATTTTTCCTGGTTGGGAGCCAAACGATACTTGGTCTACTTTTATTGAATACTGTGAAACAGAGTTTCTTGAGGAGCTTTGACCTTGCTCTGAATTTCCTTATTCAGAGCTGCCTAGGCAATTATAGGTTCAAATCACTTAAACTAGGATGATCATCAGGTCGTCTTCCAAGTGGCCAGTGAAATAAACGATCGGACTCATTGATCGGCAAGTCATTAATACAGGCAAAACGACGTTGCATTAGGCCTTGCTCGTTGAATTCCCAGTTCTCATTTCCGTAGGAACGATACCAGTTACCACTATCATCATGCCATTCATATGCAAACCGCACTGCGATACGATTCTGTTCGAAAGCCCACAACTCCTTAATTAAGCGATATTCAAGCTCTTTAGTCCATTTTTGTTGTAGAAATTTTTTTACTTCCTCACGACCTTTAGGAAAATCTGCTCGGTTTCGCCAGAGCGTATCCGTTGTATAAACTTGTGATACTCGCTCTGGGTCACGGCTATTCCATGCATCTTCGGCGAGCCTAACCTTATTAATAGCAGAGGCTTCATCAAAAGGGGGAAGAGGGGGTTTAATTTCATTTGTCATGTTTTTCTCCAAATACTACTGATTATTGAAAATACCTGGCATTGCAAGGTACTTAGGTAAAGATTCAAACCTTATTCTCCAGGCCTGAATATGTTTATAGAGAGTCATATCAATATGAGCCTCGTGGGCTAAAGCAAGGTATGGGTATAACGCTATATCAGCAATAGTAGCCTCACTTCCAACCAACCAAAGCTTATCTGAAAGATGAATATTTATAATGTCTAGAACCTTGTTACTGGTATCGGTAGCATGTTTAAAATCAATCTCAGTACCAAACTTGTAATGCAAACGAAGTCGTGCTGGTCCGTTCTGAATCTCATTGGCGGTTGTTGATAACCAAGACATAATTTGAGCTAGTAAATAACTATCATCTGGCCACCACTGTTCTCCACCGTACTTTTTAGCGAGATAAACTAATATCGCCTGACTATCACGAATAACAGTACCATTGTCATCAAGGACAGGTGCTTGTCCAAATTGGTTAATCTTTAAATATTCATTGCTAGTCTGTTCTGAAACAGCTAGGTTCAAGTCATGATTTTCGTATTTAATTTTTAAAAAACTCAGCATCAGCCGAATCTTATGGCAGTTACCTGATGGAGGGATGTTGTATAGGATCATTGTGAGTTCTCTCAATTTAATTAAAATTTTCTGTGCGGATGGATGCACGATCGATATTAACTTCAGCCGCAGAAAATAGTGCTGTTTTAATAAATTTTTCTGGACCACAAACGTAAAATAACGCATTAGGTTCAGCGCTACTAAAAACATTAGTAAAGTTGATTTTATTGGTAGGTATGTCACGGCTGAAATAAAAGTGCGTATATTCAGAAAATAACTCAGATAACTCTTCATAAAAAGGCATCTCTGAACGACTTTTAGCTGAGTAATGTAGTTCGAACGATGCTTTTCGTGCCATTAACTCTTCTACCATTGCTTTGATAGGTGTAATGCCAATACCCCCTGCAAGGATGATGGTTGGTTTATTGTTAGCATGTAATTGAAAATGATTGTCAGGCTCTTGAATGTTTATTTTAGTACCAACTTGCCAATGCTTATGAATCGACAGAGAGCCACCGTCACCGTGAGCTTCACATTTAACCGCAATTTGATAATGATGCCGGCGGTACTTCATACTTACCAGTGAGTATGCATGAGTGCTATAAGAACCGTCGTTGAGTTGAACTGGAACACTTATATGTGCACCAGCCTTATAATCAGGCAACTCAGCGCCTTCAGCATGTTTTAACTCATAACTTCTCACATCGTTAGTAAGTTGTTTGATTGCTGATACGATCATTGGTAACTTGCCTTTGCCTGCGTAGGCTTTTGAACTGCTAGGCTGAGTGTTTTGCTTTACATGCTCAGCAAGCAAACTCTCGACTTCATCATGAGAATAGCGGGGCGTGATGTATTTAGGACAGTTCCAATCCAGTGCTTCAACAGTGATGACGAAGCCACGTTCAACTGGGGCTCGAAAGTCAGTTACTTCGAGTCGTGAAATTTGGTCAGAATTATTATGCTCTTCAATGACCTTTACGCGTCCCCAAATTTTGAGTCTTCGTCGTTCACTGTAACTCATCAGAAATAAGCAAACTTTGTCATTACCGAGTAAGTTTCCAACAGTAAGATATTGACGGTTACCACTAAAGTCAGTAAAACCGAGTGTGTTATCACTCAGCACTTTCAGAAAGCCTTTAGGTCCACCTCGATGCTGAATATACGGCCAATCATTTTCATTAGTGGTCGCCATGTAAAAACTATCTCGTTGCTCGATAAATTGTTTTTCTGAATCAGTGAACATTACCTTATCAGTATCGACTTGCTCAACAGACTGGTAATTTTCTCTACTACCCATTTTGGTTTGTACTTTTTTTACGTTAGATGTAAAACCTATTTTTGCAAATGACCTGGCCATAAAAAATCCTTAGCGTAAATGCCCGACCATAAGCCGGGCATCAGCATATTTAAGCAGCTTGGTTTAGATCAACTCTTGGAAAGTCAATCTCAACGCGGCTAGCTTTACTGAGTATATTTGTAAGAATATTAATACCTGTATGAGTGATAATTTCTACAATATCTGCATCTGTAAAACCAGCATCATGCAACTCTTGTATTTCTCCTGTTGTAACTTCGCCCATATGATCAACTAATGATCTTGCAAATTTGACTGCAACTGCTGCTTTAGCATCCTGACTGTCACCACTACGATTACTGTTGATTTCGGCCTTGTTTAAGCCAGCTTTACTACCGATAGCAGTATGCGCAGATAAACAGTAACCACATTCATTTTTCTGTGCTAAGGTCAATGCAATTCGTTCACGTGTAGCTGCATCTAAGGACCCATTACCTGCGATATGATAAAAACCTAGAAATGCTGTGAGTGCATCAGGAGAGTTAGCAAAGATTCGAAGGAAATTAGGCACAATTCCTAGTTTTGATTTAATTGCTGTGAAAAGCTCAGTTTGTTCAATATTAGCAATATCATCTGTTACAGTTGTGATTCTACTCATTTTTTGTTCTCCTCTTAATTTAATAAAACTGGTGCTTGTGTACCCAGTGAGGACATTATTAGGTATTATTGAAAATAAGATAATAAGCCAAATGACTAAATAACTATTGCAGAAAATGGAATAATAGATGGATCGATTACATTTGATGACAGTGTTTGTAGCTGTGGTAGATAACGAGGGGTTTGCACGGGCAGCTCGAAAATTACAGCTTAGTCCACCGGCAGTAAGTCGTGCTGTGACAGAGCTTGAGGTGCGTCTTGGCGTAAAACTATTACAACGTACGACCCGGCACCTACAGATTACAGAAGCTGGCCATCGCTATTATAAAGATGCCAAAAATATAGTAGCGCTATCAGAAGAAGCAGATGATGCGGTTAGAGGAAAAAACGCTGTACCTCGTGGACTTGTCAGAATTACTGCCTCAGTTTTATTTGGGCGCCTCTATGTAATGGATGGCATCATTGATTACTTGAAACACTATTCCGAAATGCAAGTTGATGCACTTTTTGTTGATAGAGTGGTTAATATGTTAGAAGAAGGTATTGATGTTGCCATTAGAATCGGTGAGCTACAAGATTCTAGTTATAAGGCAATAAAAGTAGGGGCAGTTAGGCGTGTCTTTTGTGCTTCGACGACTTACCTTAAAGAGCATGGACATCCCAAAAAACCTGAAG
>CALCCU010000269.1 GCA_937900515.1 uncultured Gammaproteobacteria bacterium | reverse complement strand
CAAACCAGGCATTTCAGTTTCGGCGATTTTAATTTCTTTCGCGCCCCATTCAGCCAAGCTGATATCTGCAACTTTATAATCGGGTGTTAGATTCTCAATTGGAGAAGTCATAGTGTTTCCTTAAATTTAAATATTCTTTGAATATGGATGAGTGGCGTGATTACAGGCCCGCTGCATCGCGTAATGTATCGGCTAAATCAGTGCGTTCCCAAGTAAACTCAGGTTCTTCACGACCGAAATGTCCGTAAGCAGCTGTACCTTGGTAAATAGGGCGAATTAAATCAAGCATGTTCACCAAGCCAACAGGGCGTAAATCGAAATGATCGCGAACTAAGCCTTCTAATTTATCAGCAGCGATTTTTCCTGTACCAAACGTTTCAACGCTGATTGATGTCGGCTCTGCAACACCAATGGCGTAAGACACTTGAATTTCACAACGATCAGCAAGGCCTGCTGCAACAATGTTTTTAGCCACATAACGACCTGCATAAGCGGCACTACGATCAACTTTTGATGGATCTTTACCAGAGAAAGCACCACCACCGTGACGAGCCATGCCACCGTAGGTGTCAACAATGATTTTACGGCCCGTTAAACCCGCATCACCAACAGGGCCACCGATAATGAATTGACCTGTTGGGTTGATATGAATAGCCGTGTCTTTATTTAGCCATTCTGAAGGTAATGTGGGTTTGATGATTTCTTCCATCACTGCTTCATGAAGCGCTTTTTGAGAGATTTCAGGATTGTGTTGAGTTGAAAGCACAACAGCATCAACACCAACTGGTTTACCATCTTCATACACAAAGGTAACTTGGCTTTTAGCGTCTGGACGTAACCATGCAAGCGTACCGTTTTTACGTACTTCTGATTGGCGTTTTACTAAGCGATGCGCGTAAGTAATCGGCGCAGGCATTAATACATCCGTCTCGTTACTGGCATAACCGAACATTAAACCTTGATCGCCAGCACCTTGCTCTTCTGGAGTTGCTCGATCAACGCCTTGAGCGATATCAACAGATTGCTTGCCGATTAATGACATGACTGCACAGGTCTCGCCATCAAAACCAACATCAGAACTGTTATAGCCGATGTCAGTGATTGTTTTACGAACGATGTCTTCCAAGTCTACCCATGCTGAAGTCGTGATTTCTCCTGCAACAATAGCTGCACCAGTTTTAATTAATGTTTCACAAGCAACGCGAGCATTAGGATCTTGGCGAAGAATTTCGTCGAGTACCGCATCAGAAATTTGATCGGCAACTTTATCTGGGTGGCCTTCTGATACTGACTCAGAAGTAAAAAGAGTACGATTAGTCATGAACAACATGCCTCACTATTGGTTTTAGATAATGAGTGTTGCAAGGTTTGCTTGCTGTAGATGATGCAAACGGAATAAACAACGCTCATTATTACTAGTAATTAATAATGAGCGCGGTTTTAATAAATCATGGTGAATAAGCCTAGCAGGTTAAACCTGTTGCAGCGCTCCTTATTCATATACGTAACTTTATTACATTTATGAACGAAAAACAAGGTGTTAACATTCATATATGGTGCATATAGAGTTAGTCGTTACACAATAATTCTGGATTCTTTTCTACGCTATCAACCATCTGTTCTAAGTTATCGAGTACCTCCATGCTAGCTATTTCCATGCGGTTTAATGCGGCTAGCGATTTAGCTGTATCGTTGGCATAAAAAGCATCAAGTGCGACAGCACCTTGCTCATGGACTTTCTCATGAGGTGTAGCAATTTCACGGTAACCAGGAAGTTGAGCGTAGCAATCAACCCCTTCACCATCAAAATACCATTTCCCTAATCGGCATTGCTTGTGAGTGCTTAATTCTGCTGAGCGCTTTTGCGAAAGTCCCATCATGACACGATAAATTTCAAACTTCCAAACGATATGATCAAGTTTAGCTATTTCTACAAAACTACGCAGTGCAGAGGCTGTGATCGTTGTTTCCATTTTATTGGAGATTCCGAGCATCTTATGCATATCGGTTACGACCGTTTCAACCCGAATACCAAATTCAGTTGTATCTCCAGTTACACCTTTCATGAGATCGCTCGCACCTTCAGTCTCATGTTGAATATTGCCAACAAGATCTGAAATTTGATTGCTGGCTTCTCTTGCCTTAGTTGCCAATGTTCTTACTTCATCAGCAACTACTGCGAAGCCTCGGCCGTGATCACCTGCTCGAGCCGCTTCAATGGCAGCATTAAGAGCCAATAAGTTGGTTTGTTCTGAAATATTACTGATGGTTTCTACAAAGCCACTAATTTTATCGGCATTGTCTTGTAGTGATTTAACTTGTGAGGCTGATTGATCTAGTTGACCTGTAATTTTGTTTAAGCCTGATGCCACTGCTTCGACATGCCCTCTAACATCTTTTGATGTTTCCGCCCCTTCAATAGCTGAAGAGCGCTCAGAACTTAGAACTGATGCCATGAGCCCTAGACTTTGATGGAAGCCACCTAGGCTTGTGCCAAAGGCATTCAAATTGCCAAATAAAGCGACTTGCCAATTATGTTTAGACTCATGTTGCGCTATTTGTTGTTGAAGTTCGGAATTACTTTGTTCAACTTCTTGATTTTTTTGTTTAAGAGCACTGATTTCCTTATTACGTTCATCGATTTGTAGTTTTAATTCGCTAATTTCTTGTTTACTGTTCCAAAATGCCATAAGAAAAAGGTTCCCTTGAGTTGTATCAATTTTAGTGAAAATAAAGCAGATTCTATACCATAAATATGTAGTTACGTGCCTAAATCATTAATGGGGTTAACTAGTTTGGTTTATACGGCTCTACAGTAAGGCTATGGCCATTTTCTTTTAACCAAAGACGGGCTTGCTTATAGTTTGGGCAATGTTGAGAGACTAATTGCCAGAATTGCGGTGAGTGATTGTGTTGCAGAGTATGACATAGCTCATGAATAATGACGTAATCACTAATTTCGGCTGGGGCTAGAATTAGTTTCCAATTAAGTTGAATGTCACCTCGGATGGTACAGCTACCCCAGCGAGCACGGTATGTTTTTACGGTCACTGACGTGGCATTTAAATTTATTTGAGATGAAATTTGTTGAGTGCGTAGGCATAAGTAATCAGTCGCATAGTTTTTATACCACGCAATTACGGCGGCAGAAATTGCCGTTTTAGATGCTGTTTCTAATTTGGCTCGGCAAGTAAGGGTATCGTTCGTTAATGTGATTGTTGGCTTGGTCATATCATCTGTAAGTTGGAGCGTATATGTTTTACCCAGCAGACTAAATGATTCACCGTCAACAAATTGTTTTGGGATTGGTTCGCGATCGCATTGTTGCTTTAACTTTGTTTTTATCCAAGCAGATTTTTTACTAATAAACGTTTCAGCAAAATGTAGTGGTAATTTTGATGGGATATGAATTGATGCGCCATCTTGATTTACCTTTATAGCGAGGCTTTTACGGCGGGGGCTTCTAACAATTTTAACGGTGAAGCCGTCGCCTTGAATTATCTGCATGAGAATTGATTTAAGTTAAAAGTGGGTATTTTACGCTTGGATTTGAGAAAATAATGTACATTAAAATTTTATCGGCAAAATATGACTTCTCAAGATCTTGATATAAATAACGCTCATCGCCTTTCGGTTGCACCTATGCTCGATTGGACGGACCGAGATTGTCGTTATTTCTTACGGCTTATCTCAAAGCATAGCTTACTTTATACCGAAATGATTACCACGGGCGCATTGATACATGGTGATAGAGGGCGTTTTCTCAACCATGATATGAGCGATGTACCCGTAGCATTACAGCTAGGAGGAAGTGACCCAGAAGCATTAGCTAAATGTGCTCAATACGGAGAGCAAGCAGGTTATAGTGAAATTAATTTAAATGTAGGCTGTCCGAGTGACCGCGTTCAATCAGGTAGCTTTGGCGCTTGTTTAATGGCTGAACCTGAACTAGTCGCAGAAGGTGTCGCAGCTATGATTGATGCTGTGAATATTCCTGTTACAGTAAAAACACGCTTAGGTATTGATAAGTTAGATAGCTATGAGTTCGTTAGCAATTTCATTGGAGAGGTTGCAAGCAGCGGTTGTAATATCTTTATTATGCATGCGCGTAAAGCGTGGTTAGAGGGCTTAAGTCCTAAAGAAAACCGCGATATTCCGCCGCTAGAATATGAGCGTGTCTATCAGTTAAAACAAGACTTTCCACATTTACATATTGATATCAATGGTGGAATTAAAACGCTCGAACATGCACAACAGCATTTAAATCATGTTGATGGAGTGATGATTGGGCGAGAGGCTTACCATAATCCATATATTCTAGCTGAAGTTGATAAGTTGATATTTGGTGATGAGAGTGAGGTGTTATCGCGGCATGAAGTCATTCAACAGATGCTACCTTATATAGAACAACGTATGGCGGAAGGGCGGCCATTAAAATCAATTACTCGTCATTTATTAGGCCTTTTTCAAGGCAGGCCTGGCGCGAAAGCATGGCGTAGACACCTCAGTGAGAATGCTCATTTAAAAGGAGCAGATCTAAGGGTGTTAACTGATGCTTTAGCCTTAGTTCCTGATGCCAGTACCTTTATTGAGTAGATAAAGTGCAAAGCTACTCAGGCTAATAATACAAATAATGATGATTGCGAAGGCCATTTCAATCGCAATATCTGATGTACCTAACATACCAAAGCGGAAGGCATTGACCATATATAAAATTGGATTGAACATTGATACGTTTTGCCAAAAATCAGGTAACAAACTGATCGAATAAAAAACACCACCTAGATAGGTTAAAGGTGTCAAAATAAAAGTTGGAATGATTGAAATTTCATCAAAGCTACTCGCATAGATTGCATTGATAAAACCACCTAAGGCAAACATCACTGCACTGAGTACCACCATACTGATTGTGATCGCTAAATGTTGGATTGAAAGGTGGGTAAAAAACAAGGATACCAAAGTGACAATCAGTCCAACACATAAGCCTCTAGCCGTTCCTCCTGCCACATAACCAGCAAGAATTAGATAGTTAGGAACTGGCGCAACCAGAAGCTCTTCAATGTGGCTTTGAAATTTAGCGCTATAAAAAGATGATGCGACATTGGCATAGGCATTATTGATTACCGACATCATGATAATGCCTGGTGCAATATATTCCATGTAGCTAAAGCCACCCATCTCACCAATACGAGAACCAATTAGGTTTCCAAAGATGATGAAGTATAGGGTCATGGTGATTGCTGGTGGTAGCAATGTTTGCGGCCAGATACGAAGAAAGCGGCGAACCTCACGGGTGACGATGGTGTTAAATGCAACTTTATTCCGATTTAGTCTAGTGTTCATAAACTGGCCTCAGATTTTTCTACTAATGCCAAAAATAGCTCTTCTAGTCGGTTAGCTTTATTTTTCATACTGCATACTTCAATATTGTGTTCATTCAGCTGGCTAAATAGGGTGTTTAATCCTTCGCCACGTTTGATTTCAACTTCTAATGTCGTGTTATCAATTTTCTTAAAATTAATGTTGGGTAGAGATAAGTCCGCTGGTAATGGTTCCTTAAGATCAAGGATAAACATTTCCTTATCAAGCCGATTGAGTAGGGATTTCATATCAGTGTTTTCGACAATCCTACCTTGATCAATAATGGCGATATTACGACATAAATTTTCGGCTTCTTCTAAATAATGTGTGGTTAGAATGATCGTTGTGCCTTGAGCATTAATTTTTTCTAAAAATAACCACATTGAACGACGTAACTCAATATCTACACCTGCGGTAGGTTCATCTAAAATTAATAACTTGGGGTTATGAACAAGTGCTCGAGCTATCATTAGGCGGCGTTTCATACCGCCAGAAAGTGATCTAGCAGCAGTATCGCGTTTTTCCCATAAGCCCAATTGACGTAGTAAATCATCAGCTCGTACTTCTGCAAGTTTAGCGGGCATGCCGTAATAACCCGCTTGAGTAATTAGTATATGTTTAACTTTTTCAAAGCCATTGAAATTAAACTCTTGAGGTACAAGACCAATATGAGATTTGGCTGTTTCAGAGTCAACATCAATATCGGTTTCAAAGACCTTTACTGTGCCAGATGTTTTGGTGACTAAAGAGGTAATAATACCAATGGTTGTTGATTTACCAGCACCATTAGGTCCCAATAGAGCAAAGAAGTCACCTTCATTAACGGATAACTCAATCCCTTTAAGAGCAGAGAAGCCATTGTGGTAGGTCTTAGTTAATTTTTCAATATAGAGAGCTTTCACGTACAAATCATCATAAGCATAATAGAGCCTGCTAGGTTATCATGCTTATATGACTGAGAAGAAATTTACTGTGCCAATTTCCAAACCAAATACACAGCAAGAGTTATTACGACGTTGCGAGCTGCTTGCGGGTAAAACCCTCGGTCAGCTTGCGAGCGAGTTAGGGATGTCTGTACCTGAAAATTTACAGCGTAATAAGGGCTGGGTTGGGATGTTATTAGAAGCCTATTTAGGTGCTGATGCGGGCAACCAGACAGAGCCTGACTTTACAGACTTAGGCATTGAGATGAAAACCTTACCCATTAATGCATTGGGGCAGCCAAAAGAATCTACCTATGTGTGCACAGTATCTCTTGAGCAAACCGGGGAATTAAGTTGGCAAAATAGTTGGATCAGGCGTAAATTGGCAAATGTACTGTGGGTGCCCATTGAGGCAGATTCAAACATTGCATTAGCGGATCGTTTTGTGGGTAATGCGTGGTTGTGGCAACCAACAGCTGAACAAGATGCCATGCTCCTTCAGGATTGGAGTGAGTTAATGGATCGAATTGTACTTGGCGAACAGTCAGAAATAACGGCGAAAGAGGGAGAGTATCTACAAATTCGTCCAAAAGCTGCAAATAGTAAAGTACTAGCGACAGGGATTTCTTCTGCAGGAGCAAAACAGAAAATTAATCCCAAAGGGTTTTATTTAAGAACTACCTTTACACGTCAGTTATTAATACAGGCGCAGAGCTCAAACTAGAAGCTCATTTAATATAATAATAAAAAGAAAAGAGAGATTACAGGTGGGTGATACTATGCGTACATTGAATGCGTTGATCATTGATGGTTCTGAATCATTTCGGCAACAAGTTCGAGAGTTACTTGAAGCTGTCGGCTATACAGTAACTGAGGCTGAATCAGGTAAGCAAGGCCTTGAACTCGCCAGTAAGGAACGATTTAGACTTGTCTGTTGTGGTTATGATTTACCTGATATTGCGGGTAGTGAGTTTTGTGGTCAAATACGCTCTTTATCAGGTTATGATTTAACCTCAGTCATTATTTTAACTACTGAAGATAACGCTAGAATTCTTAAGCAAGCCCTATTAGCGGGCGCTACAGATATTTTTTGCAAGACAGACCTTTCTGAGTTAGAAACGTATTTGAAGCGCTTTTCTGAACGTGAACGGAGGCAGTTAACCGGACGTGTTTTGTTGGTAGAAGATTCGAGAGTGCTACAGGTCATCATCGTTGACTTACTAACAGACATGGGACTTGATGTTGATGCTTATCCCCATGCAGAAGGTGCTTGGGAAGCTTTTAAAGCGGATAGCTATGATTTGGTTATAACCGATATTATGGTAGAAGGCTTAATGAGCGGAATATCCTTGGTAAGGAAAATTCGTCGTTTAGAAGGTGAGGTAGGTAATGTACCTATTATTGCTGCTTCAGGTTTCGGTAATATGTCGCGAAAAATCGAGCTATTTCATTTAGGTGTGAATGACTATATAGCTAAACCGATTGTACGAGAAGAGCTTCGTCAGCGAGTATTTAATCATGTGACAAGTCATCAAAGGCTTTTAGAGCTTAAAGCGCAACAAAATTCTTTATATAGTTTGGCTATGTTAGATGAGCTAACACAACTCTTTAACCGCCATGCATTACGTGAGTTTGCGGGTAAATATTTTAGTGATGTGAAACGAAACAATCAGTCACTATCATTGGCTGTGATCGATATTGATTACTTTAAAGATCTTAACGAAAGACTAGGCTTTGCAACAGGTAATGCCGTTTTAGCTGAACTGGGCACTTGGTTCAAACGGTTTGTGAGAGAGCAAGATATTGTTTCACGTTGGGCGGGAGAGGAGTTTGTATTTCTGTTACCTGGTTGTGACTCAAAAACAGCGGTTGCTTTAATGGAGCGCTTACAAAAGAGATTAAAACAGTTTAAACCTGCTGATGTGGCCATTACTTTAAGTATAGGTGTCGCAACTATGACGCCTGAAATGGACGCAAATCTTAGTACGTTACATACAGAAGCTGATGCTGCTATGTATCAGGCTAAAATGGCCGGCAGAAATTGTATTAAATTATCTGAGGAAACTGAAACCGAATTGGTTTAGAGTTGAGGCTGTTTATAGCGACGATTAAACTCAATGCATTGTGCTCGGTCAAGTAGAAATACGCCATGTCCCCCGAGTTCAAAGTCTAGCCATAAAAACTCGATATCAGGCCATTTTTCCATCACTGCGTAATCACTATTACCTACTTCAACAAAAAGTAAGCCTTGAGGCGATAAAAAGTCAGCGGCATGAAGTAATATTTCTTCGACTAATGCGAGGCCATTGTCATCTGCTTCAAGTGCTGATGCAGGCTCATGGCGATATTCAGCGGGTAATGTAGCCATTTCATCAGCACCAACATACGGTGGATTACTGACGATGAGATCATAGGTTTGCTTGTCTAGGCTAGACCATAAATCAGATTGAATAGCTTGGACCTGACCTTCAAGCTGAAATTTCTCTATATTGATATTTGCGACATCGAGAGCATCATAACTAATATCGATTGCATCGACTTGAGCAGTAGGAAATGCATTGGCGCAGGCAATTGCTATACAACCGCCGCCAGTACATAAGTCGAGAATGTGAGTGACATTGTCAGGTTCGACAATCCAAGGACTAAATTGATTGGCTATTAGTTCTGCAAATGGTGAGCGAGGAATCAACACTCGCTCATCGACATAAAAAGGTATGCCAGCAAACCATGCCTCATGGGTAAGGTAGGGCACAGGAACACGGTCACTGATACGGCGTTCTATAA
Organism: uncultured Gammaproteobacteria bacterium; assembly: GCA_937900515.1. Lineage (GTDB taxonomy): Bacteria > Pseudomonadota > Gammaproteobacteria > Nitrosococcales > Methylophagaceae. The sequence continues at coordinate 4,673 of CALCCU010000269.1, read as the reverse complement.
GTTCAGCAATAGCCTGCTTTTCTGCTGTGGTGAGGCGAGCATCTGCAAATAATTCAGGAAACTCTGTCGAGGGTAAGTGCAGGCTATGCAGTATTAATTGTAATGCATCGTTAAATGAATCAGCATTGCCATGACCATAAAATAGTTCGGAAGCATTAAATTGCGATGTAGCCCAGCGGAGCACATCACGTAACGTATGGAGTTCATCAACTACTATATGGTTTATAGAAGTCATTTATTGGCTAACATCGACAAAGTGACCTGCAATAGCTGCTGCTGCTGCCATAGATGGACTGACCAAATGAGTACGCCCACCTAAACCTTGGCGACCTTCAAAGTTACGGTTAGAGGTCGATGCGCAATGCTCTCCTACCTCTAAGCGGTCGGCATTCATAGCTAAACACATTGAGCAACCAGGATCACGCCATTCAAAGCCTGCTTCAATAAAGACTTTATCTAAGCCTTCTTCTTCGGCTTGTTGTTTTACTAAACCTGAGCCAGGAACCACTAATGCTTGTTTTAAGGTTTTCGCCACTTTGCCACCTTTGATAGCAGCAGCTGCCTGGCGTAAATCTTCAATACGAGAATTGGTACAAGAACCTATAAATACACGATCAAGTTGTATATCTGTAATTTTCTGGTTACCTTTTAATCCCATATAAGTCAGTGCTTTTTCCATACCATTGCGCTTAACTGCATCAACTTCATCAGCTGGGTTGGGCACGCTTGCATCAACTGCTACAACCATTTCAGGTGATGTGCCCCAAGTAACTTGTGGCTTAATTTCGTTAGCTTGAAGAATGATGGTTTGATCAAATTCTGCATCAACATCACTATGCAAGTCAGACCATGCAGCAACTGCTTTATCCCAGTTTTCTCCAGCAGGAGCAAAGGGGCGACCTTTTAGGTAACTAATGGTAGTGTCATCAACAGCAATAATACCAGCTCGAGCACCTGCCTCGATCGTCATATTACATACAGTCATGCGGCCCTCCATGCTTAATGCTTGGATGGCTTCACCTGCAAACTCAATGGTATAGCCTGTTCCGCCAGCCGTACCTAATTTACCAATGATAGCTAATACAATATCTTTTGCTGTAACGCCATCACGAACTTGACCATCAACACGAACGAGCATGTTTTTGGCTTTCTTTTGGATTAAACATTGTGTAGCTAATACATGTTCAACTTCAGAAGTACCTATACCAAAAGCTAAAGCACCAAAAGCACCATGTGTTGATGTATGAGAGTCACCACATACTACCGTCATTCCTGGTAGTGTCGCACCTTGCTCAGGGCCTACAACATGAACGATACCTTGGCGTTTATCACTTAGATCAAATTCAGTTACACCAAATTCTTTACAGTTTTTATCCAGTGTCTCAACTTGAAGCCTTGAAACTGGATCAGCAATACCTTGATCACGGTTATTTGTTGGAACGTTATGATCGGGTGTTGCTAAAATTGAATCTAAACGTCGAGGAATACGATTAGCAAGACGTAAACCCTCAAAAGCTTGCGGAGAGGTTACTTCGTGAACAAGTTGACGATCAATATAAAGTAGAGCCGTACCATCATCGCTACGAACAATATGTTGATCCCAAAGTTTATCGTAAAGTGTTTTTGATGCAGTCATGATTGATCTTGTTATTTGTAGTAAAGAAGTAATTATACAGGGTAGAAGAGTATTGCTCTATAAAGCTTTTCAATAGGCAAAAAAAAACGAGTAGTCATATGACTACTCGTCTCTTTATTTAGCTTTTAGGAAAAGTGATTATTCCATATTAGCGTGACGGTATCTCATTTCTTCTTCTGGAATACCTTTCTCATGGATTAGATGAGAAACGATAGACTCCAAGAAGATCAATGTAGATAATTCAAACATGGTACCCATAGGCATGCCTTTTGTAGGAGCAAAACTATCATCGCTACCAATTTGAATTGTTTGATCAGCTAAGTCACCAATCGTCGAGCTAGATTTTGAACAGATCAAAACCACTTTAGCGCCTTCAGATTTAGCTTTATTTGTAAATGAAACAAGTTGAGTCGTTTCACCTGAACCCGAGATAACAATTAATAAATCGCCTTCACGGATACTTGGTGTACTAATCTCACCTTGAACATAAACAGTATAACCACTATGCATCAATCTCATTCCTAGGAAGTTACCCACTAGTTTTGAGCGACCTGCACCAGTAATAAAGATACGCTTGGCATCATCACACATTGACACTAAAGTTGCTTCTAGTGAATCACTGGTTTCACCAAGGATATTAGTGATTTTATTTAAGAGTAGATCACGATGCATTTTTTATTCCTTATGCTGCGTCAACTAAAGCGCGAAGCTCTTTAGCTGAATCTGCTGGAGAATCTGCGCCGTAGATAGCCGCACCAACAACAACAATGTTAGCACCAGCTTGAACAGTACTTTGGATTGTGTCTTTGTTGATACCACCAGCAACAGAGATTTTAACATCTAAGCCAAGACCAGCAATTAATGCTAAGTCAGCAAAAGGTGTTTGACCTGCAGCTTGAGCGTCAAGACCAGTGTGAACACCGATGATTTGAGCACCGTTTGCAGCAGCAGCTGTAGCAACAGCAGCTTTATCTTCAACACCGATTAAATCGATTTGAGCTTCAGCATTGTTTGCTTTAGATGCATCGATAACGCCTTGGATTGTAGCCATATCAGCTGCGCCCAATACAGTAGTGATGTTACCACCAGCTTCGAAGAACGGTGTTGATTCGTAACCACCAGCATCCATAGTTTTAAGGTCAACTAAGATTTTTTTATCTGGGTGTGCAGCGCTTAAAGCTTTAACAAGTTTAAGACCGTTATATTTGATACATGGTGTACCGATTTCTAGAATGTCAACGTAAGGAGCAACTTGCTCAGCTAGAGCCATTGTTGCGTCGAAGTCTAGAGAATCTAGAGCCATTTGGATTTCAGCCATGTTACATACTCCTAAAGTAGTAAATTTATTTTTTAGTTACACGTTAAATTACGCGGGTTTGCACTATATTCAGATATAAGCTGAAAGTCAATTTCGGCTATACCTGAGATAAATAATCTGCTCAACCAAGTGGCTGAGCAGATTTATTTTACTGAGCTTAACAGTTGGTTAAATTATGCTTCTAATTCAGCCAAACGGTTAGCAAGTAATTCTTCTAAAGTTTCTAATGCTTTTGCAAAGCCATCGATACCTTCAGATAGTTTTTCTGTAGCCATACGATCTTCAGCGTGCATAGCTTCAAAAGTTGCTTTATCTAAGTTGATTTTTTCAATATCAGATGCAGCAGCTTGTTCTTCAGACAATTTACGAGGTAATTCGCCTTCAGTTTGTTGTAATTCATCAAGTAAGTTTGGAGAGATAGTTAATAAATCAACACCAGCTAACTCTGTGATTTCACCTAGGTTACGGAAGCTTGCGCCCATAACTTCAGTTTTATAACCGAACTTTTTGAAGTAGTTGTAGATTGCAGTAACAGAAACAACACCTGGATCTTCAGCTGGTGCATATGAATCAGTACCAGTGTCTTTTTTGTACCAATCCAGAATACGACCAACGAATGGTGAAATTAATTGGATACCGTTCTCAGCACAAGCGATTGCTTGGTGTAAACCAAATACTAAAGTAAGGTTTGTGTGGATACCTTCTTCTTCAAGTACTTTTGCAGCTTGGATACCTTCCCAAGTTGCAGCGATTTTGATTAAGATACGTTCGCGTGATACACCAGCTGCTTCGTATTGAGCAATAAGGTCACGACCCTTCTCAATTGTTGCATCTGTATCGTAAGACAATCTTGCGTCAACTTCAGTTGATACACGTTGCGGTACGATTTCAAGAATCTTCAAGCCGAATGATACCGCTAGACGGTCAAACGCCAATGTAACAACTTCAGAAGCAGGAGCTTCAGCACCAACTGTTTCACGAGCACCTTTTAAAGTGTCATCAACAATGCTTTGGTATTCAGGCATTTGTGCTGCTGCAGTGATTAATGATGGGTTTGTAGTTGCATCACGAGGAGTGAATTGCTCGATAGCTGCAATGTTACCTGTATCGGCAACAACAACGGTCATTTCTTTAAGTTGATCAAGTAAATTGGCCATTTATGAAAACACCTTTTATTTCAAAGTTAAAAAATTTGGCAAAATCGTCGAATCGAAATTGCTTATCCTGGAGGGTATAAAAAATAACGACGTACACATGGCAGTCGTTATTCTTTTACCGGCAATATTTAGGTTAGGTTTAACCTTTATTGCGAATGTATTGTTCTACACTTGTAATTACTTCTTGGCTTGCTTGGTTACGGATGTAACTCTCAACGCTCGTAATTTGTGTAGTTGCTTGGTTGCGGATGTAACGTTCAACGCTAGTAATTTGTGTTGCAGCTTGATTGCGGATGTATTGTTCTACACCTGTCAATTGTGTTGCAGTCGCTTCTTTATTACGGATATAGCGTTCAACACCTGTTAAACCATCGTTACTTGTAGAGGCATTGGCAGCTGGAGTACTCGCTTGCACAGCATCCGATGAAAATAAACCTTTGAAAAAGCCGCAAATTGAAGCCAAAAGACCTTTTTCACTCATGGGTAACACCTCTAGTATATGTTTTATTAAATTATCATCGTTGTTGATGATGTTTATTATTTATCGGCGTGGTAACTAAGA
>CALCCU010000268.1 GCA_937900515.1 uncultured Gammaproteobacteria bacterium | reverse complement strand
CTATTCCTCAACGAATATTGAATTACCGCCTAGTGTCTCTGGCTGGATGGCTCTAGGAATCCCAGTGTTCTGGGCAATGCATAAATTACTATCTGGCCTAACTACAAAAAACTATCAAGACTATTGGGAAGCAGACGGTTACTTTCCTATTTACATGATGACAACTTAAAAGGACATCGATATGAGTGAAAACGAACAACAAAATAAATCATTACCCACTGGGCTTCTTGTCTCTGGTATTTGCATGGGTTCGGCAACTACGCAAGATGGGGATTTTACTAATAACAATATTTTTATCAAAGTTGGAGAGCGCGAAAACGAAATAGGCGAAAAAGAAAGTGTCATTGAGACAGTCTCTGTCTTTGGTGACGACATGCAGCGACTCATGCAAAATGCAAATGCATTGAAAGGTAAAAAAGTCGTTATGTCTATCAATAGACGACCTGCGCGGCGTGACCTACAGCAGGCGTTTATGCGTAATTCAATCAATCGCAGTACTGTGATAACGCTGGTTGAATAATCATGGCTCTTTGTGTTCAGGTAAATCAGTTCGGCGAAATTGCAGAAGATACTGTTAATTGTGACTACTCGATATTAGACGCGTCTGAGTATGCCGATTATTTAGCATATACAACTAACGCTGTCTCTCTTGCTGACGTGTTTGAAATACCTGAATCTACAGAACTTGCATCGGCTTTTGAACTTGGCTTTGGGCTTGTAATGATTTGCTACTTGTCTAGCTGGGCACTCGGTGCAGTCGTGAACTGGTTTAATCCTGATCACGATAGATACTAAAAAAAATCAATTTGTTTCTCGGTCAACTGGAAGCCGACAAGCATCTTACTTTAAATTCCAGATTATTTAAGGAGTCCATATCATGGATTTTACAGCAGTCACTTCGGCAGTTGATGCCACAACAATTGTTGCAGCGTTAACCGCTATCGCAGCTATCAAGATCTTACCTGGTGTTGCACGCTGGGGTTATAACAAAGTAATTGGCTGGTTCCGCTAAAACTCTGTTATTGGTTAAGGGGAGTACAAGCTCCCCTTAGTCTTTTAAGGTTATCTGATATGATTTTCTACACTCTTTTCTTGATATTTGGCATTGTATGCGCTCACGCGTGTGTTCAGGGCTTTTCTAATGCTTAATCGTGCTTTGCGGTTTAGTATCTTTTTGCTGTTGGCGGTATCATCATCGGCGCAATCATCTGAATTATGGAAGGAAGGTTGGACAAATAGCACTCATCCAACACCAGAACTCGCTTGCGATAAGGACTTCCAGCAATGGTCTTTATATAATTCAGGTGTGGCCTCAAGTCTGCATGTTGAAGCTGAATATAGAGACTCTACTAGGTATTGGTGTCGCTATAAGTTCAACTCGAACGGTGCAATTTATCAAAGTTCAACTGTTACTAAAGTAAGCGGCTCTTGTCCATCTGGATATGTTGACAATGGATCTGGACAATGTGTTATAGAACCTCAATGTCCTGCACAAGGTACAGTTAGGTACACACAAGGCTTAGTTATTGGAATAGGTGAGGGTATAACTGCAAATTATGGCGGTTGTGAGTATAGTTTAGATTCTGTAACTGACTGCTGGTATGATCTTGCAACATCTGACACTGTGTGCGGAACTAGACATGTTGCAACTGGTAACACGTCAACTTTACCTGAAAGCACTGGAGAACTTGAGGATATACCAATAGTAATACCAGCAAATTCTAGTACGGACACAACACAATCAACATCTGATACAGATTACACATCAACGGGGCCAGATACAGCACCTGACGGAACAACAACCGAATCTCAAACTGAGACTAAAACTGACGTTAAGGGGCAGGGTACTGTAATTGATAACGGCGACAACTCAATCACTATAAAGAATAGTGACGGCTCGATATCTATTTACTCCAAAAATAAAGTCACGACTACATACCCAGACGGATCTAGAACTGAGACAACAACTGAAAATACGACAAAAGAATCACAAGGCAGCGAGTACACATACATTAATAAATCAACTGGCGGAATCACAACAAATAATACGTCGAATGTGACAAATAATTACTCGCAATCTACCACTAAAAATTATGACTCCGCTGGAAATCTTACAGACACAAGCTCAACATCAACGGGGGATTCGACAACTGGGGAAGATATCGGAGCGGGTGAGGGCGAAGGAGAGTGCAATCCTCTTATAGAAAGTTGTGAAGGATCTGGCGAGTTTACAGCAAGTGATAAAACAGGACTCTACGAAAAGACAGACAAAACGTTTGACACCGTTCTTACAGAATTTAAAACAACAGTCGAGGCGTCGCCTATAGGCTCTGCAATGAATGGTTTTTTTGATGTTTCTGTAGGTGGAACGTGTCCAGTCTGGACAGCAACAGTTCCTGTATTTGGGGCTATTATCATAGACGCACAATGCTCTAGTGCTATGACGTCAATCTGGCCTATTATCTCTGCTGTTCTTCTTGTAATGGCTGGGTTTTTTGCATGGAGGGTGGCAATAGAATGATTGATTGGTTAAAAAATGCATTTAATGATCTGATTGAATGGTTAAAAGCTATATTGCAAGCTGTTTTCGATTTCTTTGCAGATATTCTTATATTGGTGCTGGATGGTGTACTGAGTGCTGTATCTTCATTGCTGGAAGCAATACCAGTACCGACTTTTATGACGGGTGGCGCACAGTCTTTGTTGAATGGCTTGGATGGTTCGATTTTGTACTTTCTTTCTATGTCTGGATTCGGGGCTGCAATGGCGTTAATAGGTGCGGGCTATTTGTTTAGATTTACTCGTAAAATTGTAACGCTGTTTCAATGGTAATCTAATATGATCATATTCCACGAAGGTTTACCCAGAAGCGGTAAAAGTTACGAGGCTGTAATCAAACACATTCTACCTTCATTAAAATCAGGTCGGCCAGTTTACAGCAATATAAATGGACTCTATGAGGGCTGTGAAAAGATTTCGCTATTACTTGAAATGTCATTACATGAATGTCAGGCGTTAATTCATCAACTAAGCGATGAAGATGTTTATAAACTTCAAGATGTAGTACCAAAAGATGCAATGATTTGTATTGATGAAATACAAAACTACTATCCATCTGGAAGGCAAACACTACCAAAAGACACGATTAAGTATGTCGCCGAGCATGGACATCATGGGCACGATATTGTTTTGATGGGGCAATCTTTTAATGACGTTGCACCCCTTTGGCGTAGACGCACCCAGCGAAAAATCATGTTCACTAAAAAGACGGCTATCGGTAAACCAAATGAATATAAATGGACAGCATACGAGGCGCAATCACCTGAAAAGTTTCAAAAGATTGCTTCTGGCGGTGGTGTTTATGATCCTAAATATTTCGGTACTTATAAATCACATCAGGACGGCACAAAAAACACCACGTTCGCCTACGAGGATGATAGGACAAACATATTTAAACAGAAAAATATGCTTATAGGTGTACCGTTATTTTTAGCAATGATCTTCTACTCTTTAACTTATCTGTATGGCTTCTTTACTGAACCATCATTCGCACAAGCGAAAGATAAAGAGGTTAAAACGGTTCAAGTTGTTAAAGAATCTAAAAAGACAATAAAGGAAGATAATCAGAAAGCAGTTAAGCCTGTGTATGTACCGATTGATTACCTAGATAATATTGCACATACATACAAGCTAAGGCTATCAGCTTATATTCTCGATAAAGATGGAAAGTTTACTCATGCGTTAATTGATGCCTATGACAGCACGCAGCATCTAAAAGAAAGATTTATGCTTTCTGAGGTTCGCGCACTTGGCTGGAATGTTGAGTTCAAACTCTATGGGCTTGATATTCGGAAAAGAAATGTTTTGCATGTAGTGAGACCTTATCCACTTGATGAACCCTATGGAAAAGTAAACAACTATGTCTCTAACTCCCTCTAATCACCCCAAGCGCGCACAGCGTTGCGCGCTTCTGGGTGATTGCCATAATAATAAATCCTTCACCAAATCTATCAGCAATTCAAAAATGCCCTCATTTTTTGGATTAACAGCAATCATTGAGGGTTTATCTCGAAATGATGTTCCCACGTCCTAACCTACGCTATTTTCGCCGCCTCTCTACTAAAGGGAAACTGTATTACATTGCTCGGCGTCTCCTTAGATACCTGCTTTTTAGAGGCTTGAGATAATTCCAGCTCTTTGACTAAGTGCCTGAGTGGTTTCAACGAACGGACATCACCAGACGTAAATCTGTCACCCTCTGGAGAATAAAGAAAACCGCTTCCAAAGTGCCACCCAGAAAAATCATTTCTCATTGAGAAGGTAGGGCATTGACCGCCTATCATTAAAAGGCACTCAATAACCGCTTTTGGAGTTCTGCCAGTCTTTTCGTATCTTAGTAATGTGGATTTTGAAATTTGAAGGTAATCCATTACTTCTAATCTAGTCATCCTTGCAATGTGTCTTGCATCCGTAAACGTCACTTTTCTGTCATCCATTGCAAAAGCACGACGTATAGCATCTTGTGTGCCATATTATTCTATGTGATTACTCACACCTTTTAAGCGTATTGCTCTTTGTAAGATGATTTAACATAATATACAATCATAGCTATTAAATATGATAAAAAGGGTAGTGATAACAATAACTTAGCCGATGCCCTTCCTGATTGCTTTGTCATTTTGGATAGCATTCTCCATGCTTTTTTCTTGCTTGGATCTTTCTGTCTTTGCACTTCCATATCTGCAATTATTTTCATTACTGGAATCTTTAAAATCTCCGCAACTTGTCGTGCTGCTTCGTTATCCATGCTTTGACCATCACGGTATTGATAAATCTTATTTGCCTTCCATCCAAGCATTTTAGCTACTTGGTAGTCTGTCTCTAAACCGTTGCTGTGCTTTACTTCTTCGATGTATTCGTAACTATTCATAATTACTCCTTAGTCAATGCCTGTGAGCTATTCTATGCCTATGTACTATCTATTGGCTATTGACTAGTATCTATTGGCTATGGAATAGTCCTTAGCCATGACATACAGACATCGACAAAATCATCTCGCAAAAGCCCTGTCATGGGATTTTTTGACGTCGGTGTCCTATATCCCCTCTGGCAGGCACTAATAAGGACATAACCGACTATGCCACTCTATAAAACGACACTATTAGACAAAACCCTAGAATCCATCGCGGTTCTACATCGTCATTCACCTTTAGAAATGACTGATTTCTCTGACTGTATGTATGACGAGGTTGAATCATCACCATTTGCCAATATTACCTATGGCATTTTGGTTGAAGTAGCACATCAGCAAGAAATACCTGTTTTCCTTCGTGGAGAGCAAGCCTCATGAACTATAACGAGACTAAAAACGGCGAAGCGCGTAGCGCGAAGCCTAGACTTGTAAAAGGAACACTTAAGCACGAGGACGATAAAAAATCGTCAAGTGTTGAAGGTTTGGAAGGTTACATTTCATCACTTAATGATGTTTACAGCCTTGTTGAAGATACCAGACCATCAGGAAGTGCACTTTACTTAAATGTGAAAACATTCCCGAATAGGGAAGTCGAGATTGTCGGCTTAAAACTCTCGTCAGATGATGCACTTCGAAACGGTGGCGGTGCTGTTCGCAAGAACAGAACAAAAACAGAAATGACACCCGAAACCCTGAAAAAGTCACAACTTCGGGCTAAAAAAATAATCCGTCATAAATTGATGATGATGCAAGCTGATCGCATGTTGACACTGACATACAGAGAAAACCAAACAGACATAAAACAAGCTTGGAAAGATTTAAAAGCATTTAGCCGCTTAATGAAGTGGCGTTACAAAGAAGCTTGGCAGTATGTGTGCGTTCCTGAATATCAAAAACGCGGCGCGGTACATTTTCATTTAGCAATTAAAGGCTATTACCACGCCAATACTGTTAGGCGTTTATGGCAGAAAGTAATAGGCCAAAACAATGGAAATATTGATATTACTTCGCCTCGTGTCATAGATAAAAAAAGCTGGAATCCTAAAAGGATTGCTAACTACTTAGCCAAATACGTAACAAAATCAGAAAGCGTCGACTTTAATCAAAAACGCTATTCCTCAACGAATATTGAATTACCGCCTAGCGTCTCTGGCTGGATGGCTCTAGGTATCCCTGTGTTCTGGGCGATGCACAAACTATTATCCGGCCTAACAACAAAAAACTACCAAGACTATTGGGAAGCTGACGGCTATTTCCCGATATACATGATGACAACCTAACAAGGACACTGATATGAGAATTGAAGTTACAAGCGATGCACAAACACGACACACCCAAAACGGGGATATGCACTTCCAAGAAGCTTATCTGCATAAAGAGGGTGCTAAATACCCATCTAGCGTACAACTGTCTATTGAGTCACCTCAAAAGGCATACGCTCAAGGTTTTTACTTATTAGACGTGGCTAAATCTACATACATAGGCCAATACGACGCGCTTAACTTTTCACGCTTTCTTACATTAATACCAGTAAAACAGTAATGAGCGTCTGCGTTACAACTGACAATCAAGGGGACTTAGTCATCGTTACTAGTCCCTGCGATTACATATTGCTTGACCCTGTCGAATATGACCAGGTTATCAACCAATCATCAGGCGGGGTGCTTTCGCTTCCCGTTGATGACCCTGCCGTCAATGAACTTATTGGCGGTATTATTTTGCTTTTCACTCTTGCCTATGTTTTTAGGCAAATTCTTAACTCAATACGAGGAAACAACTCATGAAACTTTACCAAAAAGTCGCCCTTGTGGGTGCATCTGCTTTAGCAATGACATCACCAGCTTTCGCTGTAATTGATGTTACTGCTGCAACTACAGCAATTACTACTGACGGAACTGCTGCTATTACTGCCGTTGGTGGTGCAATCATCGGTCTAGCCGGTGTTGCTCTGGTCTTTAAATGGGCTAAAGGCGCAATCTTCGGTTAAGCACTGGAGAGAGT
>CALCCU010000267.1 GCA_937900515.1 uncultured Gammaproteobacteria bacterium | reverse complement strand
AAACAGCTTCTAACTTATTGAAACAATATCATAATTCCTCATGTAGACACATGGGGAATGTATGCGTATTAGTAAATCGTTCGTTGATAAAGTTGAAATTCCAGCCCTCTCTAGCACAGGTGCGTCTACACAGAAGTTCTATAGAGACTCCGCAATTGTGGGGTTTGGTCTTCGTGTGACCAGTGGAGGGGCTAAATCATTCATTGTAGAAAAACGCATTAATGGCAAGGTCAAAAGGATCACCCTTGGTCGCTATGGCAATTTGACCGTTGAACAAGCCAAAAAAGAAGCTATGAAGGTCTTAGGGAAAGTGGCTACGGGTTCAGATCCTATTGCAGAGAAAAAAGAAAAAAATATTCGCTCACTTTCTTTGCAAGAGACCTATGATGATTATCTTAAAACTCGTAAGGATCTCAAGCCAACGACCATCAAAGACTATAATCGTGTCATCAAATGGGCCTTTGAGGACTGGCTTTCACGACCGATAACCGATATCTCTAAAGATATGGTTGAGAACCGACATCGTGAACGAGGCAAAAAAAGTAAAGCCCGAGCAAATAATTCAATGCGTGTACTTCGTGCAATTATCAATCATGCTCGCAATAAATTTGAAGATGCCAAAGGCAACCCCATTATATTGATTAACCCTGTTGAACGTCTAAGCCAAAACCGAGCATGGTTTAAAGTTGAAAAACGGCAATCACTTATTAAGGCTCATCAATTATCGCCTTGGTATCAAGCAACACTTCAACTCAATAATGAAACAACTAGGGACTACCTCTACTTCCTTCTATTTACTGGACTGAGAAGATCAGAAGGGGCCCAACTCCGTTGGGATGACGTTGATTTCTCAGACCAGACATTTACCATTCAAGATACTAAAAATGGTCAACCTCACACATTACCGCTTTCAGAGTATTTAGAATCGTTATTATTGAAACGACATGAAAATAGAGAAAGTAATTTTGTATTTCCTAGTGATTCAGCAACAGGTCACATAATTGACCCACAAAAATCATTGCTTAAAGTCGGTGAGCTATCAGGTGTTAGCTTTACCCTACATGATTTAAGAAGAACATTTATAACGATTGCTGAAAGCTTGGATATTCCTGCCTACGCTTTAAAACAATTACTTAATCACAAAGATCCTAGGGACGTTACAGCAGGTTATATTGTTATAGATGTAGAAAGGTTAAGAGAACCAATGCAAAAAATATCTAGCTTTATTTCAGAACACATTAATACTGAAAAGGACCTCCATAATGTTATTTAGCTTCAGCAGTGATTTATCCCCCATTTATTTTGGAAACACTCAAAGTAAATACCATACTCAGTTTTTTGATCACCTAATGAGTAGAGCTGTTTCATTACTAGATATCGAACCAGAATCAGTATCAATACTCAATGAAAAACGTTATACAGTGCAAGGTATGATTTTTTCTCTATTTCCTGAATATCAGATCATTGGACAAGATGAAAATGGTGATGCCGTTTATGGTGAACCCGATGATGATGAACCAATTAGTTTTGCAAAAAAGATTTACCTTAATATTAATACTCTTGAGCTCAGTTCTGAAGACTCTTTTTCATGGCCGCAATATTTTGGGGTTCTAGCACTAATGGAAACAAATCATTACATCATACAAAATGACTGGTTCTTTGAAGAAATGGCAGAGCCACCACCACATATAGAAAACTGGGAAGAAGTCATCGTTAACACAAGAATTCGTACTCTTTTAAGTATATCTGAAACCATCTGTTTTGGTGAGTCATTAGTTCAAGGAAACACTCCAACACAGGGGCTACTTAAGGACAAAATTTCCAAGCAAGCACAACAAGCAGTATTGAAAAGACATCAGCCTTTAAATAACTTAAAAAACCTTTTCGTTGAGTTTTATTTTGATTCTCAAGACAAAACCAATAAGTCAGAGCTTGCTAGAAAATTCTATCGAAGCCTTCCAGAGCAACAGCAAAAGGTAGTCTGTTCGACATTAGACATTAGAAATGCTTGTCGCACATTAATAAATCATCTTAATAAGTTTCTAAATAATACGCCTTTTAATCCGTACAGCTAGCTGTAAACGTATAGCGTCTACGTGTATGTGATATATCTCTACGCGTAGATGCTATTTTCAACACTGCTCTTTTCTTTAATTCTTATCTCAAAACAGAATCAAGGAAAAAGTAATGTCATCACAATTATTAAATACCAAACAAGCTGCAAACTACTTATCTGTAAGTAATGCATTTTTAGAGCGGGATAGATGGGCTGGCGCTCGAATCCCATT
>CALCCU010000266.1 GCA_937900515.1 uncultured Gammaproteobacteria bacterium | reverse complement strand
AGGAACAAGACCAGCCAAAGCGCCCGCTGCCGTGGCAGTAGGTAAAGTGGTTGTGCCGATCACCTGTTGAACTGAGCCATTGCGGTTGCATGGAGCTTGTAAATAATCTGTAGAACTGTTTTGATAGCCACTGGCTACCGCCACGAATGTATTAGTCGTCATAATAACCTCCTATGCGTGTGATGCTGCGTATGTTACAATCACGATGACACCAATATCTTCTTTATTAGAAGGAGACATTTTTTTCATACCGTAAAGTAACTCAGCACTGATTGATTTATACTTATCGTGGTCTTTTAGTTGCTCACGATATTTGAAAGGAACGTCTGTATCTGTAATACGGCCACCATAAGGCGATGCGAAAGATAAGGCGTTGCGTCCCAGTAGCACGTTTCTACGTACAGTTGTAATAACCGCGCTTGAAGAAGAGTTTAAGCCATAAGCCACGCGAGGAGCTTCGTATATCATAACGTTGGCATACTTACCAACACAACGCATACCATTTTTGTACATATCCTCAATAGAATTGCTCATGCCGCCTTGTAGACGCGCAAGCTCAATATTAAACCATTGGATAGCACTAGACGTATCACGTTTAAGGTTTGTAATGTCATAAGGTGACAAGAACAAATCAAAAGTTCCATCAGCGAATGGCTCGATAGGCTGGTCAGATGCTTGGTTTAGTTCCAAAGCATTGTCAATCAAATCTAAAGTCATTGTATCAGATGAAGTTAGTGCTTGGTCAGTAGCCGCAGATGCAGCGCGTACAATACGATTAGTAGTTGGTGCTGTTGGAGTGTTGTGACCCTGTACATGCAGTTTATCAGCAGCAGAAGCGTAAGTCGTGCCGTTGATTGTAAATGATGTAGGGTTTGAACCACCAGCTTGATAAAAGAATGATGTATCAAGTAATTCAGGAGCACGTTTAGCTAATAAATCTCTTGAAGTTGACTCAAAATTAACATTAGTACGTTGTTGCTCGATTCCATAGTTAGGATTCAAGACAGCATAACGTGACTCGTTAATGGTCATTGAATGGCTTTGTAAATCCAAAGCTTCTTGAGCAGCAGAGCCATCTAGTGTGCCACCCTCTCCAACTGGTACTGACGTTAGTTTACCAGCAAAT
>CALCCU010000265.1 GCA_937900515.1 uncultured Gammaproteobacteria bacterium | reverse complement strand
ATATTCCTGCTCCGTTTACGCAGACTAGATATAAAACTATTAAGGGTTCAGTTATTACACTGATAGGTTGCTAAGTCTAAACTCTCTGAAGCAGTCGTAGCAGGTTATGTGAATAATCCTCAAATATTCTGGCAACTATGGTAAGGGCTTGATTTAGTCATATATGCAGAATGTTTGAATAATTACTGTTTACATAGATGTAATTTTAGGCTGAAACGTCTCTATTGCCAAGCATCTTATTTATTATCGTACTGACGTACTGTTCGACGTTTGCGAATCTGTATTAATGTCAGAACGGGGCCTGAGATAGCATAAAGCATAAATCCACCAAATAAGACTAGCGGAGGATCGGTTGCTACCAGTGCGAAAACCAACACTAATACCAACATCACTATAAAAGGTACTTTGCCATGTAAATCTAAGTCTTTAAAGCTATGGTAACGGACTGTACTTACCATCAAAACACCACAAAGGAATGTAAGAGGAACAGCAACTGATGTCATCAATACTGGGTCGAACCCATTGCTTGTGCCTGTCCATACCCAGCCAGCTAAGCAGGCAGCAGCAGCAGGACTAGGTAGGCCCTGGAAGTAGCGTTTATCTTGATTGCCTATTTGTGTATTAAAGCGTGCAAGGCGTAATGCTCCGCAGGCAGCATATATGAATGCAACCATCCAACCCATTTTTCCCATATCAAGAAGTGCACAAAGAAAAATAACTAACGCTGGCGCTAAACCAAACGACACCATATCAGCAAGACTGTCATACTCAGCTCCAAATGCACTTTGAGTATTTGTCATACGTGCTATACGACCATCTAAGCCATCCATGACCATCGCGATAAAGATAGCTGTAGCTGCTGGCTCAAAGTCACCTCTTATGGCAGCAACAATCGCATAAAATCCCGCAAACAAGCCGGCAGTGGTAAATAGGTTGGGTAATAAGTAAATACCACGTCGTTGCTGTTTCTCACTGTCCATACTGTATTAATTCACCCTATTGAATATCTCACTTATAAGTGATGAATGATACCAGAAATCAAACATAGACTGAGAGATACAAATGCAATATATCTATTATCGATATATCAAATCAGGGTAAGTAGTTTAACTTTATTTGTAACTTTCTAGCTCTGTGGATGTCTAGTTGCATATAAATAATATTAAGACTTATACGTTAGCTCTGAAGGAATACGACAATGAAGAAAAATTTTATGCATGTATCAATATTAGGTTTATTATCTACATTTATTTTAGTCGCACCAGCTTCACAGGCCTCAGATACCCCCTCATTGTTTAATGCTGTTTTAGAAAAACAGGCTAAAGCGACGACTAGTGAGCCATCAGTAATGACATCAACTATTCCCAGTGATGCTCATATTAATCAGCAATTCAATTCACTCTCACATGCAGTACTTGCTCAACAAGGCGTAAAACAAAATATTTTGATTAACTCAGGCAGTGAGATTTCATATTCCTCGATAGATCCTAGAAGCGAGAAAAACAACTCTCTTTTCCATGGTGCCTTAGCAAAGCAATTTAAACATACGCAGTAACAAGCAGTGTTAAATTTCTTCGTACCAATAAAAAAGGGACACATGGTGAACCATGTGTCCCTTTTTTGATTTATTTTTAAAGACTAATTAGTTTTTGTCTTTATCAACAATTTTTTGGATCCAAGGCATCATTTCACGTAACTTAGCACCTGTCTTTTCAATTGGGTGCTCTGCATTGATATGACGCATTGATGTCATTTCTGGGTAACCAGTTTGACCTTCAAGGATAAATTGTTTTGCGTATTTACCTTCTTGAATGTTTTTCAATGCTTCACGCATTGCCCAACGACTTTCTTCGTTGATAACTTTAGGGCCAGTTACATACTCACCGTATTCAGCATTGTTAGAGATTGAATAGTTCATGTTAGCGATACCGCCTTCATACATAAGATCTACAATCAATTTCAATTCGTGCAAACATTCGAAGTAAGCCATTTCAGGAGCATAACCTGCTTCTGTTAATGTTTCAAAACCTGCTTTAACTAATTCAACTGCACCACCACATAAAACAGCTTGTTCACCGAATAAGTCAGTTTCTGTTTCATCGCGGAACGTAGTTTCAATGATACCTGTACGACCACCACCCACACCAGAAGCATAAGATAATGCGATTTCTTTCGCTTTACCTGAAGCATCTTGCTCAATAGCGATTAAATCAGGGATACCACCACCTTTAACAAATTCACTACGTACTGTGTGGCCTGGTGCTTTAGGAGCAATCATGATTACGTCTAAATCTGGACGAGGATTAACTTGCTTGTAGATAATTGCAAAACCATGAGCAAAGGCTAAGACAGCACCTTTTTTCAAGTTTGGTTCAATTTCTTCTTTATATAGTTGAGATTGGAACTCATCAGGAGTTAAAACCATTACTAAGTCAGCACCAGCAACAGCAGTTGGCGTGTCAGTAACTTTTAAGCCATGAGCTTCTGCTTTAGCAATAGAAGATGAACCTGGACGTAATGCAACAGTTACATCAACGCCAGAATCTTTCAAGTTACATGCATGTGCATGCCCTTGAGAGCCATAACCGACGATAGTAACTTTCATACCTTTAATGATATCTAAGTTACAATCTTTATCGTAATAAACGTTCAAACTCATC
>CALCCU010000264.1 GCA_937900515.1 uncultured Gammaproteobacteria bacterium | reverse complement strand
GATCTTGTTAATTTATTAGACGAGATCATAAAAGAAGCCTATCTCAATAAAGCATCTGATATTCACCTTGTAGTAGAAGAAGAGGGCTTACGCGTACGATTACGTATTGATGGTAAGTTGCGTGACTACCCTGTTGATGCTGATGCCAGCGTTGCTGCTGGCTTGGTTTCTCGCGTTAAAGTATTGGCAAACCTTGATATTGCTGAACAACGTCAACCTCAAGATGGGGGCTGCTCTTATAAATTAGTTTCTCCCATTAATGCTGAGTTTAATATTCGGGTTGCAACCGCACCGACTCGTTTAGGCGAGCGTATTACCATGCGTTTATTAGGACAGCAATCAACAGGTATTACCTTGACTGACTTAGGTATGCTTAATGATGATTTAGAACGTTTTAGACAAGCTATTAAAAATCCCTATGGCATGATTTTGCTGACGGGCCCTACTGGTAGTGGTAAATCGACAACCTTATGTGCGGCATTAGAAGAAATTAATCAGCCTGATATCAATATTATGACGGTTGAGAACCCTATTGAGTACGTTATCGAAGGCATTTCACAAATACAAACAGGTCATAAGATTAGCTTTGCTGATGCTTTACGTTCACTGTTACGACATGATCCTGATGTGTTGATGGTGGGTGAGATCAGGGATCATGAAACGGCTGATGTGTCTGTTAAATCTGCCATGACTGGGCATTTAGTCTTTTCAACTCTCCATACTAATAATGCGGTTAGTGCAGTCACACGTTTAATTGATATCGGTTGTGAAGCCTTTTTAATTGGCTCAACAATGACTGCAGTTATAGCGCAACGCTTAGTACGTCGCTTATGTCAGCAATGTCGACAAGCTCGTCCTGCCACGCAAGATGAATTAATCGCATTGAATTGTCCCGATCAGGCTTTAACTTTATATGACTCCAAGGGGTGTGCTAGTTGCCAAGGCACTGGGTTTAAAGGACGCTTAGGTTTATTTGAAACCTTGTGGTTTGATGAGAGTCTAGCGCGACTAGTCGCACAAGGCGGCACAGAAGAAGCAATAGAATCTGCAGCATCACAATCGGGTAATCTCAAGTTTATGTGGCAAGACGGTTGTGAAAAGGTCATTGCTGGAATGACCACATTGGCAGAAGTTAAGGACGTAGCAATTATGAAAACCACTGATATGGTGGTGAATTAATTATGCCGATGTTTGCATACACAGCGTTGACTTCATCGGGTAATGAGTTATCTGGTAAGCAACAAGCAAGTGATTTGGCTGAGGCTCAGCAATTGCTCCGAGACCGTAGTTTACGTGTATTAGAAATTAAGACTGTTGGTGGTAACTCTGGCTTTTTAGGGCAGGATAATTTCTCGGACTGGTTAGCATCACAGCGATCAGTCTCGCAGTCTGCTTTAATTTTCTTTTTTCGTCAGATGGCTTTTATGTTGCGTGCGGGGCTCTCGGTCACAGAATCACTCGCCTTAGCTAATGCACAGGTATCAAGTGGGCGCTTAAGGCTTACTTGTAAATTATTACTTAAAGATATTGAGAGTGGCTCTGCTCTATCTGCAGCTATGAGTAAACATCCTGATGTTTTTCCTGATATGGCCATTAATTTAATGGTGGC
>CALCCU010000263.1 GCA_937900515.1 uncultured Gammaproteobacteria bacterium | reverse complement strand
GCATATATCATCAACCGCTTACTTGAGCCTGCTTGAGAGTGAGAAAAGAGGCCAGCTAACGTAGCAATGGCATAATAAAACAAAGCGAACGACATGTTGATAGCTAGCAGTTCCACTTGCATAGATGCGAGCATAATATATGGAGCCATTATCGCTAATGAACAAACAACATATACTCCGACTACAATAGATACAGAAGCCGCAATATAAAAACAATATTTAGCCCATTTCAACTTATAAAAAGCTAAAAAAGTAGCCACTGAAAAGTTCAAAACCAATGTCCACTTAATAGCTGGGTTGCTTGAGCCAGTTAAATAAAACAAACACAGCAGAGATATTGCCGCAATTAAAAGTGAGTGATGCATTTTGTTTTCACTAATCATAAGCCACAGTTTCATATTTTTTGTCTCAGAATTCATTTCTATAAAATTAAAAAAGTGAACAAATAATCATCACACCTTAATTCTTAACAATGGTAAGAGTGACTAAAAAAGCAGTCTATTTCTATAGGAAGTATTCCTTAAAATTCTTGTTTAATTTAACTCTTAATGTTCATTTTTTGCGTGGCCAAAAAACGAACCAAAAAAGGCCAGCCCATGCTTGCCCTAGCGGGTTCCCTCCGCTTCTCAATATGACTGGGCACTTCGGAAACTCGCTACGCTCAAACACCCGAAGTGCTTATCCAGCCATATTTCCGATGCTCAGCTTCGCATCAAGGGCACCTTGGGTACTTTAGAAAGTTCAGTTTATCCCCATAGCCCCATGTTATCGCCGCCAAAAAGTAAGTTATTTGTTGGGATTGAGTGGACGAGTGTTTGAGCGAAGCGAGTTTTCGTCCACGCCCAACAAATGGCTTAGTTTTTGGACGTAAGGCGATAAGGGTTGCCTTAGAATGAAATACATCCATGTATTTCACCCCTACGGGGTCGCTCTGCGCTTCAAATATGTTCCTACATATTTGTCTTTGGTTGGCAAAGCAAAAGAAATGAACGCCCAGCGGCAGCGTAAAAGTTTGAAGCATAAAAGTAAATTTGAGTTAAATTATCTTAATAAGCAGTTCAGGCCGAACGTTTAAATGTAAGAATATGCCCCTTAAACTCTTGATCTAAATAGTCATCAGTATTCAGTGGTTTTTGCTCTGATGAGGTGAAGCCAAACTCGACCATTCGAGCACTGAGCTTATTTTTTCTACCTCGTTTTGGATCAACAATAATCACTTCACAGCTTGGTTTTGAGTGCTTTTCTATAAAGTGCGCAAGTAATTCAATATGTTGATCTTCATACAACAAATCGCTACCTATGATCAGATCAAATAAACCCAGCTGATCCTTTTTAGCCGCCCAGTCAACTTGTTCAAAAGTAATATCAGCATCTTGGTTGAGTAGTACATTTCTCTCTAAAAATGCACCCACTTCTGGGTGGTAATCCGTTGCCGTGATATCAGCATGTTGTTTGTTTAGTAATAAACTGGATAATCCAATACCACAGCCAACTTCTAAAATTCGTTTGGAGTCAGTGTCAAAGTCATTCATAAAATGAGCAAGAACAAGACTTGATGGCCAAACCACACCAAATAATGACCAAAATGATGAGGAGATACCAAGTTTTTCAGCGATCTGTTCGGGATCGTAAAACTCTTGTTTGTCTCGTAAGGTACACAGGTGGATGTCTGTTTTTCCAAACTCAATGGTTTGGTAACTTAAGCGGAGCTTTGTCATTAGGCTGGCCTTAATAGTGAGGCGCTGAGCCAACTATCGAGGATAAATGACAAAACGTAGGGAGCCTAGCGTAGAGTAATGAGCTAAAAAGGCAAGTTATATTAAGAAGACATTACAGTATTAATGAGGGCACGGTATAGCCACCCTCATTTAATAGTTTGAAACCTTAATATTTATTCCACATCAAACGGTTTTTCTGCGAACACTTTCTTACCAGTAATCATGGCTGAAACCAGACCATTACGTTCCCGAATCTCAGAAAATAAAACGCCTAGTAAATGAAGAATAACGGCGGCTAACAGGATGTAAAATACATAATAATGTAAGGTAATGAAAGGCTTTCTCACATCTCGCATCTCTTTATAAGCAGTATCATCTACCCCTTCTTTTGAATAGGGTTTTACTAGCTCAACTGTGCTGGCATCTGTTGCGATCATTTCTTTAAACGTATTACCAAATGGCGGCATATACACATCGGTACCTGCTAATACCAGCCCAGTTATCGCTTGAAGTGACAATAATAAAAACAATAACGCTACCATGAGTCGTGCAATGGGGTTATGCCCTAAAAAACCAACAGGTTTATTGGCTTTTGCGCCTGCAAAATGTGCTTTTAATTGCGTTCTATATTCCCTGCCAAAAGGTAAGACCATTTTCCACCGTGAAAAACGACTACCAACAAAGCCCCATAAAATTCGCCATGCTAAATTAATCGCAAACACATAACCGACATAAACATGAATAGTTTTCAGGGCAATTTTTCCATCTGTACTAACGCCTAAGCCTTTAGCATTGAGTATTACAGTACCAATCGCAATTAGAGCCAATACACACAGAACATTTAGCCAATGAAAAATGCGTACAGTTCTATCCCAAACAGGGTATGCGGTTAATTTTTCGGTTGCCATGCTCATATTGAACTCCTTAAATTTTATGAATTACTTACATTGAATCATTCAATTATTAACCCAAGCTTAAATATATAGTGGCTGAAGCTTTTTCTACATACTTCTAGTTTTTTAAGTCAAGTCGACAGAATTGCCCTTTACACTCTTCGAATAATGGTGTGATTTCTTTATGCAACTCCATATGCTGTTGCCACCATTTTTTTAAAAAGAGTAAGACCTCTTCTGGCTCGTGATGAAGCATTGCACTTTTACAGACCTCTTCAAACTTGGCAACATCTTTCTTATAACCTGCGACAAATGAATCGATGTCAGAATAATTTGCGGCTCGCAAAATTCCTTCTTCTGTACTGCCATGAAACATCATATAGCTCATGCAAATCTTGATGGTTGGTATTAATACTTCCAAGCCTTGTCCTTGCTGCAGAAAATAATGCAGTGAATTAATGCTTGCTAATACACCACGGTGTTGTTCATCAATAATCGGTTCATCTTGCAAAAAATCATTCTGCCATACAATAAGTAATGGTTTTGCCATTTGTAACCTCCTTTATACCGAGAACGGATATTTTATCGGCTCATGACATTGATATCCTACCACTTCAAAGTCATCTAAGCTGACCCATGTTTCTAAATCTTCTAATGTTTTAATATCTGGGTTAATGATAAGTTGCGGTGATTCAAAAGGAGTACGTTTTAATTGCACATCACGCATTAATTCAAGCTGGTCTTCATAAATGTGAGCATTTACTATCTTATGATATGCCATGCCTGCCTTATGACCCGTTATCTGAGCAATAACCTGCAATAAGAAGAACACTTGAATTTGATTAAAATTTAAGCCCAGAGGCACATCACATGAACGTTGGTATGAAGTTAAATACAGCGTGTCATTGAGCAACGAGAAAGTGTGCGTATGCATGCAAGGACGCAGACACCCCATTTCAAATTCGCCTGGATTATAAAAGGTTAGAATTTCACCACGGTCATCAATGCCACGCGATAAATCATCTACAATTTTCTTTAGCTGATCTAAGGTTGAACCATCAGGTTTTTTCCATCCACGGCCTTGTACACCATAAACTCGGCCCATATCATCCTCACCTTTACGGTGGGGACTATTGAGCCATACTTGGTTTTCATTAGAGTTAGCGTCCCATGTTTTGGTACCTAGGGCTCGAAAGTCTGCGGCATTATCATAACCACGAATATAGCCAAGAATTTCAGCAATAGCTGACTTCCAATAGCTTTTACGAGTAGTGATTATCGGGAATTTATTATTGGCAACGTCGTAACTCAAGTCAGCATTAACTACAGTCAGGCAACGTTTGCCCGTGCGTTCATTTTCAATCCATGTGCCATCATCAATGATACGTTGGCAAAGATCTAAGTATTGTTTCATTTCCCAGCAACCTTTTTATAGTGTGCTGAGATTATAAATCATATTTCTGCATGCGGTAGAGAAGCGTATCTCTACTAATGCCTAATAGTCTCGCAGCTTTTGATCGGTTGCCTGATGCCATCTCTAGTGCTTGCTCAATAAGGTCTAATTCTACTTGGGCTAATTTAATGCCTGTTGGCGGCAAAGCAAACATATGTTGGCTTGCTGCAACTTCTGGCATCATTTCATGGGGCAAGTCATCAGGCTGAAGTAATTTACCCGGACTTAACAAAGCCATTCTTTGCACAAAATTCATTAACTCTCGCACATTACCGGGCCACGCATAAGTGAACAAGCAATGCTCAGCTTCTTTTGAATAACGTATGACTGCATTCTTACCTGCAAATTCACGCCCGAAATAGCGTAATAATAAGGTGATATCTTCACTTCGTTCTCGTAATGGCGGCATGGTAATCGGCACGACTTGTAAGCGATAAAACAAATCTGCACGAAAACGGCCACTACCAACTTCTTCCTGCAAGTTGGTGCCTGTTGCCGCCAAAATACGTACATTTGATACATGTAGTTTATGGCTTCCCTGTAGCTGACACTCTCCCGCCTCAAGAAAACGTAGTACCTTTGCTTGAATAGAAAGTGGTAAAGCATTCACCTCATCGAGAAACACTGTGCCACCATCAGCAGCCAAGAATCGCCCCTGATGAATCACCTTACCCTCTGCATCACATCGACCAAATAAATCTAATTCGACACCATCAGCTTGTAATGCTGCACAGTTAATAGTGATTAAAGGTTTATCTTTTCTACTACTTTCAGAATGTAGGGCCTGGGCTAATAATTCTTTTCCCGTACCTGTCTCACCATAAATCAATACACTGACATCGCTCGCAGCGATCATCGGCAGTGTACGTAAAAGGTGAGTAATTTGTGGTGAAGAGCCTAATATTTTTTTCATTATTTACTCCATGACCATATCTTCGTGATTCATTGTGGAGTGATCCATGCCTTCATGAGAAATATTTAATCCTTCCATTTCTTCAGGAGTCATATCAACATGATTAACGGAATGGTCATGACCACCACTGTGATCCATTGGCCAAAAAGCAGTGACTAAGGCCATGACAATAATCGAAATCCCAGCTATTTTTCGTAAATTCTTTATACGTGCTAATGAAGCCAAGAAACCAGAGAATAAACCAGCTCCCATCACAGCAGGTAATGTGCCTGCACCGAAAGCTAACATAACCAATGCACCATTAACCGGATCGCCTGCAGTAGCTGCAACAGCTAAACCTGCATACACAAGTCCACAAGGTAGCCAGCCCCATACCATGCCTAAAAAGAATGCCTGCGAATGCGTTTTAACAGGTAATAGTTTCTGGCCGATAGGTTGTAAAAATTTCCAGATAGGGCCCCCCATTCTTTCCATGCGTGCAAATTTAGGAAACCAACCAGCCAAATAAAGCCCCATTCCGATCATGACAATTACGGACAAAAGACGTAATACAGAATGAGCATCAAATGCAGTTAAAGGTGAGCTAAGAAGACCCACAACAGCGCCAGCAAAGCCATAACTAATTAACCGACCTAGATTATAGTTAAAGACATAAGGAAACATTTTTCGAGGGTTTTCCCTTACTTCTGTAGGCAAGCTAAGTGTCAATGCGCCGATTATAGAGCCACACATTGCAATGCAATGAACCGTGCTGAATAAACCCAATAAAAAAGCTGTGATATAGGAGCTAGTGATGCTTTCAATCATTGTCAAAGTCGACCTTTAACCTTATTTAAAGTGTGTACATTATCATGTGTTAATAAAGCCTTATTGTGTCATTTGACCCATATACAGCCCATAAAACACACTATATCTATTACAAACATCTCTAAACTTTAAGGGTTATCATTAGGGAGAAGTTAAATTGCAATACTTTAAATTACTGCCAGTGCCTTTCTTAATGCTAGGGCTGCATACATCGGTTCACGCTGAACACATCAGCTTACCGACTATTTCCGTTGAAGGGCAAACAGGTGAAGCAACTCCTTATGTCATTCCACCACTTTCAATCACTTCACCCGATACAGGTGACTTAGTGAAACGTTTACCTGGTGCCAATGTAAATAGTAATGGTCCGCTAACAAGTATCGCACAATATCGTGGTTTATTCAGTGACCGTGTCAATGTCTTAGTTGACGGCGTACGCCTTAACCAAGCGGGCCCAAACCGCATGGATTCACCGCTCAGCTACTTACCAAGCTCTCGTGTAGCGGATGTTGCTCTATACCGTGGTATTGCACCAGTAAGTACTGGCATAGAGACTATCGGCGGCACAATCGTAGCAAACTCTAAACAGGCTGAGTTTGGTGCCGATGAAGAATTTGAACTGCATGGCAATATAACGGCTGGTTATGCTGAAAATGGTAATACACGCTATTCAGGTATTACAGCCAATGCTGCGAATGAAACACACCGCTTCCAAATTTCTGGCAGTGTAGATCGTGGTAATAATTTAGAGTTTGATAACGGCACCATTTATCCCAGCGAGCACGAACGCGATACGCTTGGCATTGCATATGGCTTTCAAAAAGCAGGTCATGAAGTTGAGTTAGCCATTGATCATGATGATACAGGTCATACAGGCACACCAGCATTACCTATGGACATCGTCTATGCTCGCGGCGAGAACTATAAATTAAACTTTAGCAAAAATCTAAATAATGGCGGCAAATTTACTACTCGCTTTCATTACCAAGATTCTGAACATCGCATGTCGAATTACTTATTCAGATCAACAGCAAACCCAATGCAACGTTATGCCGATGCTGATGTTGAAGCAGCTGGTATCAATTTAAGTTACAACTTAAACAACTGGACCATTGGCTTTGATGCTGATCAGGCAGATCACAATACCAATATCTATAATCCAAATAATACGATGTTCTACGTGAACAACTTCAAAGATGTTGAGCGTGATCGCTATAGTATTTTTGCAGAATGGGCAGGTGCAATTCAAGACGATCTTAAGCTGCAATCTGGTATTCGTCTAAGCCGTATTAATATGGATGCTGGTGAAGTTAATACAAGCATGACAATGATGGGCGGTATGATGGGTATGAATACCACTACCCTTCGTAATAACTTCAATACATCAGATCGTAGCCAAGAAGATAACCTTGCTGATCTCACCTTTGTCTTAACAAAGACATTGAATCAAGAAGTGGATATTGAATTTGGTCTAGCTCGTAAACAACGTTCAGCTAGCTATCAAGAACGCTATTTATGGTTACCAATGCAATCGACTTCTGGTTTAGCTGATGGTAATAACCATATTGGTAATGTCGATCTTGATGCTGAAACAGCCTACCAAGCGGAATTAGGCTTGGACTGGCATACAGCCAAATCGGGTATTTCACCCCGTGTTTTCTATCATCACATTAACGACTATATTCAAGGCGTCGCTGTACCGATGTCAAATATGGCAGCTATCGGTGTAAGCACGATGATGGGTGGAGACACTACACCTCTACAATTCCAAAATGTTGATGCAAAATTATATGGTATTGATGCAAATTGGTATGCAACTCTTTCTGATGAATGGCAATTAGACGGTACCGTGAGCTATGTTCGTGGTGAACGCCGTGATACTAGCGATAACCTATATCGTATTGCGCCATTAACGGCCCGGACTATGTTGAGCTATGTGCAAACAACATGGCGTATTGGTTTTGAGGCTGAAACAGTGGCTGCACAAAATAAAGTATCTACTGAAAATGAAGAGAAGAAAACGAGTGGTTATGCATTATTCCACTTAACAGGTAATTATCAACCTACTGAAAACATCACTTTATCGGCAGGTGTAAACAATCTATTTGATCGAGGCTATAACGATCACTTAGGTGGCTATAACCGTATTAGCGCGATTGATAGCCCAGACCTTACTACTGGTGATCGTTTACCTGGTATTGGTCGTAGCGCTTATGTAGGCGTAAACGTAAACTGGTAAATCTCGGTGACTCTTTCCCTCTTCGGAATG
>CALCCU010000262.1 GCA_937900515.1 uncultured Gammaproteobacteria bacterium | reverse complement strand
TTTTCTGATGTCATTGCTTTCCGGTTTGTTTTAACGCTATTGGCATTAGCTATAATCTGTTTAGTGACACTTTACTCAGAAGAACGTGCATACGAGCTAATTCTTAAGTTACATAGTAATGATATCCATAACCTTGCTTTTTACGATTCTTTAACAGGACTGTCAAACCGATGGAGTTTTCAGCAAAATTTACAAAAATTAATTGAGCAACAAGAAAGTCCTTCGATTGCATTACTCTATATTGATTTAGATAATTTTAAATTGGTGAATGATAATTATGGTCATGACACGGGGGATAATTTACTGGTTCATTTTTCGAAACAACTGAGTGAGTCTCTTCATGATATTGATGTAGCACGTTTATCAGGCGATGAATTTGTCGTTACCTTGAAGCACGTTGCTAACCCACATGAAGCTGAAATAGTTGCAAAGCAAATCTTAAGCTTTTTTAAAGAGGGATACGAACTTGATGGTATGGTCTACCCAGTCTTTGCTAGTATCGGTATTTGTCTTTCTTCAAATACCATAAACATGTCCTCCCAGTTGATTCGTTATGCTGATGCAGCAATGTATAAGGCGAAGAAGGCTGGTAATAATAACTACTGTTTCTTTGATGCTGATATTGCTGCACAATTATTCGAGAAACAGAGTATAGAAACAAGTTTAAAGCAAGCAATCGATTCTCACGATTTTTCATTAGTCTATCAACCAATATTTAGCTGCCAAACAGGAAATATGGTTGCTATCGAAGCACTTGTTCGTTGTCATAACGAAGGCTTATCGGGTTATGGTCCTGATAAATTTATTCCTGCTGCAGAGTCCACAGGTCTTATAAAAGAACTAGATTTATGGGTAATAGAAAATGCCATTAAAGATTTTATACATATCAGGCAATCAGTAGGTTTCACTGGTAAGTTAGCGATTAATATTTCTGGATTAGAACTTCTTAATAGCAACTTTCCTCAAAAAGTTAAAGGTATTACTGAGAAGCTTGATATACCATGTTCTGCCATCGATATTGAAGTTACTGAAACTGCACTTGTTGCAGATAATCCTACCGTTATTCAAGTGTTGAATGATTTCTCCAACCAAGGTTTTTCCATCTCTTTAGATGACTTCGGCACAGGCTATACGTCATTTAACCAACTGATCTTATACCCTGCAAAAAGCTTGAAAATAGACCGTTCATTCACTAATGCTTTATTCGACCCCGGTACATCACAAGCAAAAGTAGTCCAGACCATTCATGATCTTGCCAAAATATATAAGCTTCGATTGATAGCTGAGGGTGTAGAAACAAAAGAACAATTAGACTATTTGAAAAAATTAGGCTGCGATTGGGTTCAAGGTTATTTTTTATCACATCCAATTGAACGAGGTGAAATTATTACACTGTTACGCAAAGAATATGAAGCGAAAGCAACAGCAAACACTATTTAACTGACTATTAAATAATGACAAAAAAGCCTGGATATATATCCAGGCTTTTTATTTGAAGCTTTTGATTAAAATAATTTTACGCTGTTACTTTATCTAAAGCTTGACTGACATCTGCAATAATATCATCGATATTTTCGATGCCCACTGAGATCCTAACTAAATCTGAACTAACGCCTGCTTTTTGCAATTCTTGCTCATTTAATTGTCGGTGTGTTGTTGAAGCGGGGTGACAGGCAAGTGATTTCGCATCGCCGATATTGACTAGGCGTAAAATCATGTCCAGTGCATCGATAAACTGGGTGCCGGCTTCTAGTCCACCGTTAATACCAAAGCTTAAAATACCAGATGCTTTACCTTGGGTGATTTTCTTACACACTGCATTGTACGGGCTGTCAGTTAGTGCAGCGTAGTTAACCCAGCTTACTTTCGGGTGGTTTCGTAAGTAGTCAGCTAGTTTTTCAGCATTCTCACAGTGACGTTCCATACGTAGACCTAATGTTTCTAAACCTTGTAATAATTGGAATGAGTTCATTGGTGATATAGCTGAACCTGTATTTCTCAGTGGTGCGACACGGCAGCGTCCAATATATGCGGCTTCACCTAATGCTTCGGTGTAGACCACACCATGATAGGCAGGATCAGGTTCGTTTAATTCAGGGAATCGCGCTTTATTGGCAACCCAATCAAATTTACCTGAGTCGACGATCATGCCACCAATTGAAGTACCATGACCACCGATGTATTTAGTTAAAGAATGAACGACAATGTCAGCACCATGCTCAAAAGGTCGACATAAGAAGGGGGTTGCTACTGTGTTATCAACAATGACGGGAATACCGTGCCGATGTGCAATTTCTGATAGTTTTTCAATATCAACGATATTACCTGCTGGGTTACCAATAGATTCGCAGAAAATCGCTTTCGTTTTGTCATCAATCGCATTTTCAAATCCTTCGAAGTCATCATGCGATATCATGCGGGTTTCTATACCTTGCCTAGGTAAGGCATGAGCAAATAGGTTATAGGTACCACCATAAAGCTGGCTGGTACTCAAAATATTGTCACCAACAGAGCAGATACACTGAATAGCATAGGTAATAGCAGCCATTCCAGATGCTACAGCTAAACCAGCAATACCACCTTCCATTGCTGCAACACGTTGCTCGAGTACATCAGTGGTGGGATTCATGATTCGAGTATATATATTACCCGGTACTTTTAGATCGAATAAATCAGCACCATGTTGCGTATCATCAAAAGTATAAGATGTTGTTTGATAAATAGGTACCGCAGCAGCTTTGGTTGTTTGCTCTGATGTATAGCCGTGATGTAGTGCCAACGATTCAAGCTTCATATTTCTCTCCTGTTTTAGTGATGAGAGGGCATTATGATCATTTTATTATTTGCCCAAGCTCTTTATTATGCCGTTATTTCTTTACCATTTGCAGCTATGAAAGCCTGATCTATATCAGGTAATGGTTGATTATGAATAGCAGCCTCAAAACCTTTAAGACGTTTGTAAATAGACAACAATTCTACAATGGTTGTCCAAGAGTGGACTAATAACTGAAATGACTCTTCAACTTGCCTGAATGCATTACTAATTTGTTGCATAACACCTAAAGTAAGTGCACCAGCAATAATGGAGGGCCCCAATGCGATGAGTGGGATTAAAACTCCTGCTTGTAAATAACCATAACGCACTACATTGAAGTATAGGTAGTGGAAATACAAACGGAAATAGTTTTGACGTACATTTGAAAATAGCTCGGCTAATTTTACTGGTTCAGCGCGGTCATCATGATCTTCACCGTAAACTAACTCTTTACGATAAGCAGCTTCTACACGTTGGTTTTTAAATTCCAAGCCGGGTAATTTAATTCCTGCCAAGCCTAATAGTACCGTGCCAATAATTGACCAGATAATAGCTACAAACACTAATGCTTGTGAAACCTCACCTATTAACGGTAGTGTTTTTACATAACCTGATAAACCCCACAAAATTGGCAAGAAGGCAATCAGGGTCATAACTGAATTTAAGAAGTTCACCCCAAGAGACTCAACGATAGAGGCAAAGCGCATAGTATCTTCTTGAATACGTTGAGATGCACCTTCTATTTGACGAACTTGTGACCACTTCGACGTGTAGTAATTATTCATCGCGGTACGCCATCTAAACACATAATGACTCACAAAGAAGTTATTTAATACCGCAACGGTAATGGCAATTAAGGCAATGCTAGCAAAGGTGAATAGTTGAGAGTAATACTCATCAGCAGTGATTGAGTTTGGTGTGGTCAAGGCTTTTTGTATTAAGTTGTAGAAGTTTCCGTACCAAGAGTTGATCATGACGCTTACTTGAACTTGAAACCAGGTTATAAATACAATTAATCCCGAACCAATAACAGACCATTTCGCCCATTTTTGGCCACCAAATATCACCCATGATCCTATAAATAATGCGTAGCACACTGCCATATATTGATATTGCCAAATGTTGAGAGCGTATTTTTGGGCGGCTTGATAAGCTGCTTGAGCCGTGGCGTCAGCATTTTCAGCAAGAGCATCAGGAAAGTGAACACCGAATAAACCTCCCAAGCTATATTGACTGAGATCTTGGATCAGCAGATACCAACCTAAAACACTGGCCAGTGCCCATAGGGCAAAGCTTATAAAAAATAATTTGGGTCTAGGAAAAAAGGATAAAAACACGATGTATATCTCTTATATTTTAAGTTAGCTAGATTAATCGAAGAAGACTTAGAGTCTCATATTTATAAGGAGTTCACAGACTATAGATTATTTACTATCGAAAGTCATATGGATAGTCAGTCACTCCCTTGGAAACAAAGTGACTGGGATCGGTTGGACAAACACGTTTTGAAATTGAAGGTGTGCTGACAATTCTCTATTCTGATGCTATTTGTGAAACAGGGGGCTAGGTATAACTCCTGAAATATCTGAGGTTTGACTTATACAGAAC
The DNA here is from genome assembly GCA_937900515.1 of uncultured Gammaproteobacteria bacterium. Classification (GTDB taxonomy): domain Bacteria; phylum Pseudomonadota; class Gammaproteobacteria; order Nitrosococcales; family Methylophagaceae. The sequence continues at coordinate 9,707 of CALCCU010000262.1, read as the reverse complement.
CTAAGCCTAGTTTTAACGCTTATAGTTATCAATATACAGTGCTGTTGCACCAGCAACGGCAGCAGGGATAACTAAAAAGTTAATAATTGGAATCATTGTTGCTGCGAGTGTTGCCGCACCAAATCCTAACGCTAAGAAACGTTTTTGTCTTAATAATTCACGCTGTTGTGGGAATTTAAGTTGATGATTTCCCATTGGATAGTCATGGTAATCAATGGCTAACATCCAGCTAGAAAATAGCACCCATAAGACAGGAGCAATAATATTCACGACTGGAATCCAAGACAAAATAAACAGTGGAATCATCCATAGCAAGACATACGCTAATTTTCTGATCTCATTCCAAATCATTGATGGTGCATCTTTGATAATTTCAGACCAATTGAGACCTTCGGGAGCTTGGCCCAATAGCTTTTTTTCCACAGCTTCTGCTAGTGGGCCATTAAAAGGCGCCGCTAGAATATTAGCGATAATAGAAAAAGTAAAGAAGATCGTTATGAGTAGTAACGATGCAAATAATGGCCAGATGATCCACATAATCCAGCCGAGTAACCATTCAGGGATCCAGCTTGGGATCATTCTGTGGATCCAACTATCAAACTCACTCACACTTAACCAAATAGCAAAACTAAACAATAGCGTATTAATAGCCATTGGGATGTATGCGAAACGACGAATACCTTTTTGATGAATAAGGCTAAATCCTTTTAAAAGGTAGTTAGCGCCTTTAAATAAGTTTTGCATTTGGTTCACTATCCTTTGCTATTAAAGCCGCACCGTAGGCTGCTTCAGTATTTTCTGGAGTTATAAATGATACGTGAAATTTTCTTTGTCGGATAGCTTGCCAAGTCCTATTAACCGAACCAGTTCCAACAGTTCTTATTGATTTTATCGGTGTTCTAGTTATGCGTTCAAGAAGTGTATAAGATTGATATTCAACGTTGGCTATGCCATTAAGTAAGGCATGTAAAAATTCAGATCGGCTCTCCAAACGGGGTGATAAACATGGCTGTAAGTCGGGATCATTGATAGGAAAGCGTTCACCTTTTTCTAATAAGGGGTAATAGTCTGGCACAGTCTGATTAATATCTATTTGAACACTCAATTCAAGCAGTTCATTATTAGTAAAGTAATGTTGTAATACAGCTCCCCCCGTATTGGATGCTCCTCCAACCAACCATCGGTCATTTAAGCGATGACTATAAACACCTTGTTGTGGAATAAATACTGGATGATCACACAACATTTTAACGACTAGAGTAGAGCCTAACGATGTTAGGGCATCACCTAGTTCGTTCGCACCGGTGGCAATAAAGGCTGCAATACTATCTGTTGTTCCCGCTTTAATAGTAGGCCTGTGACTGAGTTCAAATTGCTGCATTAATGCATCTGATACAAAACCTATTTCAGTGCCACAAGCTACAACTTGTGGCAGTATTGATGTACTAACAACGTCGCCTATCCAGTTTGGCCAGCATCTATCAATAGGATCGTAACCTGACTTTAGAGCATTGTTTTCGTCGCTTATTGCTAAGGGCGCTCCTAAATTGTAATTAATCCAATCAGCTTGATGTAGTAAAAAATACTTTCCTGTCAGCGCATAGCTTTCGATTAAATACAGTAACTTTGCTAGACCACTACCTGTACCATGAGCTGCTGATGTAGCAGGAACGATGGACTCAAGTAACTTAGCTTGTTGACGTGCATTACAGTTGTTATACATCAGAATCGGTGTAAGAGGCTGACCTTTTTCATTAACAACAAGGATTGAACCAGAGGTTGCATCAACAGCGATAGATTGAATTTTATAGCCACTGCATTGGTGAATGAGATTAGATAAAACCGAAACAACTAATTGCCAATCAAGAGCGGGGTTGTGTTGGGTCTGGCTAGAATTGGAGAAGGGCTTGTGACAGCGTGCAATGATACGGCTTTGATCATCAATGGCATAAGCTCGACACCCTGAGGTGCCGAGGTCAATACCGATATAAGCGTTATTAAGCATAACGCCTGTTCGATTTAGGGTAGTTGAACTGGTGTTGGTGCAACCCAACCTTCTTGTCTGTATTCAGCTACGACATTGGTATATACACCACCGCGGACATTAAAAATACCTGTAATACGCATAAAGCGTGGGTCAGTTGCAGCAACTAAATCATCTAGAATCATATTAGTTACTTTTTCATGGAACGCACCTTCATTACGGTATGACCATAAATAAAGCTTGTATGATTTTAATTCGACACATTTTAAGTCAGGTACATAATCGATTTTAATTGTGGCAAAATCTGGTTGTCCTGTTTTGGGACAAATTGCAGTAAACTCAGGAGTCTCGATATGGATGCTATAATCACGCTCTGGAAACTCATTGTCGAAAGTTTCTAATTGCTTACTTGGTTGTGTTGACATGAAAAATCTCGAATTGATAATTAAAATGAACATTATCCCTTAGTTGGAACATAAATTTAAGTGTTAGATATAGCAGTTATTATAATTTTATTGGTTGGCGCTTTTGTGGGGGCTGCTTGGTATGCTAATTACATTACTAAGCAACGTCGCAAGGAGCTGTTTGACGACTTTGATAATATCGAGCCAGAAATGGGCGATAGCAATCAATTCGGGGAATTATTTCAGCAGGAGATGGACCAGCATGCCATAGATAGTGAACGGTTTGATATCGATGCAGAACCAACTGTTACACTTTCTGAGTCCGTCAATGATCGGGTTGAAAACACTGCTCCACCAAAACAGTCAACAGAGCCTCAAACAGAACATCAGGGCATCGATATTGTTGAAGACAGTGATGATTTAGACACTATTCGTGAGCCAGAGCCAGTGATTGTTGCTGATGAAGTAATTAAAAAGGCTCCGCAAAGCCCACCGAATGTAAATGAATGGGATATGGTGATTGCATTTACCATTATGGCGCGTGATGATGCTCAATTTTCAGGTCGATCAATTAAGCGAGTATTTGAAAGTTTAGATCTTCACTTCGGCGATATGCAGATCTACCACCGCCAAGTCCCAGGCTTACGTACTGAATCAATATTTAGTGTCGCGAATATAATCGATCCCGGTACGTTAAATCCAGACATGTTTGCCACAATGAAAACGCCTGGCTTATTAATCTTTTCGCGCTTACCAGGCCCAGTAAATGGACTGACATTATTCGATGATTTACTCGACACAGCACAAAAGATGGCGGACAAGCTAGATGGAGTTCTCTCTGATGAATCTCGTCAACCAGTTAGCCAAGCAACCATAGAAGAAATGCGAGGCCGAATATTACACCTCAACTTACAATTACAAGCAGAAAATAATCATTACAATAATGACTACTAAAACCGAATTTAAACAGCGTGCTAGTGAATTACGAGACTTAATAAATAAATATAACTACCTCTATTATGTGACTGATAATCCAGAAGTTACTGATAGCGAGTATGACCGATTATTTACTGAGCTTAAACAACTTGAACAACAGTATCCAGAATTATTAACAAACGATTCTCCTACTCAGCGAGTAGGGGGGCAAGCACTTGATAAGTTCAGTCAGATCACTCACGCATTGCCTATGTTGTCTCTTGATAATGTATTCGATGCCGATGAGTTTGAAGCTTTCGATCAGCGTGTGCGCGATTGGCTTAATACAAGCGAAACACAAATTTATGCTGCTGAACCTAAGTTGGATGGTTTAGCGATTAGTATTCGTTATGAGCATGGTCTATTAGTTCAAGCGGCTACCCGTGGTGATGGGACTGTAGGTGAAGACGTAACTGTCAATGTTCGCACTATTCCAACGGTACCACTGCGTTTGCAAGGATATAACATCCCCGAGGTGATTGAAATTCGGGGTGAGATTTTCATGCCTAAAGAAGGCTTTGAGAAACTCAATCAAGCTCAAATTTCTGCAGATAAAAAACCTTTTGTGAACCCACGTAATGCGGCAGCGGGTTCATTACGCCAATTAGATTCTAAAATCACTGCCACACGACCACTCGCTATTTATTGTTACGGTATTGGTGAAATTGTAGGGATGGAAGCACCCGAAAGCCATAGTGCAGCAATGAAACAACTTGAACAATGGGGATGCCGTATTTCACCTGAGTTAAAGCAAGTAGAAGGTATTCAAGGTGCACTAGACTATATTACTTATCTTGGTGATAAACGTGACAGCCTACCTTATGATATTGATGGTGTTGTGTTTAAAGTAGATAAAGTAGCTTTGCAACAGCGTTTAGGTTTTGTTGCTCGAGCACCACGTTGGGCAATCGCTCACAAGTTTCCTGCTCAAGAAGAAATGACGGTGGTTGAAGATATAGAAATTCAAGTCGGTCGCACAGGCGCTTTAACTCCTGTTGCAAGACTAAAACCTGTGTTTGTAGGCGGTGTAACGGTTAGTAATGCTACTTTGCATAATGAAGACGAAATACGTCGTAAAGATGTGCGTGTTGGCGATACTGTGATTGTACGTCGTGCGGGTGATGTGATTCCCGAAGTAGTGCAAGTTGTACCCTCAAAACGAACTGCAGAATCCTATGAATTCGTAATGCCGAGTACTTGCCCTATATGTGGTTCCGATGTTGAACGTATTGAAGGTGAAGCCAAAGCCCGTTGTACTGGTGGCTTGTATTGTGGAGCTCAACGTAAAGAAGCTATTAAACATTTTGCCTCACGTAAAGCTTTTGACATTGATGGCTTAGGCGATAAAATCGTTGAACAACTAGTTGATGCTGGCTTCATTAAAGACGTCGCTGATTTGTTTCATTTAACTGTAGAACAGCTATCCTCTTTAGAGCGGATGGGCGATAAGTCAGCTGAAAATTTAGTGACTGCATTAACGGCCTCAAAACAAACAAAGTTTGCACGGTTCTTATATTCACTGGGAATTAGAGAGGTAGGCGAAGCAACAGCTAGATCGTTAGCAAGCCATTTCTTAACATTAGATGGACTCATACAGGCTAATGAAGAGTCATTAATCGAAATTGAAGATGTGGGTCCCGTGGTTGCACATCATATCGTGACTTTCTTTGAGCAAAGCCATAACCGTGAAGTTATCCAACGTTTGTTAGATGCAGGTATCTCTTGGCCTGAAGAACAAAAAATCGCAGCAGATTCGGCGTTAAGCGGTAAAACGATTGTGCTAACAGGTACATTAGACAAACTATCTCGTAGCGAAGCAAAAGAGAAGTTACTTGCATTAGGTGCCAAGGTCGCTGGGAGCGTATCGAAGAAAACAGACTTTGTCGTTGCTGGCCGTGATGCTGGTTCAAAACTGACAAAAGCAGAATCACTGGGTATCAGTGTCGTAGATGAAACAACATTAATAGAATGGTTAAACTAGGGAAACATATGACTGCACTTGCAAATGCAATTAAAAAAGTAGCAACAGGACCACATTTAAGTAAAGATTTATCTATTGATGAAGCTCGCGACGCGATGCTTGAAGTGCTAAATGGTGCCGATGCTGTTCAATCCGCTGTGTTTTTCATCGGTTTACGAATGAAAACAGAAACCAATGATGAAAACCTAGGGATTCTACAAGCCTTACAACAAAATACAGTCCAGCAGACATCATCGGTTCCAGAAATATTAACATTCGCCGACCCATTCAATGGCTATAATCGTCATTGTCCCATATTGGCATTTCTTCCTGCTGTACTCGCTGCATCTGGCTTACCTACGATTTCACAAGGCGTGAAAGAAATGGGGCCTAAGTTCGGTGTTACACACTCACAAGTATTAGCTCTTGCTGGAATGGATACCTACCAATCTGTTGAAGTCGCTACTCAGAGAATAAATAACCCCGATACTGCTTGGGCTTATATTGACCAATCTCAATCAACTCCTAGATTGTATGCCTTAGAAGATCTGCGTACTAAAATGATTAAACGTCCCAGCTTAGCAACACTTGAAAAACTAATTCTACCGATCAAAGCACAAGCAAAAAATCATTTAGCCGTTGGTTTCGTTCATAAAGCCTACCCGAGTGTTTTGGCATGGCTTGCTAATCAAGTTGGATTTGATACAGCGTTAATTATGCGAGGCATTGAAGGTGGCGTTTTACCTACATTACGTGAAACTTCAAATAACTATCGTGTCCATGGTGAACAGGTTGAAGAATTGAAAATAGATCCGACCCAATTTGGGATAGAACAATCAACACGTGGCGTTTTGCCGCAACAATCAGAACAAGTAACAGCAGAAGAAACCGTAGAGCTAGGCCTAAAAGCCTTAACAGGTGAAACAGGACCTGCGTTTGATAGCTTAGTATTAGCTGCTGCAATTAATTTATGGCATGTTGGCAAGTTCTCAACACAGCTACAGGCTGCCGAACAGGTACGAGAAGTCATTATGAGTGGACGCGCTAAGGCCTTTTTTGATGCTGGCTTAGTCTAATTCTTCGTAAGTATTCAGCCGTAATATTCTAAATAGGTAATTAAAATGGTTTTTCAACAGACATTAACGCTAAGCACCTCAGGGCGTAGTACAACTAATATTACGGAACAAATTCAACATCTTGTTGCTCAGTCAGCTATTCAAACCGGTACTTGTCATGTATTTGTACAGCATACTAGTGCCTCATTAATGTTATGTGAAAATGCAGATCCTGACGTTAGACGTGATTTAGAAACTTATATGCAGCACATTGTGCCAGATGGTGATCCGATGTTTTTACATCAGGACGAAGGCCCTGATGATATGAGTGCACATATACGTACGGTACTGACTAATCCAGATCTCACTATGCCGGTAAGTCAAGGTCGCTGCGATTTAGGTATTTGGCAGGGTGTGTATTTATGGGAGCATCGCACGCACCGTCACAGTCGACGGATTATTGTCACAATTATGGGTGAATAACTGTAACATTAGAGTATCGAATTCGTCTTTGTGTATATCTTAAACCAAGGCCAATACTATGACGATGCCATTCCAAGCTAAACATAAGTATTATCAGATCACCCTAATATTCAGTATCTTATTTTCACTGCTTGGCTTTTCATACAATGTGTGGCGTATGGAAATATCAGAGCAAAATAATACCATTCGCACTGCATCGTTCGAAATGTTAGTTGAATTATCTTCACTGGAACAGCTTGTTTATATCGCCCATTATGATGGCGACCTAGAGCAGGGGAGTCCAAGAAAGGGCTGGGTAAAAGTCGGCCTTATCAATGACTTAAGTGTATTATCTGATCCAAGTGTTGAGAAATCTTCCGATAACTTGGTCCTAGTGTGGAGCGACCATTGGAATGGAGTTGGCACTGACAAAACATCTGTAGATAATATTGTGGCTGCTATTGACGTGGTTAGAGCAGAAATAAAACGTCTATTGAAATCACTTGAATAAAGTTATTTATTCGAGAAATTCTGCGATATAGCTTGATGACACGATATAACCATTAACGGTACTTGCACTGTTTTTGTATCGGTCGGTACTATGGTTGATGCCAAAAATGCGTCCTTCATCATCAAATACAGGGCCTCCACTTAGGCCTGTTTCTATACAATCACTCATCACCAGTGGTTTTATTTTTAAGCCGAGACCTAGATATTTACTGGTCCCTAGTAGGTGTTGTTTACGAACAATTAGTTTCGACTGCGGAAATAACTCTGCCTTTGATAAAGAGCTGAGCTCAATAGGGTAACCAACAGTAAACAAGGTTTGATTATAAATTTCATTTTCACCCTCAAAAAGTTCGGCACTTTTATGTATTTCACCCTCATCAATTATTTTGTAAAGTGAGAGATCGATGGTTTTATCTTCTTTTACAAATTGTGCCCAGAATAGTCTACGGTCATTATGCGTATTGATTGACACTAAAACGAGCGGGTGACCGGCAGTTACATGAGAGGCTGATAATACAAAGCCTGTTTCACCTCTAAAGCGAACTAATACACCTGAACCATGACCATAGTAGGGTGATGTTTGTACTTCTCTAAGAGGTGAAGCAATACGCACCACAGTATCGAGTGGCAGTTGTTGCGTTTTTACATTACGGTTACTTTCGTCGGGCAGTTGTTCGTTACAAATAGTGTTGGCCGGAGAAAAACTCGGTAAAAGTGCAAAGGTTAGCAGTAATGGCGTAATCAAATAATTTTGCACAAATAAGTACCTCGGCACTTTGCGTAATTAAATCGATGTATGATGATTACAGTCGCAACCATGACCACAGAAGCACTAGTCGGATTCGTTTTTAATTCTTTTATTGATGCCCAGTTAAATGTACCAATCGATACCATTATCATTACAGCGACAAGTGCAGCCATCGGTACAATTTTCAATAGATCGCTCAAGAACACCACTAAAATCAAAAGAACGACACCAGCAGTCATTGCTGAAAGGCGTCCTCGTCCACCTGATTTAACATTGATAATCGATTGACCGATCATGGCACAACCTGCCATACCACCAATTAAACCTGAACCAATATTAGCTAGCCCTTGGCCCTTACATTCACGTTTTTTATCACTTTCAGTATCTGTTAATTCATCAATCACATTAGCTGTGAGTAATGATTCTAATAAACCTACTACAGCGATAGAGATTGAATATGGCATAACGATCCATAATGTTTCCATATTAAACGGTACATCTGGCCATAAAAAGACCGGTAAGGTATCGGGTAATGCCCCCATATCACCAATGCTTCGAACATCAATACCCATGTAGTAAACCAGTGCTGTTAAGGCAATAATGTTTACTAATGGAGATGGGAGGATTTTTCCTACTACGGGTACATAAGGAAATAGATAAATAATTCCAAGACCTGCAGCAGTTAAAGCATACATATGCCATGTAACATTCATTAATTCAGGCACTTGAGCCATAAATATAAGAATTGCTAAAGCATTCAAAAAACCAGTCATTACAGATTTTGAGATAAAGCTCATAAACTTATGTAAGTTTAGATAACCAGCAATGATTTGAAATACACCCGCCAAGACAGTGGCAGCTAAAAGATACTGTAAGCCATAATCTTTGACCAAAGTAACCATTAATAAGGCTGTAGCTGCAGTTGCAGCTGAAATCATCCCCGCTCGGCCACCAGTGATAGCGATAATAACGGCAATAGCAAACGACGCGTATAGACCGATTTTAGGATCAACGCCTGCAATGATTGAAAAGGCTATCGCTTCAGGAACGAGTGCAATGGCAACGACAATACCCGCTAGAATATCGCCACGGATATTACCTAGCCAGTCTTGTTTAGCTGATAACAGCATGGTTTATTTCCCTTGATTCATAAAATAGAATACATTGTCAGAACTGACAACAAACCGAATATTATACATCAAAAACACATCTTCTCGATGCGGTATATCGCTTTAAAAAATGGAAACTTATTATTGTTGCTTGCGGCGTGTATTAGCCATTTTTAGGATGAGTCGTTTTTGTTTATTGTCACACTGCGTCCATTGCATTATCTCATCCATACTTCGGTAACAACCTACACAAATATCTTTCGTATTGAGGCAGCAATTTCTAATGCACGGGGAAGGAACGTCTGTCATTGGTTAATCTCGCTCAAAGTATCTATTACAACTACCGCAGCCACGACTAGAATCACTACCGCCAGAAACCGGATCAGAATTTCCACTGTTTTAAACCAAACTGCTTTAGACATACATTTAATCCATGGATTACTAACTAAAAAGGTGTGAGATTTTATGGCCACTAAAGATACTGTCATGAGCACTCTCTT
>CALCCU010000261.1 GCA_937900515.1 uncultured Gammaproteobacteria bacterium | reverse complement strand
CAATAAAGTCACCTGCTGAAAATAAATTGATTCCTGTCACTTTAAGTTTGGTTGCTGTCACTGAGCTTTGGTATTTGGCTCCACCAGCATTTGCTAATTGTGCTGCACACACTTTTGCTTGTTTATAGAGTGGTGCTACGAGACCAAAGGTTTCATTGCGATATTGTACGCACTCACCCACTGCATAAATGTTTTTAGAATAGGTTTTCAATGTATCGTCGACCAGAATACCGCGCTCGCACATAATACCCGACGCTTGAGCAAGTGCTATATTGGGTCTAATACCTACTGCCATCACGACAAGATCGGCCTTTACTTCACTACCATCTTTAAATCTAACTTTTTCGACTCGATCTTTACCGATAAATTCAGCCGTATCGTGATCAACTAAAAAATGCATGCCCTTAGCTTCAAGTTCTGCTTGCATCAAATCCGATGCAGCTTGATCCAACTGCTGATTCATTAATGTATGACCACGCTGTACTACTGATACATCCATACCTTGAATCATTAGACCATTAGCTGCCTCTAAACCTAATAATCCACCGCCAATTACAATAGCTTTTTTATGAGTTTTTGCCGTTTCAATCATGATATTGACATCATTAATATCACGGAAGCTAATCACGCCATCTAACTGCTTTCCTTCCACGGGTAAGATAACTGGATTAGAGCCTGTAGCAATAATAAGCTTATCGTAATCTGCAGTAATGCCATCTTCAGTACTGACCGTCTGACCATTACGATCAATATGGGTAATCGTTTTGTTCGTGTGGAGTGTAATACCTTTATCTAGGTACCACTGCAGGTTATGCATGATAATTTGATCGATAGTCTTATCACCTGCTAGTACTGGTGAAAGCATAATACGGTTGTAATTACCATGAGGCTCAGCGCCAAAAACAGTAATATCATATTGCTCTGGCGACAGTTTAAGCAGTTCGTCGATAGTACGCATTCCAGCCATACCATTGCCAATCAGGACTAATTTTTGTTTCATTTCATCACATTAAATAAAATTTGAGGAAAGAATGTCTCACCCGTTCACGAGTGAGACGTTCTCCATAAACAAGGCAATTCATTATCCACTTAGCTTACACAACAACGGGCCGGTTTGTTGGGTAAGATTAAACAATGAACGTGCCAATGCTATTCTTAAATTAATCTACTAAATGCATTTTACCTTCAGCAACCATTACGGCTTCACCACCAATTCGTAGTGTTAAATCAGGCAGTCCTTTATGGTCCATTTCAATATTCAACACACTTCGACGACTCTTTTCATCGCCACGATCCACTGCAAATGCATGTGTACCTTGTTGAGTAAAATCAAATGAAGCTAAATATGACAAAAATGCAGGCATGGCACTACCAACAGGTGGATCATCATGAACACCAATATTTGGGCCTAGTAATCGAGCATTAAAGTTCGAGTCTTTATATGGGGTCTTAGCTGAGAATAATAAAATTTCTTGTGCAGCTGTATGTGGTGCCGATGATTGGCTCCATGATGCAAAGTTAAACTTCGCATTACGAACCGTCTCATAATTCCATACTGGCACGACTAAATAAGGGAAGCCACATGAAACTAAACGAGTAGAAAACTTCTTGGTATCAATGTCATCAACATTAATTGATAAAAACTCTGCTAACTCCGCTACAGATGGTGTGTAACGGTCAATCACTGAAGAGACTACACTAGTAAACTGCACAAAGGTTGGTTTACCCTTTGATGATGAGAAATTTACTTCGATATCACCCGCATTTTGCTCAAATGTTAATTTAGTCAGATCATCTGTTAATTTAACATCACCACATGTTGCAAGAACAAATGCAGTTGCAATAATTGGATGTCCAGCAAAATCAATTTCAGCTAGGGGAGAAAAAACACGCATTTTTCTCGTACTGGCTTCTTCTGATGGGTTCGATACAAATACTGTTTCAGACAAATTCATTTCATTGGCAATCGATGCCATTTGTTGATCTGTCAACTTATCTGAATTAGGGAATACAGCTATTTGTGCACCAGAGAAAATCTCATTAGTAAACACATCGGCAATGTAATAATCAATTGTCATTATGCGGCTCCGTTTAAATTAACTTCGACACGGTCACCACTAATACGTACGCCATATGCCGGTACTTTAACGCTTTCATCTTCAAAACATTGCCCCGTTTTCAAACTAAAATGCTGCTTGTATAAAGGAGATGACACCATGACCTCACCTTTAATATCACCAATCAAGCCACGCGATAATACATGTACTTTTCCGAATGGATCATAATTATCAATGGCATATACCGCTTCATCTTCAGGCATATAAAATATAGCAACTTGTCGCTCATCAACTAATGCACAGACTCCTGAGTTAGGTTGTAAATCATCTTTACTACAAACATCAATCCACTTGCTCATTATGCCTCCTCCGCCAATAAAAGTTCACGTTCTTCAATGTTGGCAGGACGGATTTGACCTCGCTCTTCAACAAAAACAATATTTTCATCATGTTTATCACTGTTAACAAAAGTACGGAATCGTTTTAACTTAGTTTCATCTTCAATAGTTGTTTTCCACTCACATTGATAGGTTTGAACAACATGTTCCATTTGAGCTTCTAGTTGGTCACAGATTTCTAATTTATCATCTATGACGACTGATTTTAAATAATCTAAACCACCTTCCATATTTTCCATCCAAACAGAAGTACGTTGCATTCTGTCGGCAGTTTGAACATAGAAAGTTAATACACGGTCGATGTATTTAATTAATGTTTCTTTATCTAAGTTAGTAGCGAATAAGTCACCATGGCGAGGTTTCATACCACCGTTACCACATACGTATAGGTTCCAGCCGCCTTCAACTGCAATGATACCAATATCTTTACTCTGTGCCTCTGCACATTCGCGAGTACAGCCTGAAACAGCAAACTTAATCTTGTGTGGAGCACGTAAGCCTTTGTAGCGGTTTTCAAGCTCAACGGCTAAGCCAACGCTATCATCAACACCAAAACGACACCATGTGCTACCAACGCAGGATTTAACAGTACGAAGCGACTTACCATAGGCATGGCCACTTTCAAAACCTGCATCAATTAGCTTTTGCCAAATTAATGGCAATTGATCAACTCGTGCACCAAATAGATCGACACGTTGTCCCCCGGTTACTTTCGTATAAAGCCCATACTCTTTTGCAATTTCACCAATAGCAATCAGACCATCAGGTGTTACTTCCCCCCCCGTCATACGGGGTACTACTGAGTAGGTACCGTCTTTTTGCATATTAGCTAAGAAAGTATCATTAGTGTCCTGCACTCCAACATGAGCATCTTTAAGAATATATTCATTCCATTGTGAAGCTAAGATTGAGCCAACCGCTTGCTTACAGATTTCACAGCCTTTACCAGTACCATGTTTATGAATGAGATCAGTGAATGATTTAATCTCTTCCACTTTGATTATATTGAAAAGATCTTGACGGGTATGGGCGAAATGCTCACAAATATCCGTATTAACCTCCATCCCTGCTTTTTCTAATTCGCAATCTAAGACTGACTTCAATAGTGCGGCACAACCACCACAACCTGTCCCTGCCTTAGTATCGTCTTTTAAGGCGCCTAATGTAGTGCAACCACCTTCAATTGAAGCGCAGACATCCCCCTTCGTTACATCGTAACAAGAACAAATTTGTGCGCTCGCAGGTAATGCATCAGGACCGAGGCCAACCGACTCATCTGAACGAGATGGTAAGATTAATGAGTCAGGATTACTAGGAAGCTCAATGGCATTGAGATAATACTGTGACAAGGTAGGGTAGCCTGATGCGTCGCCAACTAAGACAGCACCTAATAATGTTTTATTATCACCGCTAACGACTAATCGCTTGTAAATACCTTCAACACCATTTTGGTATGTATACACTAACGATCCCGCTTCTGTAGCATGTGGATCACCGATGCTGGCGACATCAACTCCATTAAGCTTTAATTTGGTACTCATATCGGCACCTTCAAAGCTTGATTCTTCTCCGGCTAGTTGGGCAACTACTGTTCGAGCCATTGCATAACCTGGAGCTACTAAACCGAAAATTTGTTCATTCCACGAGGCACACTCACCAATGGCATAGATATCTTCATCTGATGTTAAACATTGGTCATTGATTACAACACCACCACGATCCGCAATTTTAAGGCCGCAAGCAGCTGCAATTTCATCTCTTGGACGGATACCCGCTGAGTACAAAATCATATCTGTTTCTAATTCACCACCATCAGCAAATATCATCTTATGTTTACAGGTATCACCATCTACAATTTTAGTTGTATTTTTGCTGGTATGAACAGATACGCCTAACTCTTCAATTTTTGATTTAAGTAAATCAGCACCACCATCATCTAATTGAGCAGCCATAAGGCGAGGCGCAAACTGAACAACATGTGTGTCTAAATTAAGGTCTTGTAAAGCCTTAGCAGCTTCTAAACCTAATAGACCTCCACCAACTACAGCACCCACCTTAGATGTTTGGGCTGTAGCCATCATTTCATTAAGGTCATCAATGGTACGGTAAGCAATACACCCTTCTCTATCATGACCTGGAATTGGTGGAACAAATGCACTTGAACCCATTGCAAGAATGAGTTTATCGTAATTAATTAGCACACCTTTATCAGAGGTAACTGTCTTTGCTTTCCGATCAATAACTGCAGCCTTATCACCTATGTGAATAGTGATATCATTATCTTCAAAAAAGCCTTGTTCCACTAAAGACAATTCATCCGCTGACTTACCCGCAAAGTACTCACTTAAATGCACTCGGTCATAAGCAGGGAGGTTTTCTTCACAAAAAGTGATCACATCATAATTTTGTTTAATATCACTTGCCATCAAAGCAACAAGAAAATTCTGACCGACCATTCCATTACCGATGACAACCAGTGTTTGTTTTTTACTCATGTAGACCTCTATGTAGATGAGATAAATATTCTTAAATCTATCAGCATAAAGCACATATCATGCCTAATCAGTAAGCTACTGTTTCATATACAAATCAGATCATTTATTAAGCAAGTTCTTATAATCAGTGCACCATACATGTGCATAATAATTAATTACATGTATATCTTTGGAATTTTTTAGGACTGATGCTCTTTATTGGTACACATATAAAGTCGCACACTACGTTACAATAGTGTGCGACTTATATCGGCCTCAATTACGAACTAAAATAGTGCGTTATTTGAGTTTAACCAGTCCATTAGGGATATGTTCGAAGCTGCCCTACAACTACACCTTGTATCATCACTCTATCAGCAGGCAAGGTAACCGGGTCGTAATTATCATTAGCTGGCTGAAGCGTTAGTGTGCCATCATCATTAATTAATAACGTCTTTAAGGTCGCATCGTGAAAATCCACTAACGCTAAAACAATATCACCATGATTTGCAGTCAGCTGTGCCTGCATAACTACATAGTCACCTGACATAATGGCTTTATCAATCATTGAGTCACCGTTCACTTTCAACACAAAGCGGTCTTTACCTGAAAACATATCACCGAGATCGATTTCAGATTCATCAGGCACAGCTTCAATAAGCCTTCCAGCTGCAACCTTACCCATATAGGGTAACTTTAATGAGAATGTTTCATCACTCTCAGTATTATCATCGATTAGCCTTAGACCGCGCGTACGCCCTACTAGTCGTTCTATATATCCTTGATCTACTAAAGCTTGAATATAGCGATGAGTCGTTCCTTGAGACACTATCCCTAAGCCCTTTGATATTTCACTAATCAAAGGTGCTTTATTATGTTCATTAAGATAGTTACGGATGAAATCTAGAGTATCTTGTTGCCGTTCGGTTAACATTTCAATTCCTCTTACAAAGAGAATATAAAGAGAAGAGAAAATATAGAAAACATTTGAGTCTGTGTCAATAAAATCTATTTTTAATTAGGACGGTAAGTGAATCCAATCTATGAAAGCTAAGATACATGGTCTTACTTAATCTAGAGCTAATGTTTTAACCTCAATCACTCGGCCTATCACATTAATGTTATCAAGCGATTCTTCATGTGACTCATCAAGCGCATCAAAAACAAAGATGACTGTTTGACGATCTAGTAACAATCTACAAACCAGTTTTTGCTTCTTATATCCAACTAGGTAAATCTCACCACTTCTAATTGCCCGCTGTTCATTATCAACAACAATATGATCCCCCTTATTGATGGTTGGGCTCATATTATCGCCATTCATAATAAAGGCTGAGTAGTTGGGAATAAAAGTACCCTCATCCATTGTAAAGTTAGTCCTAGCAAGTATGTATGATGGTTATAGCTAAATAAAATAACGAGTAGATAGTGGTCTTAATGCAGCCATACGAACTCTCGCCTGAGTATAAATCTTTAAGGCATAAAAAAACCCGCTAGATCTTAACGATCTTACGGGCTTATTTTTAATATTGGTACCGAGGGTCGGAATCGAACCGACACTACCGAAGTAACCGGATTTTGAATCCGGCGCGTCTACCAGTTCCGCCACCCCGGCTCAACATTAAGAGCGAGATTATACCTATTTAATGTAGGATTAGAAAGCATTTATTCATCAATACTTCCTAAAACCATAATAAAGTTATATATCTGTAGTAGGAGGTTCTAAACTACCTAATATCTGATTTGCATCAATATTTAAGTTAATACTAAGCGATTGGTTTACAACACTACCGTCATCATCACTGACTGACACATTCGCCTGTAATGCAACTGAAGCATCTCCATTACCATCATCTATTGGTCCAAGAACATTAAGTGAATAATCGCCATCTAAAAGACCATCAATCGTTAACACCTCACCTTCATCAGTTGAACCAACTATCTGGTCATTATGCTGATCATTATCAGTATCACGTGCAGAAAACGCTATTGTTTTGCCGTTAGAAGTTAAACTTCCAGTAAGGATAACATCTTCACTTAAAGTAAAATCAATAGCACCAGGCCCATCACTTCCATAAGAAATTGATTCGATTGTGTCACCAGATACCGTGACCTTAGTCCAATCAACATTCAAATTTACATCATTATAGTCGCCATCACCATTTGGAATTTGCAAATCTTCCCAGTTTTGGTTACCCGTCAACCAATTGTCTGTAACGTGATCTTGGCCATCAACATTTAAATCAGCATTATCAAATAATACATGCGATCCTCTGCCTGTAATCGCATTGTCACCATCAAATGCTTGCCACTGACCATTTACAAATTTAAATGAAACTTCAACATTGTCGCCAAATGTTGAAAATCTATTACCACCATCAGGTATGATGAAATAACCGATCTGTTCCATACTGTAGCCAGTGACTGTTTGGGCATCAGTAAACCCACCATGTTTAAAATGAACATCATCCTCAATAATCACACCAGTAGTTGGATTATCAGAAGTGACGTTGCCATCAGCATCCAAGGTTTTGACATAATAACCATAACTGTTATGGTAACCCGCTGAGCTAACCTCATCATGATTCACAACAGTAAATTCTGAAGCTTCATCTTGAGATTCGCCAACTACAATTATTGGCTGATCATCAGTCGGGGGTGTCGGCTCATTTTGCGTGTTTTCCAATATAGGGAAAGGAACAACCTCGTTATCTGAAAGCGAGAATGGTTCTGGAGAAAAACTTGATTCAAATCCTGACTCAGGTGTAACAGTAGCCAATTCATGCGCAATCTGAATAGTAGATGAACCTTCGTTGCCATTCTGTTCATTTTGGGCATTTGCGGCCGTTGCTTCACCTTCTTGAGTAGGATCATTACCATCTAATAAAGCTTGCTGTAATGCGGCAATATCATCTTGCGTATCACTTTCAACTACTGCTGCAGTTGATGGGTCATAAGCATCAGTATCAAGCACTATCTGAGAATCCCTAGGTAAATCTAGTGTAGTTCCATCTAAAAACTCTATCTCAACGGCACTATTGGCACCAGTGCTGATAATCTGCTCTGAAAATACTTTATCGCCGACACGTAAAGGCTGTGATCCATCAGGCCCAATAACTTCAACTTTTCCTAAAATTACTTTAACTTCACCAATTTCACTCGCCATAACTCATCTCCAATAATACTGCTTGACGGTTTTTTCTATGTCTATATGCGTACTTTAATGGAAACAATACAGTAATAGTAGTGTACCTTGGTACTAACTAGTACTATACCTATTAATCATCGACTATGACTATGGTTCAAAACCTTATTGAATATACTCATGTAAAACCGTCATACAGTACTCGTTCAGTTCTTTTGCTCTCAACTCAGTTTCAGCCTCTGTATAGCACCTAAATTCAGGTGCATTTCCTGACGGCCTAAGGTGAACTATTTCTTGACTCGCAAAAGTAATTCTTAGCCCATCTGTCAAATCAGTACTAATTGGCTCACCACATTCAGTAAATTTATTTTTAATATTTCCTAAATTAATATTATGTGGAGCTGATGACAAATTTGATATAACTTTCTTGCTTAACTCTGTTGGAAAATTCTTAATTCTATCGCTATATGTATAACGCTTTGGTAATTGAGCGACTAACTGTGAAACAGTTTGTTTTTGTCGCTTAGCCGATAGGATTATTGTCAGAGCTACTATTGCTGCATCACGAGTTGGCAATTTAACTAATGTTTGTCCATCAAGCTCGATATTTGTTTGTTGTAAAAAACCGCCGTTAGCTTCATATCCAACAACCGATTTTGCTTTTGCTTCAGAAGCATGTTGCATTGCTTCAATCACATAAGGTGAACCAATTTTAGTTCTAATTATATTTTCAAATAAATCTGATTTTTCAACAGCTGAATTACTACTAACTGGAGTTATTACAATATCCGCAGACAAATATTGCGCACATAAAATACCTGCTATATCGCCTCGAAGCCATTTGCCAGCTTCATCGCTAACCAAAGGTCGATCACCATCACCATCAGTCGAAATGATACAGTCAAAATCATAGCTATCTGCCCATTGTTTTGCTAATTCTACATCTTCAGAACGAATGGCTTCAGTATCAACAGAAATAAAGGCATCAGATCGGCCAAGCGAGGTTACTTTCGCCCCTAGAGAAGTAAATATTTCCCTAAAACAGTCCCTTGATACCGATGAATGTTCGTACAACCCTATCTTAATATCTTGTAAACATTTTTCAGGGAAGAACGATATAAAACGTTCTACATAGAGAGTTCTAGCAGTAACATCAACCGGTGAGAGGTAATCGTCCTTTATCAACTGACCGTGTGTTGTAAATAATTGCTTAGGTATAGAAACTTGCTGAGCTCGAATTCCTTGTTCATCGGCTTTTAGAATTTCACCATTTGGCGTATTAAACTTTATCCCATTACGATCATCAGGAATATGACTCCCGGTCACCATTATGGCTGCTACACCAAACTCTAATCCATAAAATGCTACTGCTGGAGAAGGAATATTGCCACAGTTGATGGGGTCAAAGCCAAGTGTTTGGCATGCAGCAGCAACAGCATTCATTATTCGTGGAGTGCTTGAACGTAAATCCCCAGCAATAGCAACTTTTGAGCCCTTTTGAGTAAGTTTGCATTCAAGTAAATATTGCAAAAAGCCTGTAACGTATGAAAAACAGACTTCATCGGTCATATCATTGACAAGCCCTCTTACACCACTTGTCCCAAACTGGACACCGCTTTCATCCATCAAATCATCGATAAGCATTGTCATTTTATTAGTCACTTCCAAATAAGTCTCGAGTATAGACTTTGTCTTCTACATCTTTAATTTCATCAACCAAACGGTTTGAAACAATCACATCACTCATATCTTTAAATTCTTGTAAATCTTGTATTACTTTTGAATTATAAAAAGATTCTTCATCCAAAACAGGTTCATAAACAACAACTTCAATGCCTTTCGCTTTAATCCGTTTCATTATTCCCTGTATTGAAGAAGCCCTAAAGTTATCCGATCCACTCTTCATAATAAGACGGTATATACCAACGACCTTTGGCTGTAATTTAACAATCGACTCAGCCACATGATCTTTTCGTGTTGTATTAGCATCAACGATTGCAGCAATGATACTATTTGGGACATCCTGATAATTGGCGCGAAGCTGTTTGGTATCTTTAGGTAAGCAATAACCACCATAGCCGAAAGAGGGATTATTATAATGATCGCCAATTCTCGGGTCTAAACAAACACCTTCGATTATTTGTTTACTATCGAGCCCATGCACTTCAGCATATGTATCAAGCTCATTGAAGTAAGCAACACGCATCGCCAAATAAGTATTAGAAAACAATTTAACTGCTTCAGCTTCAGTTGAATCAGTGAATAAAATATCAATTTCTTGCTTAATAGCACCTTGTGCTAGTAAACCTGCAAACTTTCTTGCTCTATCAGAATCCTCTCCTAGAATAATCCTAGATGGATATAAATTATCATAGAGAGCCTTTCCTTCGCGAAGGAACTCAGGTGAAAAAATAATATTATCGCAATTAAATGATTGCTTAATGTCAGCAGTATAACCAACCGGCACTGTCGACTTAATGACCATTACCGCATCCGGATTAATAGCCATTACATCTTTGATTACGGCTTCGACGGAGCTAGTGTTGAAATAGTTATTCTTTGTGTCATAATCGGTCGGCGTAGCAATCACTACATAATCAGCGCCAGCATACGCTTCATTTTTATCGAGAGTGGCACGTAGATTAAGTTGCTTATTAGCTAAATAATCTTCTATTTCGGCATCACTTATAGGCGACTGCTTTTGATTAATCAGTTTAACTTTGCCTTCCAGTACATCAAGTGCGACTACTTCATTGTTCTGTGCAAGTAACACCGCATTTGAAAGGCCAACATAACCTGTTCCTGCAATTGCAATTTTCATATCTAACCCTGTTTAATTCTGACGTATGTTAATATTTTTATATGTTCCATCCTGCACATGTAGACACCAATCCTGATTGTCTAAATACCACTGCACGGTTTTACGTATTCCACTATCAAACGTCTCTTGAGGCGTCCAGTTTAACTCTTGTGCAATTTTACGTGCATCTATGGCATAGCGTACGTCATGACCAGCTCGGTCGGTCACAAAGGTAATCAAATCTCGATAGTTAGCAATACCTGCTGGCTTATTAGGTGCAAGTTCTTCTAATAACTCACAGATAGTTTTCACCACATCAATATTTTGTTTTTCATTGTGGCCACCAATATTGTAAGTTTCAGCAATCTCTCCAGTCGTAGCAACTAACACTAATGCTCTGGCATGGTCTTCCACATACAGCCAGTCTCTGATTTGATTTCCCTTACCATAAACAGGTAACGGTTTACCCTGTAGTGCATTTAATATCACTAAGGGGATTAATTTTTCAGGAAAGTGAAACGGGCCATAATTATTTGAGCAGTTAGTCACGAGTGTCGGCAAGTTAAAAGTACGATTCCATGCTCTTACCAGATGGTCAGAACTTGCTTTTGATGCTGAGTAAGGCGAACTCGGCGCATAAGGGGTTGTTTCAGTAAATAAGTCATCAGTGCCTTCTAAGTCACCATAGACTTCATCAGTCGAAATATGATGGAAGCGAAACTGTGATTTTCTATCAGCGTCTAGTTGTTCCCAATAATATCGAGCCTGTTCTAACATGTTATATGTACCAACAATATTAGTTTGAACAAACTCGCCAGGCCCATCAATTGAGCGATCAACATGTGATTCGGCTGCTAAGTGCATAATGATATCTGGCTGGTATTGCGTTAATACACGAGCAATTTCTTTGGCATCACAAATATCAACCTGTTCAAAATGGTAACGAACATCATCACTCACCGATACCAATGATTCAAGGTTACCAGCATAAGTAAGTTTGTCGACATTTATCACAGTATGCTGTGTGTCATTGATTAAGTGTCTAACAACGGCTGAGCCAATAAAGCCAGCACCACCAGTAACGAGTATGGTTTTCATTTTTCAAAATCCTGTAATGCACTTAAGCACTGTTTCAAACTATCCTTCCAATAAGGGATAGTCAGTCGATATGTTTGTTTGATTTTCGCTTTATTCAACACACTGTAATGTGGTCTTTTAGCTGGTGTCGGGTAATCTTTAGTTTCAATAGCACTGACGTCACAGCTGATAGTGCTTAACTCAAAAATGGCCTTAGAAAAATCATACCAACTGCACACACCTTCATTGCTAAAGTGCATAATTTGGGTATCAAAGTCATTTTTATTAAACTCTGTGCTACCAGTTATTTCCATAATAGCTATCGCTAAATCTTTAGCATATGTAGGTGTGCCAACTTGGTCAAAAATAACATTAAGGCTCTCACGCTCTTCACCTAATTTAAGCATGGTTTTAACGAAGTTATTACCGTATTCAGAATACACCCAGCTGGTTCGAATTATCACAGCATTATTCTTTAATATTTTTTGTACTGATAGCTCACCGTCTAATTTAGTTTGACCGTATACACCTTGTGGAGCAACGGTATCATCTTCACGATAAGGTCGGTAACTTTTGCCGTCAAACACATAATCCGTCGATATGTGAATCAATTTAGCATTGTGCTGTTTGGCACATTCTGCCAATTGCTTCACGGCCAAATGATTAATTTGATTGGCAAGTTCAGGTTCGCTTTCTGCTTTATCAACTGCTGTATGAGCGGCACAGTTGATAATCACATCAAATTGATGCTGTTCAAAGTATCTTGTTATGCTGTCCGGCTGATTCAAATCAAGTTGTGAACGATTAGCAAATACAAAATGGAATTGAGGGTAGTTATCAATGATGGCTTTCAGTGATTGCCCCAACTGACCTGTAGAGCCTGTCACTAAGATTGCTGTTTGTTCACTCATAGTAATTTTGGCCGTATTCAAAACAGTCCGTCAGTTCTGATAATAAAGGTTGTTTGGTATCTTTCTCTGAAAGTAGTAATGAGTCATTATCAAGTTGCCAATCAATCTGTAAAGATTCATCGTTAAACGCTAAGCCACGGTCACATTCAGGTGAATAATAATTATCAACTTTATAAGCAAAGGTCGCCGTATCGGTTAATACCACAAAGCCATGAGCAAAGCCTCGTGGAATAAATAGTTGTTTTTTATTTTCGCCCGATAACTCAATCGCAACATGATGACCAAATGTAGGGCTACCTTTACGAATATCAACCGCCACATCTAATACGGCACCTTCTATGACTCGTACGAGTTTAGTTTGTGCATGAGGTGCTAATTGAAAGTGTAAGCCACGTAATACGCCTTTCGTTGATTTAGATTCATTATCTTGTACGAAATCTACTTGGTACCCTAACGCGTCTTCTAGCTTATCTTGGCGAAAGGTTTCTGCAAAATAACCTCGGTTGTCACCATGAACTTGGGGCTCTATAACAAATACCTCAGGAATTGATTGGGGATTAAATTGCAACTTATTACCCTTCTTCAGCTCGTTTAAGTAAATATTGACCGTACTGATTCTTTGCTAAAGGTTGAGCAAGTTCTATCAGTTCTTGTTTAGAAATATAGCCCTGTTCAAAAGCGATTTCTTCAATACACGCCACTTTTAAGCCTTGTCGTTTTTCTATCGTTTCAATAAATTGTGCCGCCTCCAAAAGACTTTCATGCGTCCCCGTATCGAGCCATGCATAACCTCTCCCCATAAGCTCAACTTTTAAACGTTGTTCAGCAAGGTAAGCTTGATTGACGGAGGTAATTTCTAATTCACCACGATGTGAGGGTGTGATAGCTTTTGCTTTTTGAATCACATCATTCGGATAAAAATAAAGTCCTGTAACAGCATAATTACTTTTGGGAGTCGCTGGTTTTTCTTCAATACTTATCACATTGCCTGAACTATCAAATTCAGCAACACCATAACGTTCTGGATCGGTCACATGATAACCAAATACAGTGGCTTTATTCTCTTCTTTAGCATTGCGAACTGCTGTAGCAAGTAAGGAGGTGAAATCATGTCCATGGTAAATATTGTCGCCTAATACGAGGCAAACATCATCGTCACCAATGAACTCTTCACCTAATATAAAAGCCTGAGCCAAACCATCAGGAGAAGGTTGAATAACATACTCAAACTGCATTCCCAATTCTGAACCATCACCCAATAGGCGTTGAAAACTTGACTGATCTTCAGGGGTGGTAATAATAAGCACTTCTTTGATTCCAGCTAGCATCA
>CALCCU010000260.1 GCA_937900515.1 uncultured Gammaproteobacteria bacterium | reverse complement strand
ATTGATGCTTTAAATAGTATGGAGAATATGAAATGAAGAAAATAATTAATAGTGTTGAAAGTCTATTAGAAGAAAGTCTTACTGGTTTTTCAAAAGCGCATGGTGATATTGTTGCTTTTAATCGACAGCCTCATTTTATATATAGAATCAAAGAATCTAATTCTGCAAAAGTAGCATTAGTCTCTGGCGGTGGTTCAGGACATGAGCCTTTACATACTGGCTTAGTGGGACAAGGTATGCTGGATGCCGCTTGCCCAGGGCAAATCTTTACATCACCAACACCTGACCAAATGATGGCTGCGGCCGACAAAGTGAATCAGGGTGAGGGCGTGTTATTTATTGTTAAGAACTATGCTGGTGACGTGATGAACTTTGAGATCGCGGCCGAAATGCTTGACTGTGAGCATGCTACGGTATTGATTGATGATGATGTGTCGCTACCAAAAGATCATAGTACAGGTCGTCGCGGTGTAGCGGGAACACTTATTGTTGAAAAAATAGTGGGGGCAGCAGCGGAAGCAGGTGCAAGTTTACTTGAATGCAAAGCCTTGGGCGATAGAGTGAATGCTGCAACAGCATCGATGGGCGTTGCATTAAGCAGCTGTACGGTTCCTGC
Source organism: uncultured Gammaproteobacteria bacterium (assembly GCA_937900515.1). Lineage (GTDB taxonomy): Bacteria > Pseudomonadota > Gammaproteobacteria > Nitrosococcales > Methylophagaceae. The sequence goes on along the minus strand of CALCCU010000260.1, from coordinate 31,646 downwards.
ATTGGGTCAGCCGACATTTGATATTGGTGACAATGAAATTGAGATGGGAGTGGGGATCCATGGTGAGCGAGGACGTGAACCTATGGACTTATCAAGTGCGAGTGAGATGGTCAGCCATTTAACTAAAGCGATTGATGAGGAGCTTAAACCGCAAGCAGGGCAACAAGTGTTATTACATATTAATGGATTTGGAGCGACGCCTTTAATGGAGCTTTATCTAATGTATGAATTGGCTTCAGAGTTTTGGCAAGAGAAGGGTGTGGTTATATCACGGTCATTAGTGGGTAACTACACCACATCGCTTGATATGGCGGGCGCATCTATCACCTTAACTTTACTTGATGAAGAGCTAATAACACTCTGGGATTCACCCGTGCACACCGCTAATTTACGTTGGGGCTGCTAAGCTTTTAGTAAGCTATCGGCAATCGCACAAATCATTAGTTGGCTTGTGCGAGCGCCAGCATCTATATGTCCGATTGCACGCTCTCCCAAAAACGATGCGCGGCCTTTGGTAGCCAATAAATCTTTGGTAGATTCCATTCCTGTAACTGCGTGCTGCTTGGCATTTTCTAATGCTTGACTCAGTTTAAGATTATTTTCTGCATCAGTATTCAAACTATTAGCTACTGGAATAAGTGTGTCCAACATGGTTTTCTCACCGATATCTGACTTTCCGCGCTGTTTGACTGACTCCACACCTTGAGAAAATATCGTTGCAAAGTTAGCCAAGTTCAAATCCGTGTCTTTACTTGCTTTTGCCATGCTGACAAATAAGGTGCCAAATAAAGAACCCGATGCACCGCCCATGGTCGACATTAAAGTCATACCGATTTTCATGAAAGCAGCTGACCATTCTAGTGAAATTAACTCAACTTCAAGTTGTTTGAGCGCTTCTAAGCCGCGTTGTAAATTAACTACATGATCACCGTCACCAATAGCACGATCCATTCAGCGACTTCATCTGCGTGAGCCGTTATTGTTTCTTGAATTGCATCAATGAACACTGACAGTAATTCAGCTTGGTTTGGCATAAGGGATCCTTTAAAAAATCAGTGCAAAATAAAAGTGTAGCCTGACTATTGCACTAAGAGCAATTTTCTATAGGCAAAAAAAAGCCCCAACCGAAGTTGAGGCTTTCTTAATTTCTTCAAGCATCAAACCATAAGATTTGAGACTTTAAGTCATTACGTAATCTTTAGAAGAATACGAAACCACCTAAAGAGAAGATCTCTGTGTCGTACGCTGATTTATCATCGTCTTCTACAGCTGTGTACTCAGCAACCAATTTAAGGTTAGCATTTACATCGTGGTATACACCAACAGTCCATTTGTCGATTGTATCGTCAGCTGCTGCATTGTCATCTTCAAGTTCAGCATATTGTGCAGAAACTAAAGTTGTTCCAGCAAAACGGTAACCAGCTTGAACTAGGTATTGAGACCATTCAGTTGTACCAGCTTCTGAATCAGAGTATTGAGCCATTGCTTCAAAACCAGCTACTGCTAATGTAGCACCAACAGTTACTGCATCAGTATCGTTAGCATCTACATCGCTATCTTGTGTCATACCACTTAACCATGCAGTGTATGAACCACCGTCAAATGCGCCAGCATAGCTTAAGTCAGCTTCGTAACGTAAATCTTCTTGATCTACTTGACCTGATTTGATTGAGCCAGTAGGTTTAGTGTTCAAAGATAAAGAACCGTTTGAAGGATCAACAACTGCTAAAGCAATTTTGAAACCGTTCATGTCGTTAGAAGTCCATTTAACTTGTGAACGCCATGAAGCGTAATCGTAACCAAGACCGATACCACCTAATGTAGTTGTACCGTTACCTTCTGTACCGTAACCTACACCGAATAGAGTTTGGTCAGTTAAGATGTTGTGTGAACCGTAAAGACCTAATGCTTTACCAGCTAAGATTTGACCGAATGAACCGTCAACAGTGAAGTAAACTTCACGTTGCTCAATACCGCCGTAGCTATCTACGTTTGTAGAAGGGCTAAATGAAATGTGAGCAGCGATATCAAGACCATTCATTGTTGGCGCTTTCATGTCAAAGCTTAAGAATGAAGGTAATAGACCATCACGAACTTCATTTACATTGTCGTTAGCATTTTTATCATCAGTGAAAGTGATGAATTGGTTAACTGAACCGCTTACGCCTAATTCCCAACCGTCGTTAGCTGAAACAGTTACTGCTTGAGCTGAAGTTGATGCAGCTGCAAATGCAACTAGACCAGCTAATAATTTTTTGTTAAATGTCATTTCTGTATACCTTTTTAGTATTTGTTAACAGATTACTTTAAGTTTCTCTCGTAACCGGAGTTAATCTCGGTTGACTACGTATTCTCCATGTTTTGACGATGTTTGCAACACTTTTACAACAAAAAAAACCGTAAATACTAAAAACAAGATTTTTTGTGTTCTTTTTACAACAAATTTAGAGAAAGCATTCGTTCTCTAAATGTTTTGCTAATACTTAAACCTAATATATATGTACCGTGGCTGTAATTTAACTTAGTAATTAAGGTCATCAAAGCGTTTCTAGTCAATTCTTACTGTAGTTTTTTATTCGAAGACGTACTAATTATCAAAGCAGGCTATATAGTTATTGTTAATTTGTTTAGGTTAGAAGCTTGAGCTATTATCAAAATTATTTTAGTGAACATTGTATTCAGTATTAGGAGTGGTTTCGGTGAGAGTATGTTTATGAAAAATAGCAACATCGTCACTTCAATAGCACGCTGGTTTAGTCAAAACATCTTATCCCTTGGCAATGAAATGCGGTTTTCTTATCTGCCTCCTCTCATGGTTTATATGGCGGCAGGAATTTCTGGTTTATCAGCAATTGTCGGCACCTTCTTCGTGAAAGACTATCTCGGCCTTTCAGCTGAATTTCTAGCCGCATTAGGCTTTTGGGCAATGATTCCTTGGGCTTTAAAGATTCCTGTTGGCCACCTCGTCGATTTAATTTGGCGATATAAAGGTTGGCTAGTGGTTTTGGGGGCATCGTTAATCGCAACTAGTTTACTGATCATGGTGGGATTACTGACTGATCTTGCGGCTATGTCGGCAATAATGTCGGCTGAGAAATGGTATGTATGGAGCGTTTTACTCGCGCCTGTTGGCTATGTAATTCAAGATGTCGTGGCAGATGGTATGACGGTTGATGCCGTACCGCATCATGATGTGAACGGAGAAGATATTCCAGAAGCTGACCTTAAATTGATGCATATCACTATGCAAACGCTTGGCCGTGTAGCGATTATTGGTGGTAGTTTGTTAGTGGCGGTGGTGAATTTATATATATTCAGAGACATAAGTAGTTTATCTGAGCTAGAAAAAGTAGCCGCCTACGGTGATATTTATCGTATGTCTTTACTGATTCCAGTTATATCAGTATTAGGGGTGGGCTTAGCGGCCTTATTTCAATATAAAGAAACCAAGCAACTGATTGCCAGTGGCATGAGTCAGCAAGAAGTTCATGCATTACGCTTAGATGCAATTGATGCTATATCCCCAAACTGGTGGATATTAGGGGGTAGCCTTGTGTTTGTTGCGTTTACACTCAGTATGGGCCTCAGTGATTACGAGTATAGTCAGGAAGTTATTTTCCTTGGCTCAATGAGTATCATTAGTTTCCTTATATATAGGTTGACTCGTGAGTTAAAACCAGAAGCACGAGCAACATTAATTGGTACTGCGATTATTATCTTCGTATACCGAGCCATACCTTCACCGGGGCCAGGAATGACATGGTGGATGATTGACCAGCTGGAATTTGATCAGCAATTTTTCTCAGTCCTATCGTTAATAGGTAGTATGCTGACATTGACGGGCATGTTTATCTTTCGCCGATTTATGGCTGGGCATTCTCTTGCCTATATTGTTGGTATGTTAACTATAGCCTCATCGTTACTATCGCTGCCATTCCTTGGCATGTTTTATGGTCTGCACGAATGGACTGCATCACTCACAGGTGGCGTGGTCGATGCGAGGTTTATAGCTTTAATCGACACAGCTATTGAATCGCCATTGGGACAAATTGCAATGATCCCAATGCTAGCCTGGATAGCCAACTCAGCACCCGCCCATCTTAAAGCCACGTTTTTTGCAGTCATGGCCTCGTTTACCAACCTTGCCTTATCATTATCGCAACTAGGTACAAAATATCTCAATCAGTTATATACAGTGAGCCGTGAAGTGCGTGACCCGATGACCGATGTCGTAAAAACGGCCGCTGATTATAGCCACTTAGGCACATTGATCATGCTGTCATTAGTGATAGGTCTAACACTACCTTTTCTAGCGATATTTATTGTGAGGATCTCACCGTTAAAATCGGCCTAAGGTTGTTGTAATTTTTATTAAAATTGTAGACTCGCAAAAGGAAAAGTTATTTTTAATACTGGTTTTGGTGGTAGGCGTATTATCGATATATTGATGAACAGTTACTTTGATTTGTTGAGCGATTAATTATGTCAAGCCTACTTCTATTTAGGTTTTTATAGGAATGACGCATGGTCTAACATGGCCTGAAGCCTTGATACTACTTACTCAAAACATGGTGCAATTCTTTTCGGTGAGCATGCTTTACATTATACTACTCGGGTTGGGTCTATTTTTAGGTATAGCAACCCTTTCACTGGTCATCTTAGTGTCATTTAAGAGGGACCAGTAAATTGACATATCTGCACAATGGTTTAAAACCAATATTGGTATTTTAACTATTGGACTAAGTAGCTCGGTGATATATTAGTTAACTATTTGTTCAACGATATAGACGAGGGGCAAAAAGTAGATGGAAAAACAATTAAATAATCTAAGTTCCGATGAACAAGATGGACTTGAGAAGGAGGCACTTAGATTACTTTACGCATCATTGCCAGTGACGACATTGATAAGCGTTGTTTTGGGGTTCACCTTAGTGATGATACTCTCAGAACAAATTCCACGAACCTCTTTATTTGTGTGGTTTATACTTCTTATTGCTGTCTCATTACTAAGATTCGTAGCTTACTACTGCTTTCGATATCTACAGCAAGAACATTCTAGATACTATCTATGGGGATTTCGTCTAGGCGTCTTGTTATCAGGATTACTTTGGGGCTGGAGTGGCTACATTGTTATTGAACAAGCCGATGTTGTTTACCAGATCTATATTTCATTCATCCTAGCTGGCGTGGTTGCCGGAGCAAGCTCTTCATTATCCGCGGATAAGTACTCTGTTGTAATTTTTATTGCTGCGGTGCTCGTGCCTCACATAACGTATTACTTTCTGATAGGCAATGAAACGTCAATAGGCATGGCTATTGCGTTGATAGTATTCACTGCTTTTATGTTATTCACCGCCAGAGTTCATGGGATAAACTTATTTGAGAATTATCAGTTAAGGTTACAGGCAGTGGAGAGTGAAAAAGCAGTGAAACATTTTGCTTATCATGATTCGCTCACTGACTTACCCAATCGTTTACTTTTTAATGACCGTTTGAAACAGTCGCTTATAACAGCAAAAAGAAACTCCAGAATTCTTGGCGTTATGTTTATTGATTTAGATGGGTTTAAAGGAGTTAATGATACGTATGGTCATGATGCTGGAGATGAGTTACTCAAGATGGTCGCCGAGAAAGTGAGGTTGGCATTGAGGCAGTCGGATACGCTTTCCCGTATAGGGGGCGATGAGTTTCTGGTCTTATTGCCTGAAGTTGTATCGACAGCAGCAGTTATTGATGTGGCGAAAAAGATAGCTCTTATTATTGATAAGCCATTTCAGCTAGATGATGCTGTTTTAGATATTTCAGCGAGTATCGGCGTGGCAATTTATCCGGAGCATGGCAAAGATGGCAGGGAGATATTAAAAAATGCTGATATTGCTATGTATAGAGCGAAGGAGCTGGGTAAAAATAATGTCCAACTATACACCGAGACATACGATTAAGGACCTGTTAGCACTTACCTCTAGCTCAGACCAAGCAATTTAGCGTGCCATTTATATTTTAAATTTGCAGCTATAGCCTAGCTTGTTGATGAGCTGATGCTTACGCCGTGGGCGTGATGAAACAGAAAGTTGTCGATGCCACTACGTAAGCGTTTAAAAGCGTTGTAATAATCACCTAATACAAACTGACCGCTATTAATACCCACGCTGATTGATGGATAGCGGCGGTGATGTAGGTGGTACAAAATGGAGTGATTTTTCTTTATAACGAAACTCACTGCTTAAGAGGCTCCAGCTCCGAATTTAAAAATTTCGAAATGATTTCTACCTGATGATTTTGCATGGTACATAGCTTGGTCAGCATGCTGTAATAGCGTCTCTAAATCTGCCTCATCATTTGGGTATAAGGTAACACCACAAGAACCGCTAATTTCTATAGTATGAGTCTCAATTGAAAAAGGTTCTGCGAGTACATCAATTAGCCGGTTCAGTATGTCTTCACACTCTCCAACAGAATTAAGGCTGCCAATTAATAAGGTAAACTCATCCCCTCCAAGTCTACAGACTGTATCATTCTCTCTCAGAACCAATTGGATACGTTTTGCCACATTGATTAACAGTTGATCGCCGATGTCATGACCGTAGGTATCATTAACGGGTTTGAATTTATCTAGATCTAAAAAGCCAATGGCAAGTAAAGATTTATTACGTTTATTCAGAGCAATGGCTTGTTGAAAACGATCTGAAAATAATGCTCGGTTGGGTAAACCTGTTAAAGAGTCATGGTGGGCCAGTAATTCCAAGGTCTTATTTTGTTCTTTAATTTTTTGAGAGTCATGATAATGTTGCCCGGTAATACTCAATAATAATGTTTGTAGAAGTGCTATTAACCATAGAGCAACCAAAAGAACCTTCCAAGGAAGATACGATGTGAACTGACTTAGGTATTGCTTCGACGGAGTAACTGTTAATAACCAATCTCGTTGAGCAATTTCGAGTTCTTTTTGCCAGATAAGATCACTATAGCGTGAGGATTGTTGTGTATCAGACGTATAAAGCAAGCCATTCCCTAGCTTTTCATCAATATCTCGAATTGTAATCTTTAGGCCTTGTGCAACTTGGCTAGCTAATAAAGAGTGCATGATATTTTCAATACGGATAACAGCAACGCTGAATCCATCGAGGTTTTCATTATCTTGGTCTATGACTGGGTTAATGAGGAGTAAGCCATTACTAGACCCTGACTCTTGAACAAGTCTAATGGGGGCGGTTATCACTTCTTCGTGGGTGCGAATTGCCTTGTTGAGAGCTTCTAAGCGGGAATCGTCTGAAGCTATGTCATAAGCAAGTGCTTGCTCATTACCAGCTAAAGGCGCAATAAAATTAACAGGGGTATACCAATCACGATTTTGGGCTTTAACCATTTTGCCAGCAGAATTACGCTCAGTTATTGTTATGCCAGCTTGTTTGAACTGCTGAGCCAGTGTTGCTTCAAACTGTTCTCGTTCTTGTGAAGTAACGTATTTATTAAATCCGAGTGCTTGCAGATCTTTGTGCCTGTCTAGGAGAGGTGCAGTAAATGCTTGAAATTCGTCATAAGAAAGGTCAGGACGCATTTGTTTTAATGTCTTAATTGAAGCCGTTGCCTCTCGGTAAATGATTAACTTAGCAATAAGCGTATCTGCTATATTTTCACCAACATCATCTAGCTTCATGGTGGCTTCGTTACTTTCTTTTTCTGACATATAGAAAAATAAGAAAATAGCTGAGATCAGAGCAATCGTTATGGGTAGCAATACGTGTATTTTTCTTTGGGCCCACGCTTTGTCACGCAAAAAGAGAAAGGTGAGTAATAGCGGAGCAATAGTAATAACGCCAGTGCTATCGCCTAACCACCAGTAAGCCCAGCTTGCGAATAGTTGCTCATGACTAATAATATCAAGCGTATATAAACTGATGTTTCCCCATGTGGTGGAAATGAGTGATGCGATCGGCCCTGAAAAAGCGAGAAACAGAACAATATCTTTAGGAGAGGTAAGCTCTCGCCAATTGATTCTGCCAAACGTTTTGACTAAATACGATGCCCCCCATGCTTGAAGACTGGCCCCTATACCTAACAGAGCTGCTACAAATAGCGTAGCTGCCACAAGAGAGGATGAGTTATAAGCGAGCCATAGATTAAGAGCAAATGAGCCAAGCCATATCGAAGGTAACAAACGAGTACCACCGATAAGAACAAAAATGAATCCCAAGCCTGCTGCGGGGAATATAACGGATGAATAACCTGGAGGGATTGCGAGCTGGAGACCTGCTATACCCAATAAGAAATAACCAGTAGCTGCTAAAGCATAAATGAGGAGCTTACGGGCGGTTTTATTGAGGTGCATAGCGCATAGGATACCAGCAAATATAGTTTTGGCTAGACTATTGAGATCAGATTTTTATATCTGGATAAAATTCAATAATATTAGTTTACATATCACTTGTTTAGTGGCGTTCATTTATTACCCCTTATTTTGCTGTAATTAGCCCTGTAATGGGGAAGATGGACTAGGATAAGCCGTGTACCTAATGGATATGTTTGGGGAGCTAGCTGGGTCACTTCGACGGATAAAGCCAAGTAAAGCTAACAGTTTGATAAAAGACTACCTTGTCATCTAAAGTGATGAGCATGATGTACTCCACACGAGCATACAGGCATGTGTAAAGTTGGGCGGCATTACATGTTTTGGAATATTTAGGTGCTCGGAGGAATGCTGCAATGCTAGGCTATTTTATAGTACCAGAGCATTTAGTCGGCTATGAGAATTGTGCTACTGAGAAGAAAACTGACACATCAGAAACAAAAAAAGGTTACGTAAAACGTAACCTTTTGAATTTGATGGTGGCTCGACCTGGAATCGAACCAGGGACACAGGGATTTTCAATCCCTTGCTCTACCGACTGAGCTATCGAGCCATCAAGGCTGCGTATTAAACCTTCTAGAGGACGCTATGTCAAGCATTAATGACAGATACTTGTCCGAGTTGCAGAGGCATGCTCTAATGACGGTCTGATTTTAGCTTTAATATATGGAACAGTGATGTCGCTACGTGGAAAATATAGTTTGTGGATAATGGCTTTTTTATTAGCTTTAGCGCTATTTTTTGTTATACCCGTTGCGTCAAAATCATCGTTATTTGATTTTGCTGAGGAATGGCTAACGGAATACGAACAGGCTATCGAAAATGCGCAGGATGACGATGATGATGACGATGCTGACAGTACTGATGCGGTAGCGCTTATGCAGGTTCGTATTGATGACGAGATTAGCGAATATGCTGGTATTGCCCTTCATGAGCTGACGACGATCACTTTCTTTCCTGAATTTAAAGCTTATGCTGAAGTGGTTGATTTACGTCCTATGTTGAATTTACGTTCACGCTATCAACAAACAGCTTCAGCTGTTCGGGTTGCAAACGTAGCCTTACAGTCTGCCAAGCAAGAGCTGAGTCGATTAAATTTACTCGCTAAAAGCACGGGAAGCATTGCAAGTAAAAAAGTGGTTTATGCTCAAGCCGCCCAGAATGAGGCGAGAGCTAAACTTGCGGGCTTACAGATTGAGTTGCAGGCTATTAATGATGAGGCAGTTCAATCATGGGGTGAAACCATTACTGGTTGGCTATTGAAGAATGATTCGACAGAATGGCAGCGATTGCTGAAAAACAAAGATAGTTTGTTATTGGTAACTTTAGCTGCTGATAATTCCTTGCCCAGTGAAACCAGCTTTATTCGGGTCTCTCGTGATGGCCAACGCGATCACGCTCGTAAATCTTATTATGTTTCATCTGCATTAACGACGGATAAGTTATTTCAAGGTGAAACGTATTTCTTCAAAACCGCAACAGGTAAATTGCGTACGGGTATGCGTTTAGATGCTTGGATCGCCGAAGGTGATGAGCCATTACAAGGTGTTTTTATTCCAGAGCAAGCGATTGTTTGGCATCAAGGGCAAGCTTGGGTCTATATTGAAATTGACGAAAATTTATATCAACGTAAACCTGTGAAAAACAGCTTAGTAACTGCTGGAGGCGTGTTTATGCAGCAAGAGCTGGTGGTGGGCGATGCGTTGGTCATCGATGGTGCACAGATGTTGTTATCGGAAGAGTTTAAATGGCAGATTGCTGATGAGGATGACGATTAATTATGTTATCTCATGTTGTTGCTTTCTCGGTTCGGTTTCGAGGTGTTGTCGTTGCCTTGGCGATATTACTTTTAGGCTACGGAATTTATAAGTTATCTAGTTCTAGTTTAGATATTTTCCCTGAGTTCGCACCTAAGCAGGTCATCATTCAGACCGAAGCTCAAGGTTTAACTGCCGAACAGGTTGAGGTGCTGGTCACTCAGCCACTTGAAAATGCATTGGGTGGACTGGTAGGAACCGAGTCGATTCGTTCCCAATCAATCCCAGGTTTGTCAGTGGTTATTTTGACCTTTTATGACAGCACTGACATTTATTTAGATCGCCAGTTAGTGTCTGAACGGCTATTAGGTTTATCGAACGCCTTACCGAATAACATCGGCCCACCTTTAATGGTTCCCTTAGAATCTTCATCGGGCACGATTATGACCATTGGTTTGAGTTCTGATAAGCATGATTTGATGGCCTTACGGGCTTTGGTTGATTGGACATTATCGCCACGCTTATTAAGTGTAGAAGGTGTGGCTGATATTAATGTCTTTGGTGGACAAGAAAAGCAGTTACAAATTCAGGTCGATACCGAAAAATTAGCACGTTATAAATTATCGATTGAAGATGTCTCTAATGCCGCTAAGCAAGCAACGGGCGTGATGGGGACAGGTTATATTGAAAATAGTAATCAGCGCATGATGTTGCAGGTATCTGGGCAACCAATGACCGCTGAGCAGTTAGCTAAAGTCGTGCTGCTAAGAACAGATGCTGCAACTTTATTGCTGGGTGATGTCGCGACAATTGTCGATGGGGCGGCACCTGCAATAGGGGGGGCTGCAATCGCAGGTAAGCCGGGTGTGGTTTTGATGGTGATTGGTCAATATAAAGCGAATACTTTGGCGGTAACACATGGTATTGAAGAGGCGCTTGATGAGTTTAAATCTGGTTTTGAAGCTGATGGTATTACCTTACATGACGACTTATTTCGACCAGCCAACTATATCGAGTCTTCTTTACATAATATTCGTGAACATTTATTGGTCGGCGGTGGCCTTGTTATGTTGGTGTTGGTTTTATTTTTATTTAACCTTCGCACAGCCCTGATTTCGATTACAGCCATTCCTTTATCACTATTTGCAGCCTTAATCGTATTGCTAGAAATGGGCGTGAATATCAACATTATGGTGCTAGGTGGCTTAGCCATTGCTCTGGGAGAGGTAATTGATGATGCGATTATTGATACTGAGAATATATTCAGGCGGTTGCGAGAAAATGCTGCATTAGCGACACCAAAAACGACGATGTCAGTTGTTTTTGATGCTTCTATGGAAGTGCGGAGTTCAGTGGTGTATGCGAGTTTTATCGTCATGCTGGTATTTGTACCCTTACTGACTCTGAGCGGTGTGGCTGGACGAATGTTCCAACCCTTAGGTGAGGCTTATATTTTGGCTATTTTCGCCTCATTGGCCGTGGCATTGACTGTTACGCCTGCTCTATGCCACATCTTACTAACTCGCTGGGGGAAATTAAGCGATAAAGAGCCGCCACTAGTACGATTATTAAATCCTATTTATGAATGGCTCCTCGGCTTAGTTAGTCGTTTTCCGAAAATTACATTTTCTGGCGTAGTCGTTTTCTGTTTAGCAGGACTCGCTATTTTGCCATTATTAGGTGGCAGTTTTTTACCTGAGCTACGAGAGGGGCATTATATTATTCACACGGCTAGCGTGCCCGGTACTTCAATTGCCGAGTCGTTACGCATAGGTGGTCAGCTTGAAAAGCGGGTTGCCGAAATAGAAGGGGTGCGTTCGACTTCTCAATGGGCAGGGCGAGCAGAACGGGGTGCAGATACCTTTGGTACGCACTACAGTGAGTATGAAGTTGATTTAGAGCCGATGGATGGCCCTGAACAGCAAGCAATTCTGGATGAAATCCGTGAAGTTTTAGAGTCATTCCCAGGGATTAATTCAGAGGTTAATACCTTTCTGACAGAACGTATTGACGAGACCATTTCAGGTTATACCTCGCCAGTGGTAGTCAATATTTATGGTAAAAATTTATTAGAACTTGATCAAAAAGCACAAGAAGTTGCTAATGTCATGCGTGATATAGAAGGGGCAACAGATGTGCAGCTTCGCGCACCTCCCGGTGAGCCTCAATTAGAAATACGGCTAAAGCTTGATCAACTCGCTTATTGGGGACTGACACCTGTTCAAGTTATGGAAACGGTGCAAACAGGCTTTGAAGGCACTGTGGTTGGTCAAGTGCAAGAGGCTAACCGTGTGTTTGATGTGGTGGTGGTCTTGCCAGAAGATCAAAGACAACAGCCTGCCGATGTCCGTAATTTACCGATTAAAACACCCTCGGGCGTTTTGCTAAGGTTGCAAGATATTGCTGATATCCAGCAAATCTCTGGTCGTTATATGATTTTGCATGCAGGTGCACAACGATTGCAGACGGTGACTTGTAATGTAACGGGCCGAGATTTAACGTCATTCTTTGCCGAGTTAAAAGAGCGTGTACATGATGAGGTGTCATTTACTGCTGATATCTATCCAGAATTTACAGGTGCGGCAGTGGCACAGGCGCAGTCTCGTGAAGACTTAATTGTGCATTCGAGCTTAGCCGGTGTAGCTGTATTGTTATTGCTTTATATCGCGTTGAACAGCGTACGTAATATGGCTTTAGTTTTAGTCAACTTACCATTCTCACTAGTGGGAGGGGTGATTGCAGTGCTATTAACTAACGGTGTGTTGTCGATTGGTTCTTTAGTGGGGTTTATTACTTTGTTTGGTATTACGTTAAGAAACTCTATTATGTTGGTGTCTCATTTCCAATATTTGGTGGTTGAAGAGGGCTTACCGTGGAATGCTGAAACAGCGATCCGTGGTGCTAAAGAACGGTTACCATCTATATTGATTACTGCCTTGGTGACGGCGTTAGCGATGTTACCGATTGCAATGAATTCTGATAGTCCAGGCCGAGAAGTGATGGGGCCCATGGCGAGTATTATCATCGGGGGCTTAATATCATCAACTGTTCTGAATTTGCTCGTGTTACCTAGTATTATGCTGCGTTACGGTCGGTTTTCTAAATAAAAGGCGTTATTTGTCGTCACTCTGGTTTGCGACAATAAATGCCGCAGCAATAATGACTAAGACGAAAACAAGTAAGAGTAAATCAAGCATTAGTCTGTGATAGCAAAGCTTTCAATGCCTTGATTACGATTATCTGAAAAGAATTGATAAATATCAGCCAGTTCAGCTGCAGAAAATTCAATTAAGATGACCTGCTGGCCCGGGTGGATAAGATTGGCATTACGCCCCATGCTTTTTGTATGAAAGTTATATATGTAGCTGTGATCGACTTTACTATCGAGAATTTTACCTAGAAAGGAGCTCATACCAGAAGCGAGTTTCTCATCGGCATCAGCAGGAATAACTGCTTGAGCGAGTTCTTTATTATGAAGGACACCATCGATACGTAAGCCATGCCTGAACTTGTCGATTAACCCTGTTTGGATAATTCCCCACAGTCCCTGTTGATCTTGCTCGGTAACACGGTGAACATAATAGAGCCCTCCATTGTTTTCATTGTCACTAATCAGATCGCTTACAGCAAAATTACGAACGCCTAGGGTGATACTTGCTAGCAATGTTTGTTGGGGATCAATGTTGAGTTCATTGAGCTCAGCAACGGTCGTTTCAATATGATGATGCTGTGTTTCTACGAGTGTGATCTCATCATTTAGGCCCAATGGATATTGATTAATAATATCTATAAGTGGCTGACTGATCGTTTGACCATCTATTGAAATGATGGTGATAGTTGCTGTGTGGTCTTCAAGGCTGTTTTGAAGTTCGGCCAGTGTGGTACTGGTATGCTTCTCGGTGTCGAAGTCCAGAGTAATAGGCATCTCAGCAGTCAGGTTAGGATCGGCAAGTAGTTCAGCGATCGTTGTTTTTCGCTGCTCAATTTTCGGTAAATTTAGCATATTACTGTAGCGTACAAATTGATCTCTGCCTTCTTTAATGGCAATGGTTGATTCGATTACAGGGCTTAATTGCTCAACAAATAGTTCAGCTTCTTGCTGGATGACTTCATCACTGCTACTAACTTCTGATTGTTCTTCAATTATCGTTAATGGTAAATCATCAGGAGGATCAAGTATTTCAATTGGTGGCAGCATATGCTCGGTGCGTGAAGCTTCTAGATCGCTGTAAATTAAATAACCAAATAAGATAATTATGAGTAAGGCGAGGAATGCCGGTATGAGCGATGGAGCTGATGCTGACTTAGCCATAAAACTTAATCCGTTAGTGTGTTTATCTTGAGAATAAGCTATCCAAGCTTTGTTGATCAAGTTTTACACACCATTTAGGGTCGAGGTTAAATTCATTTAGTTCTGATAACAGCTGCTTAGCTTGATCGAACGAAATGATTGATGTCGCTTTTATATGCCGAGTTAACAGTGCGCTTAGGTCAGCATTTGTTGATGTATTTAAAAATTGTAGAATTTCAATGAGCAGTTGTTTTAAATCTGACTGAGCGAGTAATGAGGGAATACGTTTAATTAGTAGGTGTTCATTTTGTTGTTGTAATTCAATACCATAGTTATTAAGTATGTCAGCCCTATTTTCAGCGACGGAGAGTAATTGCGAAGAGAGTTCTAGCTTTATCGGAACTAATATCGGTCTAGAACTAAGCGATTGATTCGTTATCGCTTCATGTAATTGTTGTTGGCGAAGCTGTTGTTCTGCTGCAATTAAATCTAAGAGAACAGGTCCTTGTGAGGATTGAGCTATGGCATATTTCTGATGTAAAAGGACATCTATTTTGTCAAATAAAGGCGATGAGTTGGCACTCAAATGCGTAGTTTTTACTTGTTTGTTATAGTCGATGGTGTTTTCGGCGATAGTAGATGCAATGAGTGTCGGTTGTTCCAAAACAGGCTCGGAGGCTTGCTGTATTTCTGATGAATCAGACAGTGCTTCTGTTAGAGCGGATGTGATTAAGCCATGAATTAAACGAGCCTCACGAAAGCGTACTTCATGTTTGGTGGGGTGAACATTAATATCTAAGCTTTCTAATGGCATGGTCAAATAAAGTACGTAAGCAGGTTGACGTCCTGCTGGAATACTATCCCCAAAAGCTTGTCGAATAGCATGGCTAATAACGCGATCACGGATGACTCGACCATTGATGAAAAAATGCTGCACATCAGTTTGAGGGCGGTGAGCTTCTGCCTTCGCTAACCAGCCAAACAAACTTATATCGTTGTAGTCTTGCTGCAGATACACACTGTTTTCTACAAAGCTTTTGCCACAGATTTTAGCTAAGCGTTGTTGCTGTTGTGATTTAGTATGAGCTGCTGGCAGTTTGAGTTGTTGATTCTCTGAAATCTTACAATGGAAACCTATTTCAAACTGACTCAGGGCCAAGCGTTGAATCGTCGTTAAAATATGGTGTTGTTCGGTTTTATTACTTCTTAAAAAATGCCGCCTAGCAGGCAGGTTAAAAAATAATTCACGTACTTCAATCGTCGTACCTTGAGGGTGTGCCGCAGGACTAATGCTATTGTCTTGGCCTTTAATTTTCCAAGCTGTGTCATGCTCTTTTCTTAGAGAGCTAATGGTGAGTCGAGAGATTGAGGTGATACTCGGTAATGCCTCGCCTCGAAAGCCTAGACTTGCTATCTGGCTTAATTGTTCGCTGGTATAGAGTTTGCTGGTGGCATGACGGCTCAGTGCTAAGGCAAGATCATCGGGATGAATGCCAATACCATTATCACGCACCCGAATTAACTGACTGCCTGCACCTTCAATATCAATGTAAATCTCATTGGCGCCAGCATCAATACTATTTTCTACGAGCTCTTTGACTACGGATGCTGGACGTTCAATAACTTCACCAGCCGCAATTTGATTGGCGAGGTGGAGAGGGAGCGGATTAATTCGATTCGTAGCAGACATAGGCTACATTTTAACAGTCGCAGGCTTCTTTAGGGGATAAGTAATATCTTGCCCACTCTTAGTTTAGAGCTAGATAAATTATTACTTAACTTTAGATTTGCGACGGACACTTGATAGCGCTGTGCAATGGTGCTTAAGGTATCACCTCGGCTGACAATATGCTGTTGAGGTATATTGCTATTAGGCAATGGATTACGTTGGAAATAGCTTCGAATGCCAGACATTATGGCACGAGCCAGTTTATTTTGATGGCTGCCACTTTTTAGTTTTCGCTCTTCATCAGGATTTGAGATAAAAGCTGTTTCTACTAAAAGCGAAGGGATATCTGGAGATTTGAGTACAACGAATGCTGCTGATTCGACGTGTTTCTTATGGACATTTCCGACTCGTTTCAAACCTGCTAAAACGGTATTTGCAACTTCTAAGCTACCCTGCAGGCTAGCGTCTTGAGACATATCTAATAATACTGATGCTAGTAAATCATCTTTATCTTCTAGACTGATTCCACCTGCAAGATCGGCAGCGTTTTCTTTATCAGCTAATAATTGTGCCGCTTCACTACTGGCGCCTCGCTCAGATAAAACAAATACCGATGCACCTTTAGCCTTAGTGTTTATAAAGGCATCAGCATGGATAGAAATAAACATATCGGCATTATTATCACGTGCTCGTTTGATGCGGTGACGAAGTGGAATAAATACATCCCGATCACGAGTGAGATAAGCACGCATACCCGGTTCTTTATCGACCAGTGCGGCTAACCGCTTTGAAATAGCAAGTACAACGTCTTTCTCTTTAGTGCCATGCTTACCCAAGGCGCCAGAATCTTGGCCACCATGACCCGCATCAATAGCGATGATAATATCCCGCTTTTTCATTGTTTTAGTGGACTTGGTAACCGTTAATGCTGGTGATGGTTCAGGTGAGGTTATTGGCTTTGTTGTGCTAGCTGTATTAGTTTTTTTATCAACCGTTGCTGGTGGGTTGATTTTAGGCGCTCCAGTAGCTACTTTTGTTGTTTGTGCCGAGGCTTTAGGTGTAATGGTCTTTTGAGTATGTAGATCCAGTACTAAGCGATGAGGGAATCCATTGGCAGGTTTTAGGGTCTGACTCTCATACTGTAAAGCTTGTTTTAGATCGATAACGACACGAAGGGAGTTTTTATCCCAAGTGGCATGGCGAATAGCTTGAATAGGCGTTGCACTAAGGTCAGGAATACTTAGTTTGTTAGGTTGAGGAGTACTCTTTATATCAATGACAAGCCGATCAGGGTTTGTCAGTGTGAATGTTTTGTAGGCAACATCACTTTTAAAATCGAAAACAAGACGCGTGTCAGAACCTGATTGAGATAAACGAAGTCCTTCTAGGCTATTGGCCCAGAGGCTGAAACTTGAAATTAATAATAATAAGCTCAGTAATATACGGAGCATAATTGCTATCCTAAAATCCATTGTATGGATATTGTGAAATTGTCACTCATAAAAATCAAGCCCGGTTAAGACTCTATTGAAGAGACATTTATTTGTTTGCTTAATTGCTCACCTTGACCACTGAAGGTCTTTATTTCTGCATAGCGCGCCTGTTTATGATAACTCAGAGTGATGGTCATATCTGGGCTAGGTAAGTAGTCACCACCCTGACTGGCCCATTCAAGGATACATAAAGCATTATTACTTAGGTAATCATCAAGCCCTAAATAATCGAGCTCTTCTGGATCGGTTAAACGATATAGATCAAAGTGAAATACAGGTCGTGTTGATAAGCTGTAATGTTCGACCAAGGTGTATGTTGGGCTTTTTACATTACCTTGATGCCCGAGAGCCTTTAGAAGGCCTCGGGTCAAGGTTGTCTTTCCTGCACCAAGATCACCTTCAAGGTGAATGGTGAATTGTTCAGGTGGACAATGTTGAGCAAGCTGCCTTCCTAATTCAAGGGTGGCAGCTTCATCAGCTAGATAGACTCTCATCTAAGTTAATAAATAAGGTTAGCTAAGCGTCTTAAGTGCGGGATCAAGTCCATGGCTAACATGCCTCGTTCACCATCTTGTTCTGCCGCTTTATCACCAGCCATGCCGTGTAGGGTAACACCAACGCAAGCAGCGTCCATGAGTGGGAAACCTTGGGCTAATAAGCCACCAATAGCACCCGCTAGGACATCACCCATACCGCCACTACCCATACCAGGGTTACCCCAAGTAGATAGACGTGTAGGTTCACTACCGTTGTAGATCAGAGTGCCTGAACCTTTTAATACGGCAATACCACCATAACGTTTTTGTAGTTCCCTGACAGCTTTGAAACGATCTGCTTGAATTTCTTCTGAGGTGCAATCTAAAAGACGAGCTGCTTCACCTGGATGAGGGGTTAGAATCCAATTATCATAACGGCGAGGATTGTGGCTCAAAAGATTTAAGGCATCAGCATCAACGACCATCGGTAGATTGCTATCAATGGCTTTTTGGAATAACGCTTCGCTCCATTCACATTGACCAAGTCCAGGGCCTACCGTTAGTGAATTTGCACGTTCAATGAGAGGTTCAATTTCATCTGGACCCTCAACGCCGTAACACATCAAACATGGGCGCGCTTGGTTTAGGATTGGACTGTGAACTTCTCGTGTAGCAATGCTTAGTAACCCAGCCCCTACGCGCGCACCAGCTTCAGCAGCCATACGTGCAGCACCTGGCATACCATGGTCACCCCCAATAATTAATAAGTGACCATATAAGCCTTTATGTCCAGTACGTTCTCTTGGAGCAAGCAAAGCACCATCATTTTCTAAACTGACTCGACGTGCGGCAGGTGAAAATTTATTGTAAAGCGCAGAAGGAATTTGTAATGAATCAAAACAAACGATGCCACTATAATTTGGGCCTTCGCCAATAAATAAACCTTTATTTAAACCAATAAAGCTTAAACAAATAGTAGCCTTAACAGCGATATCCATTGCTGAACCAGTGTCAGCTTGCAGCCCTGATGGAATATCTAAAGATAGGACGGGGGCACGTTTGTTTTCATTGATTGCTGCGATTGCAGCTCTATAGCTGCCTTCAACAGGACGATTTAGACCCGTGCCTAATAAGGCATCAACCATTACGTCTGTGGAAGGGAGAGTGTCTTCGAATTGTTGGATTTCAGCACCAGTAGCCAATAATGCTTCGCGTGCAGCACTGGTTTCATTGCTCATTTCATCATTGCCGACTTGAAATATGACAACACGGTAGTTTTCATCTAAAGCTTGTCTTGCGAGTTCAAAGCCATCACCACCATTATTACCTGTACCACAAACGATAAGCAGCCTTTCTGCTTGAGGCCAATGATTTTTGATTGATGAGAGTGCGGCAGAGCCAGCGCGAGACATTAGTTTTGCAGTTGAAACATTATGTTGTTCTGTAACGAGGAGATCTAATTCTCGAGTTTGTTTTGCTGTGTAAAGATCGTGAGGCAAATTAAGCATATTTTTTTCCAACGAAAATTATTATTGCACGACTATAATAGCGTGCATGAGTAAAACAAATACAGCTTTGGCAATGAATAATTTGTATCAAAAAATGCAAGACTGGTCACAATCCTATGGATTTCAAAGGCTTGGGGTTAGTGATGTTGACTTGTCCACAACAGAAGAGCGTTTAAGCTCATGGCTTGCCGAGGGCTTTCACGGTGAAATGGATTATATGGTGCGCCATGGAAGTTTGCGTACTCGACCAGAAGCATTGGTCGATGGAACCATTCGAGTTATTACCGTTAGAATGGACTACTGGCCTGAGTCAGCGGCGGAGCCTTGGTCGGTAATCAACGATGATCAGAAAGGATTTATTTCTCGTTATGCTTTAGGACGAGATTATCACAAGCTAATGCGAAAACGATTACAGTTATTGGCTGACAAGATTAAAGAAGAAGTGGGTGATATGGGCTATCGTGTTTTTTGTGATAGCGCTCCAGTGATGGAAAAAGCGTTGGCTGAGAAATCTGGCATAGGCTGGGTGGGCAAACACAGTAATATTCTTAATCGTGAACATGGGTCCTACTTTTTTTTAGGGGAAATTTATACCGATTTACCATTACCAGTATCGGAACCTATTAGTGACCATTGCGGCTCTTGCACAGCATGTATTGATATCTGTCCAACTCAAGCAATTGTGGCTCCTTATCAAGTAGATGCAAGACGCTGTATCTCTTACTTAACAATTGAATTACGAGGCTCAATTCCAATTGAATTTAGACCTCTGTTGGGTAATCGTATTTATGGTTGCGATGATTGCCAATTAGTCTGTCCTTGGAATAAATTTTCTCAAGCTACGGTTGAGTCAGATTATTTACCGCGACAAGGTCTAGATGCACCAGAGCTTGTCGACTTATTTGCGTGGACAGAACAGGATTTCTTGAAAAAATTAGAAGGCAGTCCTATTCGTAGAATTGGTTATGAATCATGGTTACGAAATATTGCGGTTGCATTGGGTAATGCGAATACAAACGATGAGGTTGTTTCGGCGTTAAAAGCGAGGCTAACCGATGATTCGGATATAGTAAGAGAACATGTGCAATGGGCTTTATCACAACATTAATGCTAAGAATTTAGGGATTTAAAAGTGGAAAAGGATATTGATTCATTAATTGAAAGGCGCTTATCGCGTCGTCAAGTATTGCAATATAGCGCCAGCACGCTTTTAGCCGCTGGGCTACCTACTGTTTTTGCAGAGACTACTATTAGTCAGCAGCTCAAACAAACTATCACACCCTTGCTGGGCTTTAAGCCTATTCCTATTGCTCATCTAATTGATGATGTGGTGGTCCCAGAAGGATACCGTGCTGAGGTGTTTTATCGGTGGGGCGATCCCGTTTCTTCTGGGCCTGATTTTAAAATGAATGCATCCAATACCGCGGAAGAACAGTTGCAACAAGCAGGAATGCACCACGATGCGATTCAATTTTATCCATTAGCCAAAGAAGGCAGTCAGTCTGAACACGGTTTATTAGTGATGAACCATGAGTATATTGATGCTCAAATTCTACATGCCGATGGTGGAATATTTGATTCGCCTGATAATTACAGCAAGGAAAAAACATTAAAAGAGCAATATGCTCATGGTGTATCCGTTATTGAGGTAAGAAAAATAGGTGATGGTTGGCAGATAGTGCGACCTTCAAACTATGCGCGTAGATTGACAGCCGTTACTTCGATGCAAGTATCTGGTCCTGTAGCGGGAACAGCTTACATTCAAACTGAAGCCGATCCTTTCGGAACAGAAATTCTAGGCACATTTAATAATTGCTCGAATGGCATCACGCCCTGGGGCACTTACTTGGCCTGTGAAGAAAATTTTAATGACTATTTTGACGTTTCTTACACCGAACATTTAACGGCCAAGCAACAATCGTCTTTTAAACGCTACGATATTGAACATAGTTATTATGGCTGGCACCACAATGATGAGCGTTTTGATGCGAGTAAACACCCTAATGAACCTAACCGTTTTGGCTGGATAGTTGAATTTGACCCATTTAACCCTGACAGTACACCAATAAAACGTACTGCCTTAGGTCGCTTCTCACATGAGAATGTTGCTCATAAGGTAGGTAATGATGGCCGATTAGCATTTTATTCAGCTGATGATTCTAAGTTTGAATATGTATATAAGTTTATAAGTAAACAAGCCTGGGATGGTAGCCAAGGCATGCATAATGGTCAGCTATTAGATGAGGGTATTTTGCATGTTGCTCGTTTCTTTGAGGATGGAACAGGGCAGTGGCTGCCACTCGTATTTGGTCACAATGGCTTAACCGTTGATAATGGCTTTGATGATCAAGCTGATGTATTAGTGCATGCCCGTAAAGCGGCTGATCAGGTAGGAGCTACACCGATGGATCGTCCTGAGTGGGTTACTGTTCATCCCGACAGTGGTGAGGTCTATATTTCGATGACCAATAACACTCAGCGGGGTAATAATGATAAACCAAGTAGTAATACTGCCAACCCTCGTGATAATAATAAATTCGGTCACACGATAACGATAAAAGAACAAGATGCGACCAGTACCGTATTTGATTGGGATGTCTTTGCTCTAGCAGGTGACGAGCAGCATGGCAGCACAATAATTGGAGATAGCTATGCAAATCCAGATGGCTTGATGATTGATTCTAGGGGAGTGTTATGGCTGCAAACGGATGTGAGTAGTAGCAAACTTAATGCAGGAGAATTTAGCCAGTTT
Source organism: uncultured Gammaproteobacteria bacterium (assembly GCA_937900515.1). Taxonomy (GTDB): domain Bacteria; phylum Pseudomonadota; class Gammaproteobacteria; order Nitrosococcales; family Methylophagaceae. The sequence goes on along the minus strand of CALCCU010000260.1, from coordinate 9,353 downwards.
GGTAATAATCAAATGCTAGCGGTTGATCCTAATAGTGGAGAAACTCGACGGTTCCTTACTGGCCCAATTGGCTGTGAAGTGACTGGAGTGGTGATCACGCCTGATTTAAAAACGATGTGGGTTAATATTCAACATCCTGGGGAAATGTCTGAATTACCGATCAAAGGTGCTAAGAAAAAATCTGCTCAGTTACCCAATGCAACCAGTAACTGGCCTGATTTTCAACCAAATGGGCGGCCTCGTTCAGCGACGATTGTTATCACAAAAGATGATGCTGGAATTATTGGCAGTTAATTAACTATCTTTAGAGTTAGTATTAGTTCCCATTGATTTATTTGCTACCGAGACTAAAGTCTCTAGGCTTTCACCATTGTCTGGAAATAGGGCGCTGCCGATATTTACGATTGCTTGAATCGAGTAACCATCGACAAATAAGCGATGAGAAAAAGATTTTCTGATTCTATTAGCCACTTTTTCATGTTCAAGTCTGTCGTTTTCAGATTCAACGACAAGTATGAATTCATTTTCATTTAAGCGGCCAAGAAGATCGCCATGGCGTAGTTTCTCATGTAGGGTTTTGGTCATGTTTATGAGTAAATGATCGCAAATTTGTGGCGAGTATTCTTCTGTTACTTCGGCGAGATTTTCTATCTCAAAGACCAGTATCGCCAATTTTTGTTTTTCACGAGTACAGCGCGTCAATAAGACCTTAATTTGTTCTTTAATTAAAGTCTGATTTGGCAGGCCTGTAATCAGGTCATGCGTTGCTTGTTGTTTTAAGGCTTCTTGCTGAGCTTGTACGGTTTGTTCTGCTTCTGCCAAAGAATCAGAGTGATCTTTTAAACGATTCAGTAATTGGCGTTCACTTTCTTTAAGAGCGTAAAACATTTGGCTGTCAGATAAGGCCGCATTTTGTTGTTTTTCCTGATGACTCAAGCTGAGAGTAATTAACTGTTGTGCTAGAGCTGCAGCATGTACAACTGCCTGAATCATGGCCGCAATAATGATAAATTCAAATAACCAAGTAGGCTGTGATAAGTAATTTAAATAGTTTGCGATTAGCACTATGCCGGTTGCCATTAATACTAACCAGCCAAGCAGATAAGTGATGGCTGCACGTTGTCCTGATATTGCTAGAAGCACGCTAGCAAGAATTGTCATTAATACAAATAAACTAATAAGCACATAAAGTATCGGCAATGTATACAGGGTGGAAACAAATGGCATCAATATCAGTATTAGTATAAATGGCACTGCCAAAAAATTGAGCATGCGATTTAGCGATGGGTCATTATTCGCCGTGTTGAAAATGGATTTGGTCAATAAGTTTGCAAATAGACCAGATAGGGCGAGACCTACTGGAAGTGATAGTTGATGCCATTCAGGCTTCATCGGCCAGAGATATTGGTACCAGATCCCATTTGCTGCTCCGATTGATAATAGAAGTGAAGCCGCGAATAAGTTGAAATAGATATAACTACTTTGTTTGAACAATAAAAAGAGCTGTGAGTGATAGGCCATTAGGCCGATTAATAAGCCAGCGTAAAGTAAAAATAGAATGTAGTGCCGCTGGTTTTGCTCAGGGAACAGTTCTGCTTGCCATAAATGGGCATTTGCCGATAGGCTGCCGGTTGATTTTATCTTGAAATAGAGGCTGAGATCGCTGTGAGCAGGTAATGTTAGAGGAAATATGAAATTAGCATTATTCACTAAGCGTTGTGTAAATGCTCTACTGTCCCCTGCATCGTAGCGAGCAATAATACGCTTACTGGCTGTATTAGTAACGTAGATGCCAATATGGTCAAGAAGTGGAAAGTTAAATTCTAATAGCTGTTTGAGTGGAAGAGGGCTTTTGTTACTGACATCGACTTTGAACCAATGAGTTTGTTTACGAAAACCGAGGTTTGCAGAGGGGTTATTCAGCTTTGCAAAAAGAACCTGATTTGTTGGCTTTAAAATATCATCAATTGTTAGGGAGTCATTATGATCGACTAATAACTGATAATGTGGTCCGAGTTCTACTGGCTTTGTTTCGTGCTCGCTGAGGATAATAGGCTTAGCAAGAACAAGACCTGAAAGGCTACTTATAAGAAGTATACAAAGTAGTTTAGATAAGGTGAGCAATGATTGAGCTTGTATCATTTTTTCCTTCTCCTTTCAGGCCTTACTGAACTCCATTAACTTTAGGGGTATTAAGAAAATTTAAGGCAGCTTAATAAATAGTTCTCGATAATGTTGTAGCTCACGGATTGAATCTTTCACATCATCCATTGCTAAATGAGATGATTTTTTCTTAAAGCTTTTTTCAACTTTAGGTGCCCAACGGCGAGCTAGTTCTTTTAATGAGCTAACATCAAGGTTGCGGTAATGGAAGTAAGCTTCTAGTTCAGGCATGATACGAGCCATAAAACGACGATCCTGACAAATACTGTTACCACACATTGGTGATACGCCTGCAGGTACATATTCTTTTAGAAAGTCTAAAGTTTGTTGTTCGGCTTCAGCTTCGGTAACACGAGTCGTACGAACCCGCTCAGTTAAACCTGAGCTACCATGCTGGCGAGTATTCCATTCATCCATTGCTTCTAAGGTTTCATCAGATTGATGTATGGCAATCATTGGGCCTTCGGCAAGAATATTTAAGTCGCCGTCGGTAACAATGGTGGCGATTTCAATAATGTAGTCATTATTGGTATCAAGCCCTGTCATTTCTAAGTCGATCCAGATTAAGTTTTTTTTACTTTTAGCCATAGTTGTCGTCTTTTATTTTAAGTTTTAGTTTGAACTTTCTTGCCTCTGATTGTATCAAAGGCTAACCTACATGACATTGTTGATTTTGCTTGGATAAAAATATGAATGAATTTACTTGGCTGTTCTTAGCTGCTCTCGTACTGATGACCGGCATTGAGCTTTGGTTGTCACTACGTCAAAGTCGTTATGTTGATACGCATCGAGATGCGGTTCCAGAAGCCTTTAAAGAACAAGTTGAGTTATCTGCTCATCAAAAAGCCGCTTCCTACAGTATTGCAAAAGGTAAGTTAAACCGTCTTGATAATGTGGCCGGAGCAGTTGTTTTGCTGCTGTGGACTATCGGCGGAGGTTTGGCCTTATTGTCAGGAAGTTTGGACTCCTTAGGTTTATCTGAAACGGTAACAGGCATTATTTTTATTCTAAGTTTTTTTGTTATTGGCACTATCATCGACATTCCTTTTTCCTGGTATAAAACATTTGTTTTAGAAGACAAGTTTGGTTTTAACAAAAATACTCCAGCACTTTTCTTTAGTGATATTGCTAAGCAAGCATTACTGATGATTGTGATAGGCGCACCTTTGATTTGGGCTGCATTAGCGCTAATGAATGGAACAGGAGAACATTGGTGGCTTTATCTTTGGTTTGCATGGATGGCATTCACCTTGGTGATGATGTGGGCCTATCCAGCTTTTATTGCGCCGTTATTCAATAAATTCACACCACTGGAAGATGAGCAATTAAAAGCTCGTGTAGAAGGTTTATTAGCTCGTTGTGGTTTTAAAAGTCAGGGTATTTATGTGATGGATGGCTCACGTCGTTCAGGCCATGGTAATGCTTACTTTACGGGGCTTGGTAATAATAAGCGTATTGTGTTTTTTGACACTTTATTGGACACCTTGAACGAAGATCAAATTGAAGCTGTTCTTGCACATGAGCTAGGTCATTTCAGACGTAAACATGTTGTAAAAAATATGGTGGTGATGGCGGGACTCAGCCTAGTGAGTTTGGCTTTATTGGGCTGGGCCTCAGCACAATCATGGTTTTATACTGGGCTAGGTGTAAGTACAGAAAGTAGCGCGATGGCTCTCGTGTTGTTTATGTTGGTTATTCCTGTATTTGGCTTCTTTTTACACCCTGTAATGACATCATTATCGCGTAAATATGAATTTGAAGCTGATGCTTATGCCGCTTCAGTTTCAAATAGTGAGGATTTGATCTCTGCTTTAGTTGCTTTGTATCAGGAAAATGCGAGCACGCTGACCCCAGATCCTCTCGTATCAGCTATTTATGATTCTCACCCACCTGCAACGCTACGAGTTGCAAACCTGCAAGCTGGTCAACAATAGAATGTATTTAGAACCACACTGAGTTAAACGCGTTTTGCTCAGTGTGGTGTATAAATTTAGTTAATAATGACTTGGTTCCGGCCGCTTTCTTTTGCTTGATAAAGTGCATTATCAGCTCGTTCAATAATGTCTGCTGGCGCGTCATTTGGTTTGATCATACTAATGCCTACAGATACGGTAATTTGACCAATTGTGTCATCACGGCCCCTTCTTTTTAAGCGACTACTCGCAAAGCTGAGACGAATTTTTTCGGCTAGCTTAAAGGCCTCGGACTCAGATTGTTGAATAAGAATCATCGCCATTTCTTCGCCACCATAACGTGCTGCAATACAGCCTTCTGGCGTATTCGTTTTCAATAGTCCAGCGAAGTACTGTATAACTTTGTCACCAAGCAGGTGGCCGAAGCTATCGTTAATGTTTTTGAAGTGATCAATGTCAAATAATAGTAATGCTGTTTCTGTGTTATCACTATTACATGCATTAAGTAATTCATCATTAAAAGCGCCGCGATTGAGTAAGCCGGTTAGTGCATCTGATTTTGCAAATTCTTTTACGGCGCTGAGCTCTTGTTTTAGTCTGCTTATTTCTTGAGCATACTCTTTGAGGTTATTTTTTAGTGCTGAGCTCGTTTGAGACATTTTGTTGGTATCATCAAGAATTCCGCTAAGTAGGCCTTTTAAATCATTAATATCTTCGCATTCTTCTAGTGCTATTTGCGAATTACTAAACCCCGAAAGGCATTGATTGGTAGTTGACTCAACTTCAGTAATATTATCTAGAGTGTTATCAACGACAAGTTTTAGACCCGTGTTGGTTGTTTCTAGTCGTTTAGGCATTTCCATTAGCACATATTTCTCATATAAGGCCTGAGATATTGCTGCCGTTATTGGTTGATTTTTACCGAGTAGGTTATCTATTGCATTGGTAAGCGCTAGGTTTTCACCTGAAACGTATTCATACCAAACAGCATAGTTCACGGGGGTTGCAGCTGCTTTGTGCTTATTTATTAGAGGAAGAGTAAGCCTTAACTTTTCAGTAGCTTGTTCAGCTGGATCATCATAGACAGGAGGGAATGATGAATGTTTAGCCATGGAGTAAACCCTTATAATTCATAGTGTCATTTTAACGTTATTGTCGATAATGTACGCCTTACGAACAAAAGAGTAAATTCTTATTAGTACAGCTTAGTGCGAGTTAATTTTTTATGTGGATTGCTCGCTGAATGAACCCTTATCTAAAAAGTGAATAATCTGCTGTCTCACGTCTTTATTATTCATCATAAAGCTATGGCTTACGGGGAGTGATATATGTGCTGACATCCCCGTTACTTTAGTACTCTCTACCGATACTTTTCCGTCGTGAGGGTGAGGCATAAACAGGGAATAAATAGGATTTAAGCTGTGAGTACCGGCTATCACACCAAGTTCAAATTTCACGGGGCCAAGTTGATTGACGGTGCTGCCTTTGTCAGTACTTAATTCTAAACTTGCGGGACCATTAATTAATTTAAAGCCTGGCAATGAATTTAAGTTATCAACTAGTTCAGAGCCATTATTTGGCGGTCCGAGCATCACAGTGCGTCCTAAATTGGGAATTATATATTGAGTGAGGTAATAGCGAAGCAAAATGCCTCCCATAGAATGAGTTACAAAGTGAATTTTGGTTGCGTCAGTACACCTCGCTAATGTATTTGTAATCGTTTCAAGTGCTAGCTTGGCAATAGGGTATTTTGTTGAAGGGTAGCTGATATTAATCGTAGTATAGCCGGCCTTTTTTAAGGTACGTTCCACTAATAACATGGAAATACGACTTCTTGCTAAACCATGAAGAAGAATCACATATTCCTTAGCGATAACACAGCGGTTACTAGTCATATTAGTGCTTAAGCTTGGCGGTAATTTGCAGCGATAGACTTGGCTGTGCTGAAGTCACTTTTGCCACTACCTAGCTTTGGAACTGCTTCGACGGCTATAAGCAGGCTAGGGACCATTAAGGCGTTCAGTTGCGCTGTATCTATGCAGGATTTTAGTGTCGATTCATCAATAGTATTAGTGTAAAGCAATACTACTTTTTCACCTTTTTTATCATCATCAATAGTGGTTGTTAATATTTCAACATCATCTGGCAAGTTTTTATTGATGCTTGCTTCAATGGCGCCAAGGCTGATCATTTCTCCGCCAATTTTTGCAAACCGAGAATAGCGGTCAACAATCACTAAGAAACCATCTTTATCAACGTGACCTTTATCACCCGTTTTATACCAACGATGACCATCCAGCTCGCAGATAACTTCGGCTGTTTTAACTGGATCATTTAGATAACCTTGCATTACTTGGGTTCCACCGATCAATATTAATCCATTTTCTCCTGTCTTTAAGGTTTCTAGTGTTTCTGGATCGATGATTCGGACACTGCTACCAGGTAAAGGGAGTCCTACTGTCCCAGGCTTATTTCCTACCTGAATATGCCAGTCATCACTAGCCATTCGGTCCATTAAGTTAACGCTCGCGACAGGGGTTGTTTCTGTTGTGCCGTAGCCTTCGTAGATGGTTTTGCCGAATTTAAGGTTAAAGCTATCGCGAATCTCAGGGTTTAAACGTTCAGCACCCGCAACGACTATTCTTAAAGATTGCAGCATCAGTGGGTGAACGCGACGATTTTTATTAAATAGTCTCAGAAAGGTGGATGTGCCAAAAAATAGTGTTCCATTATGCTGGTGGATCCCTTTAGCGATATTAAGTACATCAGTAGGATCAGGGTGGCAAATAGCGGGCACGCCTTCAATTAAGGGCATTAAAGCTGTTACTGTTAATCCAAATGCATGGAATAAAGGTAGACTCGAAACGATAACATCTTGTTCTTCGCTATCTAGCACGTCAGAAACTTGCTTAATATTACCCATTATATTCTGATGGGAAAGCACTACGCCTTTAGGTTCACCTTCGCTACCACTTGAAAATAGAATAGCTGCGGGATCGGTGATTTTTACACAATGACCGAATAGTGAAATTAACCAAGATGCAGGTAATAAATAACTCATAATTAGGGTTAATATTTGTTCTGATTTTGATATCTCTTGCTTGAGATCTTCCAGATACACAGGTTTAGTCTTGTCGAATAGGCTGGCAAGATCGACACCTTTTGCTTTTAATTTGGTGATGAACTGTTTAGACGTATAAATGGTCTGTATTTCAGACTTATCAATCGCAGACAATAAGGCGTTCACATTAGAGGTAAAGTTTAGGTTTATAACCGTTTTACCACTAATAAAAGCCGCCATATTGGCGATAATACCTGCACTGCTAGTAGGTAGCAGTAAGCCAATATTTTGTTCTGGGGATATCTTTTTAAAGCGGCGTGAAAATAGTAAGGTAGCTACCAATGTTTTACGTCGAGATAGACTTATATTGCTTTGAATATCAGTCAAACAAGTTGTATTGCTATTTTCTTTAGCGCGGCTTATCCATGCATGACCTAATGTTGGTAACTCTTGTGTATGACTTTGCCAAGTACTAATTGATAGCTCGAAAATTGCGCTTTTTACATCGTTTGCTTTCTTAGTTATCGGCATTACTTCACCAAATGCAACGATAACATCTCTACGTAATCTACTTTGGCGTAGTGACTGCAGCTTGCTGCTTGAACGTGAGAAACGACTTCCCCATAGGCCTCGTAAATAAAAGGGAAGAATGATGCCATCGACATTATCTACACAACGCTCAAAGCCTTTTTTGAACTCATCTAATTGACCGTTACGGCTAATTGATCCTTCAGGGAAAAGACAAACAACTTCTCCTTGTAGTAAATGCTTATTAATAGTCTGCAATGCACCTTTACTACTGCTATTAGCGATAGGGATGACACCAAATAAGTCTAAAATCCATTTTAGGTACCACTTTTGATAAATGGTTTTATCCATAACAAAGTGAACTGGGCGGGGGCTAGCTATTTGAATCATCGCCCAATCCAACCAACTTATATGATTGCCCAACATCAACACCGCACCTTGTGATGGGATATGTTCGAACCCTTGTACACTAATGCGATATTTACCTGAGAAGAGTAGCCTTAATGCATAGCGAACTAAGGACTGAGGTAGTTTCCAAACAGTGTAGAAAGCACCTACAGCAGTTACAATCGTCAGTAGTTCAAGTAGTAGTTTGCTTGAAAAGTCTGCGAGCGAAAAAGCGACTGTTATTGCCAAAAAGCTCAGCATGACAACATTTTGAACCCAGTTATTACCAGCTAAAACAGTACCTAATTGTGGGGCACGGGCATGAAATTGGATAAGTGAGTTGAGTGGAACAATAAACAGGCCACCAAAAAATCCAAAAGCAAGAATATCAAGAGATAGCCATAGCGCGGATGAAATTTGAGGAAGTAGAAAGAGTGCCCCCACCATGCCGACTGCACCCAGAGGGATTAGACCTGACTCAATGTAGTGGTTAGAAATTTTTCCTGCAAGCAATGATCCTGCAACTATGCCTATGCCTGAGCAAGCAAGTAAACCTTGAATAACAATGGTGCTGTCGATAAATAAAGTTTCTTTGGCAAAAGCTGGGAAGGCTGCAAGTACTACTTGAGATACTCCCCAGAATACCGATAACCCGACAATTGATAACCAAATAACGGCATCAGCACGTAGTAGTTTTAGGTTAGATGAAAGTGCTCGACCTGTTCGGTATTGCTTCCAATCGAATGCATCCTTGAGGACTGGAGTGATTAATGAAGGTAGGCGACTAGAAAAATACAGCTCTACCAGTGACCCTGCTACTAATACCCAACCTAGTGGGGCAATCAGCTTGATAATGTCTATTTCAGATTGATAGTTTTGATCTGCAAGTATTGTTTCAAACAATATCGAAAATATAAACATGCCTAATAATATTGCGATAATTGTGACCGATTGAACGAAGCCATTTGCAGATGTTAAATTGTTTTTTCCTGCAATTTCACGAATATAGCCATATTTTGCAGGCGAATAAAAAGCGCTTTGTACAGCCAACATAAATGTCATTGCAAATGCGAACTCGAACCAGCCTAGATAATATGAAAGTGTTATTAAGAGTGTTAATCCGACGGCAAGGAGTGCTGACCAACGCATTATTTTGGGTTTGTTGAAACGATCGGCTAGATAGCCAGAAGGGGTAAATAAAAGTACAAAGGGTAATAAAATAAGACCATTAATTATGGCTGTAAGAATAACTTGGGTTGAGCCATCATAAACTTTAAATATAGTATTTTGAATGATTATCT
>CALCCU010000259.1 GCA_937900515.1 uncultured Gammaproteobacteria bacterium | reverse complement strand
ACTTGTGTCGGGCTTTTTTTATGGCTATAGTCTTAGATCAGGTTAGGTTACATTTTTTAGGCAGACAAAGGATTTGGTATGACACCAATACGTGTACTTTTTCAGATAACGATAGCTTTATTATTCAGTAGTAGTGTAGTGAGTGCGGCAGAGTTTAAACCTTTAGCAGGACAAACAGCTGTAAAAGTATGTGCAGACGCGCATAACTTACCGTACTCAAATGACAAGTTAGAGGGGTTCGATAATAAGATTGCAGCTATTATCGGTGAAGAGTTAGGGATTCCTGTCGAATACTATTGGTTTCCACAACGGATTGGATTTGGTAGAAATACCATTAAAAAAGTTGATCCTGAAACAGGTAAGTTTTTATGTGATGTAGCAATGAGTATACCTGCTGAGCGCGGGATGTATTCACCTACAACAGCATACTTTAGTTCAATTGATGCCATGGTCTATCGAAAAGGCGAAGGTTATGAATTGAACGAGATAAGTGATATTGCTAAAGTAAGCAAAGAAGGTAAAAAATTAAAAGTAGGTTTGTTTGATCGTGCTATAGCAACAAACACACTACTTAAACATGGTCTAGCAGACCAAATAGAATACTTTCAAATGATGACGGGGGATGCCAAAGTTAATTCAGGCCGCATTATTTCTGAAGCCTTAGCATCAGGGCAAATTGATGTGGCATTTGCGTGGGGGCCAATTGCTGGTTATTACGCAAGTGTATCAGATGTACCAATGACGGTTGTGCCGTTAAATGAAATTGGTTCCGACTATATTTTCAGCTTTGGGATGGGGGTTCGTCACCAAGATAAGGCGTGGCAAGCACTGTTAAATAAAATTTTAGATAAGCGTAAAGATGACGTCGCGGCAATTGTTGCCCAATACAATATGCCCTCATTAGCTGATGTTAAGCAAGTAGTTAAAAAGAAACGTACTGTTTACACAATAGAAAATGGCAAGGTAGATGATAAAACATATGATGGCTGGCGTGTATTCAATACCACTTGTTTTGTTTGCCATGGTAAAGATGCAAAGGGTACAGAGCGAGGAGCAAACTTAGTTGAAGCAGTGACGGATATGAGTGAATTTCGATTCCGTAAGAAAGTACTGAAAAAATATTTTGCTAAAGTGAATTTGGATGATCCTGAACGCCGTCTAGCATTCTTGTCGCAAATCGCAGAAGAACATGCAAAAGGCTTTGAAATGCCAACATGGAGTGATGAGCCAAGTGTTCGTGCGCATATAAGTGCTATCTATGCATATTTAAAAGCTCGTTCAGACGGTGCTTTAGGAGAAGAAAAGCCAGAACGACTAGCTAAATAATATCGGTTTATAGAGGCTACTCAACGGTAGCCTCTATAATTGCTAGTAGGTTCTTATTAATTTTGCTGGCAAATTCATTTTGTTCGGGATTGCTAGAGTCAATAGTCATTAATTTTGTTCCCACGATGACGCCTTCTTCCTCTTCCCGCACAGTTACAATGCATGGCATATCATTGATTAGATCGGCGTTAATTTGCATCATTTCTTTGGCATAAGTGATATTGCAAAAGCTGATCACCGTAGATAAAGGGTAAGCAGGTTCACCCCGATCACGTACAGCCTGACCAATATTACTTCGATGGATGATTCGATAGTTATGTTCAGAAATAGCAATATCTAGGTTCATTAAAGTATCACTGTAGTTATAATTGCTTGCTTTTTGATAGATACGGTTGGGTGAATTAGTAGAGCAGGCTGGCAGAAGTAAGTAAATAAAAACGACGATGAATGGAATCTTTTTAGCTAAGATAGTTGTCATAATGTAGTCTTAAAAGGCTTAATTTATAAAGTTTAAGAATAACACTAAGAAGTGAGCTTGTTTACTCACTTTTTAACGAATGAGGTAAAAAATGGCGTTAAGTATTAAGAGTATTTGTGTTTCAGCTTGTATGTTGATTTTGTCAGCAAATGTATTTGCTCAAGCAGGCTTTTCTGAAATCAATAATGAAATATTTGATAAAGCACATTTAAGAAATATCCAAGAAGCAGGTACGTTGCATTATAAATATAAGAAAGAACATTTTGTTGACGGTGAACGAGAAGATACCGTTGATTTAGTTTTAAGTAATTTACGAAATACAGGCCGAAAAGATACCCATGTAGATTTTTTCTCAGGGCCGTATAATCGTCCATACCAAGACCGTGAAAATCAGCAAGGCAATACTGTTGCTGTATTCTTTTTAGAGTTTGATGTAAGGGAAATGGGTAAACTATTTAATAAAGGTAACAATAATAACCGCTGGCACTACCTACAGAAAAAAGTGAAATGGGCGCTTGCTAAAGGGGCAAACAAAAAAGAAGTTGATATCGACTATAATGGTAAAACAATTAAGGGTGTTCAATATACCGTTCAACCATATATCAATGATCCTAAGAAATCTGAATTTCCTTTGTACGCCAGTAAATATTATATATTTACAATGTCTTCTGAGATTCCAGGAGAGATTTACCAAGTCCGTACCATCGTACCTGATGGTGACTCATGGGAAGAAGGCGGTGCTGTATTAATCGATGAGTCACTTACATTTGACAGTTTCGAAGCATCGTAGTCTCAGGTAAATTACTAATAAAAAAACGGGCGTCGAAGCCCGTTTTTTTGTCTATACGATATCATCAATGATTAAGCCAATTAATTCACTTCAGACATCGCTTTTATTGCATGAGTTAAGTTTTATTCTACTCGTTCTTATTACTGCATCTGTCGGAATTACATGGTCACTATCATGGCAAAAAAGCTCGGAAGAGTCCCTAAGAATTAGTGCAATGAATACAGCTATGCAGAATATGCGTGGCGATGTTTACCGACAGTTGAAAGAGGTGTTTGATGCCTCTTTTTTACAAGACTACGATGCAGTTGAAGAGTATCAATCCTATACTGATTCAGTTCATAATTATTTCCAGCAGTTAGAGATGATAGCGGTTGATACAGACGAACGAAATTCAATCGACAAAATCATTAACTCATATAACGCTTTTTATCAGGAAACGATAAAAATATTCGATCAAAAAAGTTTAGATAGTGAGCAGAGACGAAAATTAGACAAAGCATTTGAGAAACACACGCTGGAAACACTAGAAAGTGCTTTTTCTGATTTGAGCCAGATCATGGTACAAAAACAAGCATCCATTATAGATTCTAAAGCACGCTGGACAACAAGGTTGATATGGATTACCTCAATTCCTGTTCTTTTGTCTGTCGCTCTTTTACTCATTGCTAGACGCTATATAAAGAAAAATGTGGTTCATCCACTGTCAGAGCTCATTAGTGGAGCCAAATTGATAAGCAAAGGGTCGTTGGAGCACTCTGTGATAGTTAGCGGTGTAGGCGAATTAGTGTTGCTTGCAGAAGCTATTAATAAAATGGCCGATGACTTAATTATTAACCGGGATAACCTTGTTGAATCAAAAAAGCAAGCAGCACTGGGTGAACTAGTTCCTTTAGTTGCACATAATATCCGTAACCCTTTAGCTGGCATACGGGCCGCAGCCCAAGTTGCTTGTGACGATGATCTCCCACCTGAGACAAGAGATACACTCAAAGATATCATTGTCGCCGTAGATCGATTGGAGCGATGGGTGACATCACTATTGAGTTACCTGCATCCAGTTGAACCACATATCAGTCCAATAGTATTAACAGAAATCGCTGACAATGCCTTGAGTTTAGTTGAGCTGCAATTGGTCGATAAAAATATAAGTATTACGCGGAAAGGATGGGATACAGCTACTTCATTAGTATCAGTAGATATTAACCTTTTTGAACAAGCAATTTTTAATCTAGTACAAAATGCACTGGAAGCTTCTCAATCAGGCGATATAATTACGCTTGCTTATCATGAGCTGGGGGATACAGTTAATTTAGTTATTGAGGATCAAGGCAGAGGAATGACTTTCGATCCTGTGTCAGAACAAGTTATTGAAGGTGAAACTAAGCGACTTAGTTGTGGGTTAGGAATTCCTTTTGCGATTAAAATAATTAAACAACATGACGGCACCATTGAGTACTTTCCAACGAATAGATCTGGCACCACTGTTGTTATCTCTATCAAAGTAACTGGTTGAATTATATGCAAAAAATAGTACTCGTTGAAGATGAAGCTCTATTTGCTAAATCGGTAGCAACTAAATTATCTAGAGATGGTTTTGAGGTGGTGGTCTGCGATACTCTTTCTATGGCAAGGGCCTATTTCAATGAAAATGATGAGCCTGATGCATTATTGTTAGATGTACGGTTACCAGATGGGAGTGGCTTAGGATTTTTGGAGACACTGAGAGATGAAGAGCTAGGTGTTTCAAAATCATTGCCTATTATTATGATGACTGCTTATGGTGAATTAGATGACGCTATCACCGCAATGAAGCTAGGTGCCAATGACTACCTAAAAAAGCCTGTCGATCTAAATGAACTCAGTCTGATTTTAACAAAGGTACTTGAGTCTAGCCGTGTACAGCAACAGCTAGATTTTTCTCATGCAAGAGAAAAACAAATTGTAAACAAGATGCAAATGCTCGGTCAGAGTGATCTTTTATGTAAAACAAGAATGCAGTTAGATAAAATTGCAAAGCTTGTCGATAATTCATCAGATATTCATCCCGTCATCCTTATCAGGGGAGAAACTGGCACAGGTAAAGATGTCGCTGCCAGGTACTATCATGACTCTGGCAGTTGGACCGATAAACCATTTGTGCATGTTGACTGTGCTTCCTTACCACGTGATTTAATGGAGGCAGAGCTATTTGGTTATGAACGAGGAGCCTTTACAAATGCACATCAAGCAAAAGCTGGTCTAATAGAAGTTGCCGAGGATGGCACACTATTTTTAGATGAGATTGGAGAGTTACCGCTAGACCTTCAAGTAAAGCTTTTGAATGTACTCGAGCGACGAGTTGTTCGAAGAGTAGGTGCTACAAAAGAGCTTGCTGTCAAAGCGCACTTTATTGCTGCTACAAATCGTGACCTTACAACAATGGTAGAGAGTGGTGAATTTCGTTCAGATTTGTACTTCCGACTTAATATTTTAGAAATTACATTACCGCCGCTTCGTGCTAGGGAGGGTGATATAGCTTTATTGGCAAGCCATTTTATTGAAACTCTGGCTCGCAGATATGCCTTAGCAGTGCCTAAATTAGATTATAAGGCACTCGAGGCCATGAATAATTACTCTTGGCCAGGTAATATCCGTGAGCTGCAACATGTGCTTGAGCGAGCTGTGATGCTCTGTACTAATGAAATAATTACTGCTAGTGATTTACTGCTACAAGTGAGGACTTCTGTAAAGTCAGAAATCCAATCAATGAATCACTTTGAAAGTATGACACTAGATGAAGTTGAGAAATACCTAATAGAGCAAGCATTAAGCCGCACGGCAGGAAATGTATCTCAAGCTGCTAGAGAGTTAGGTTTGACACGAATGGCTATGCGTTATCGTATGGATAAGTATCAGCTATAACTTATTTTACTACTGTCAATCCTGGACGTTTAGCTGCTCTATCTGCTGGTGTTGGTGCTTTAGGTTTTGTGGGTGGCTCTGGCGAAAGTTCATCTTCAGGGAAAAACATTCCTTGATTGCTCTCTTTACCATAAATTGACCGTACTGCATCAATAGGAATAAACAGTTCCATAGGTTTACCTGAAAAACGAGCAGAAAAGCTGATCCACTCATTATCTGCATGGTAGTTACGGACAGCACTAGGGTCAACATTCAGTACGATTTTACCTTCATTGACGAACTCCAGTGGAACCTGAGCTCCATCTATTGTTGCATCTACTAGCAAATAAGGTGTTTGGCCATTATCAACAAGCCACTCGAATATAGCTCTGATTAAGTAAGGTTTTTGAGAGGTCATATTTTATTCTGTTCCAAATTAACGCATCATGCGTTCTTGATCACTAAGACTTGCTTGGAAGCTATCTCTAGCAAAAATACGCTGGGCATAGTCTTCAACTGCACTTGCTTTGGCGGGTAACTTGATTTTAAGTAAAGGTAAGCGCCATAAAAGAGGTGCTAAGCTACAGTCAAGCAGTGAGAATTCATTACTCATGAAGAATTCAGATTGCGTAAAGAGTGGTGCTAGAACTGTTAAGTCCTCTTCTATTGTTTTACGCGCTTTGCTCATTTTACCTTTTTCTAGACCTAGTAAAGCATTCCAGTGAGAGTACCAGTCTTTATCTATTCGATGTAGCATTAACCTAGCATTGGCTCTCGCTGCAGGATCAGAAGGCATTAATGGTGGCTGGAGAAAGCGCTCATCAAAGTAGGCATTGATGATATTTGAATCAAAAAGTGAGATGTCTCGCTCTAGCAATATTGGTGTTGTACCATAAGGGCTTGCCGAAGCTATTTCTTCAGGAAGCTGACCATCGAGAACATTTTCTATATTTGCATCGATATTTTTTTCATGTATGACGATCCGAGTTCGGTGACACAAAGGGCACTCAGGATCTGAATACACCGTTATCATTGACCGTCGATTACTATTTACCATTGCCAACTTCTCCCATGCTACCTTCTCAATAACCAGCTAAATACTTGTTATCGTATAACGAAGAAAGGGAGCTAAGGCCCCCTTTCTTGTGTAGACTAATTTTTTAGCCTATTTTAGTGAATATCTCTCCAGAAAGCCTTCTTCATCGGATATACAACTAAGAATAGAATGAATAGATATAGTAATACCCATTTAGCTAATTCTAGACGTTGTATTTTTGAGGGTTCGCCAATATATGCTAAGAAGTTAACTAAGTCTGCAACCATAAGATCGTAGTCATAGCTACTTAAATCACCTTCAGTTGCTTCCGAAAGATGACCGGACTCTTCATCATGGTCTAAATAGCCTTGTTGCTCCCATAAAACATGTGGCATACCAACATCTTTAAATACGGTATTGTTTGTTCCCATAGCTTTAGCATCATCCAAGTAGAATGAACGCAAATAGCTATTTAACCATGCAGTGCCGCGAGCTCGAGAGATAACAGATAAATCTGGAGGGGTTACACCAAACCATTTCTTGGCATCTTCGGCTTGCATGGCAACGGTCATTGTGTCACCCACTTTTTCAGAGGCAAACATCAAGTTTTCTTTTACCTGAGTATCAGTTAATCCAAGATCTTGCCCCATGCGGTTATAACGCATATAAGCTGCTTCATGACAGCTCAAACAGTAGTTCACAAATGTTTGTGCACCACGTTGTAAAGAAGCTTTATCAGACAAATCAATTTCAACAGGTTCAAGGTGAACTCCTGCTGAGGCTGCGATCGCGATGCCTGAAGTTGTGGACAGGAATCCAAAAAATAAAGCGAAGATTAATGTTTTCATTTCATTGTCACCCTTTCTGGCACTGCTTTGTCTTTATCAAATTTAGTGTAGAACGGCATTAAGATAAAGAATGCAAAATAAATTACTGAGAATACACGAGCCATATTGGTATATAAGCTAGTAGCCGGTTGAGTACCCAAGTAACCAAGAGCAAGGAAGCTAATAATAAATAAGGTCAACGCTATGCGGAAGTATGGTCCACGGTAGCGAATTGATTTCACAGGGCTACGATCTAGCCATGGTAATAAGAATAATGCTGCTTGAGCACCACCCATAGCCATAACGCCCATTAATTTATCAGGAACAGCCCGTAAGATTGCATAGAACGGAGTGAAGTACCATAGCGGAACAATATGTACTGGTGTTTTCAATGGATCTGCTGGAACAAAGTTGTCTTTTTCCAAGAACCAGCCATCTAATTCAGGCATATAGAATAAGATAAGTGCGAAGATAAATAAGAACACAACCACGCCGACAATATCTTTTACAGAATAGTATGGGTGGAATGGAATACCATCTAATGGAATACCATTGCTATCCTTTTTCTTCTTGATTTCAACACCATCAGGGTTATTTGAACCTACTTCATGTAGCGCGATGATATGTGCTACAACAAGTCCAAGAATCACTAATGGTACTGCAATAACGTGGAAAGCAAAGAAGCGGTTTAGAGTTGCGTCAGCAACAACGAAATCACCACGTATCCAAAGGGCTAAATCTTCACCAATTACAGGCAAAGCACCAAATAGGGAGATGATTACTTGCGCACCCCAGAATGACATTTGCCCCCATGGCAATAAATAACCAAGGAACGCTTCTGCCATTAATGCCATGTAAATGAACATGCCAAACAGCCATACTAATTCACGTGGTTGTTTGTATGAGCCATAGATTAGACCACGGAACATGTGTAGATAAACTACGATGAAAAATGCAGATGCCCCAGTTGAATGTAAATAACGAATTAGCCAGCCCCATTCAACATCACGCATGATGTATTCAACAGAAGCAAAGGCTAACTCTGCATCTGGTTTGTAATTCATTGTGAGGAAAATCCCCGTCACAATTTGAAGTGCTAAAACGAGCATGGCTAGAGAGCCAAAGAAGTACCAAAAGTTAAAGTTTTTTGGCGCGTAATATTTAGAAAGATGATCTTCCCACATTTTTGTTGCAGGGAAACGAGCATCAACCCAACCCATTAAACTAGTAAACATTATGCAGCTCCTTTTGCGTCTTCACCGATAACAATACGGTTATCGCCTAAGAAGTGATATGGTGGAACAACTAGGTTTGTCGGTGCGGGAACACCTTTGTAAACTCGACCAGCTAAGTCAAACTTTGAGCCATGACAAGGGCAGAAAAAGCCACCTTTCCAATCCGGTCCTAAATCTTCAGGAGCTAATTCTGGACGGAATGTTGGAGAGCAGCCTAAATGCGTACAGATACCTACTAATACGATTACTTCATCACGAATAGAGCGAGTACCATTTTGGCAATAATCTGGCTGTTGATCTGTATTTTCACTATTTGGATCGCGGAGTTGATCATCTAAACTTGCAAGATCTGCAATTGTTTCAGGTGTTCTACGTAAAATCCAAACCGGCTTACCTCTCCATTCAGGCGTGATACGTTGGCCCGGTTCAAGTTTACTGATATCCACTTCAATTGGAGCACCAGCAGCTTTCGCTTTGGCACTTGGCAACATGGATGCAACAAATGGAACAGCAACGGCAGCAGCACCTGCTCCACCAACAACTACACTAGCGGCGGTGGTCAGAAATCGTCGCTTACTGTTATCAACAGTGTTTGACATTAGATGGGATCCCCCAGCAAATAAAGATTAAAAATTATCAATTTGTCAGTTTAAAGACTCAAGAGAGCTTTTAAGTACAAAAAACGGGGGGATTTTACCACATAAAGAGAGTGATAGGATCAAAAAAGCCCACTTAAAAAGCGGGCTTTTTAGATTGAAATTATCGGGGAATGATTATTTCAATGCTTTCTTTGCTTTCTTAACTAGACGTTTTAGAGCGCCTTTTGGTTTTTTAGCTTCAATGTCATCTAGGTTTGTTGGTGTACCTACAATGATTACACCGCCCATACCTGCACCCCAATGAGGGTCACATTTGTAAAGGTAGATGCCTTCTACAGTCAATGGCGGCGTTTGGAAATTTTCACCCATTGCTGAAGTCCAGCCTTCAGCGCCTTCAGGGATGTAATGGTGCTCACCACTGTTATCGATAAATGTAGTGTTAGTGATGTGACCGTTCATGTTTTCCCAAGATACAGTATCACCTGGTGCAATTTTAATTACCATTGGTTTAAAAGCTGTTACTGCAGCTGTAACAACATGATTTTCAGCCATAACAGCAGAAGATAAAAGAACTGATGCGCTTAGTGCAGCACCGATAAGTGATTTAGCGTAATTCATTAATATTTCCTCTCAGTTTTTAAGTCATATGCCCTAGTACAGTTGTAGCTTCTCATAGGATAGCTGAACGGAACCTGAACAGATGTGTGGTGCATGTTTTGCACACTAAATAACGGATGTTTCAACCGTAATTGCGGCAGTATCTTACCCTGTAATGACAGCAAAAGTCCAAAAGATCATAGAGATATGTGTTATATCGCTCAATTCAACGCTATATCTAAAGCCTGTTTTGCTCCATTCAATGAAAATGAAGTTTGAGCTTTTTGACCATTGTCCAAGACAAAGTCAAAAGTGATTTTGTTGCCACTCGATAATGCTTCGAGAGTCCCAAGATGCGGGCGTGAAGCACCTTGGTAGATAGGGCAAATAACACGTTCAGGCAAACGTTCTGCGACGATATGATCCATACTGAAATCTTTATCGGTGGAGATTGTTTCAGAGTCACTGACTACAATGGCATTAATACCTTCATCGGGTGGAACGATGGTGGCAACAAAGCCTCGAATCATTTGCACAGGTTTCTGATCGTCGATTTGAAATATGGGTAATTCATTTTGCGCTAACTCATCAAAACTATTATCCGAAAGGCTAAAGTCCATCCATACAACACCTTCGTTTGATTTAAAGATAGCAAGCTCAAAACCTTCTTCATTTCTAACCATTGCCGACGATTGGACTGTATTCGATGCTTGGTGATCAAAGCTTTCGATTTGCCAGTCTGCGGAAACTGCAAATGAAGATAGAGTTAAGAGTAGTGTAATAAGTAACTTATTCATTGTTGGTGATACCTTCGGTTTGTTGTAACGCCCACATTGCAGCGTAATGTTTACTTTGAGCTAATAATTGTTGATGAGTTCCCTGTTCAATTATTCGGCCTTGATTCAAAACAATAATATTATCAGCATCTGTAACGGTTGATAAACGGTGAGCAATAACTAGTGTGGTTTTATTTGTACTGATAGCTTCAAGTTGCGTATTGATGGCTTGTTCAGAGTGACTATCAAGCGCAGATGTCGCTTCATCAAATATTAATATTTTTGGTTTTTTTAGTAATGTGCGGGCGATAGCTACACGCTGCTTTTCACCACCTGATAATTTCAAGCCACGTTCACCCACTAGCGTTTTATAACCGTCGGGCAAGCTTGCAATAAAATCATGGATATGGGCTTGTTTGGCTGCAGCGATGACGGCTTCTTTACTCGCAAGTGGGTTTCCATAGAGAATATTATGATAAATAGTATTGTTAAATAGCACGGTATCTTGTGGAACCACACCAATCGCTTGGCGAAGACTGTGTTGTTGTATATCTCGAATATCAATGCCATCAATACTGATACTGCCTGTTTGGATATCATAAAATCTAAACAGTAGACGTGCTAATGTTGATTTTCCGGAACCACTGGCACCTACAATCGCTAGTTTCTTACCTGCGTCCAAAGTGATGGATATGTCATGAAGGATAGGTCGCTGAGAATCATAGTGGAAGAAAACATGATCAAATATAATAGAGCCTCCCTTGATAGCAATGGGTTGGGCATTGGGTTTATCAGTTGTTTCTTCACTCTGTTCTAGCAGTTGAAACATACGTTCCATATCGGCTAGCGAATGGCGTATTTCTCGATATACAAACCCTAAAAACCCTAATGGTAAATAAAGTTGCAGTAAAAAAGCGTTAACTAAAACCAAGTCACCCAAGGAGAGTGAGCCATCAACAACACCTTGACCTGCCAATATCATTAATAAAGTTAGGCCAACCGAAATAATAGTGCCTTGTCCAATATTGAGTAGTGATAGCGATGTTTGGTTTTTTATCGCTGAGGTTTCCCACGATGATAAAGTCTGGTCATATCGTTGTAGTTCGTAGGCTTCATTATTAAAATATTTAACAGTTTCATAATTCAGTAAGCTATCTATGGCTTGGTTATTCGCTTTCGAATCCATTTCATTCATTGTGCGTCGAAAGCGCATGCGCCATTCGGTAACTGCAAGTGTGTAGATGATATATAACAGAATAGTACTGGTAGTGATTATTGCGAAGATGCTGTCGTATTGTGTTAATAAAATAACGGTGACAAGAATGATTTCTACTAGTGTGGGCAGAATATTAAATATCATGAAATTTAATAAGAAACTGATCCCTCGTGAGCCACGTTCGATATCTCGAGAAATGCCTCCTGTTTGACGTTGAAGATGAAAGCGAAGCGATAGACTGTGTAGGTGTTGAAATATATTGCCCGCAATACGTCGAACTGTTCGGTAGATAACTTTGGCAAATAAAGCATCTCGAAGTTCACTGAATAGGCTGCTTGCGAGACGGAGCATTCCGTATGCAATAAGCATAGCGATAGGTAAATAAATAACGTCTTGTTGTGCAGGATCAAGCGCATCAACCGCTTGTTTTAGCGCAAGAGGAACTCCTACATTGGCAAACTTGGCAAAGGTGAGCAGTGTTAATGCAAATACAACCCGCCCTTTAAACTCCCATAAATAGGGCAGTAAGCTGCGAATTGCTTTCCAGTCATGGTGATCATTCATATCTTTGAGTTTAGCTGATTATTGCATGGCAAGGAAAAGTCAAAAGCCGAGTGTGTAGTTTTTCGGTATAATCATCAGGTTATATATATCGATATCGGATGCAGCCGCTAGAAGTTGCAGCGATAAAACACGGAGAGAATTGAGTTAATGCCATTATATGAATATCGATGTGATGCTTGTGAACACGAGTTTGAAGCATTACAAAAAATGAGTGATGAGGCTTTAGTGCACTGTCCAGCTTGTGATGAAGCCTCACTAAGAAAATTAGTTTCTGCTGCAGGGTTTCGTTTAAAAGGTGATGGTTGGTACGAAACAGATTTCAAAAGTGGAAATAAACGTAATATTGCTGATAGTGGTAAGGATTCTTCAGCAAAATAACTTTTTGTGGTTAAGTCGCTATAAATATAAGTGCTGACCTGTGAACATTGTCCAAATGAAGAGCGAAAACTAAATGCGCAAATACCTGATTGCTGGATTATTAGTTTGGATGCCTTTAGGCATTACGTTCTTAGTCGTAAGAGCGATAGTCGATTTTTTAGATCGCTCATTATTATTACTTCCGGAAGCATATCGTCCTGATAGTTTATTAGGCATGCACATTCCTGGGATAGGCGTTGTGCTGTCGATTGTATTAGTACTTGCGACTGGCATGATTGTGGCTAATTTACTGGGCCGGCGTATAGTTGCTGCATGGGAATCATTACTCGCTAGAATTCCTGTGGTAAGAAATTTATATGCGGGGATTAAACAAGTAATGGAAGCTATGCTGGCTACGAATGGCCAGTCATTTAGAAAAGTTTTATTGATTGAATATCCTCGTAAGGGTGTGTGGAGTTTTGCATTAAAAACATCGGATGATTTAGGTGAAGTGCAAGCTAAAACAGGGGAACAAGTCGTGAGTGTGTTTATTCCGACGACACCAAACCCAACATCAGGCTTTGTATTATTAGTGCCTGAAAAAGATGTAGTTGAATTAGATATGTCTGTTGAAGACGGGTTAAAAATGATTATTTCCATGGGAGTGGTTGTACCTGCCTGGAAAAAAGATGAATTAGAACACTCAGCTGAAAAATGAGTAAAAACATTTAGCGTTGCAACTGAAGTGTATTGTTGCAACATGATTTATATTTTTAGAAAAATTGGGAAGAACTATGCGTAGCCATTATTGCGGCGATGTGAACGAAACATTAGACGGACAAACTGTTACTGTTGCGGGTTGGATGCACCGACGCCGTGATCATGGTGGTGTGATTTTTATTGATCTACGTGATCGTGAAGGTTTAGTTCAGATTGTATGTAACCCAGAAGATGCTGAAAGCTTTGCTATTGCTGAAAGTGTACGTAGTGAATATGTTCTTCAAATTGAAGGTCTAGTACGATTACGTCCTGATGGTAGTGATAATGCAGATTTAAGCAGCGGTAAAATTGAAATTGTTGCTAAGCGCGTTACTATTTTAAATAGTTCTGAAACTCCTCCTTTCCCATTAACAGATCAAGCTGAAGTAAGTGAAGATGTACGTTTACGTCACCGTTATATTGATTTGCGTCGTCCTGAAATGTTGAATAAATTACGTTTCCGCTCGAAGATTACTAGCCAATTACGTCAGTTTTTAGATTTAAACGGTTTCTTGGATATTGAAACACCTATCTTAACGAAAGCAACACCAGAAGGTGCGCGTGACTATTTAGTTCCGAGTCGTACTCATGCTGGTGACTTCTTTGCCTTGCCACAATCTCCACAGCTGTTTAAGCAATTGTTGATGGTGTCTGGCATGGATCGTTACTATCAAGTTGTACGTTGTTTCCGTGATGAAGATTTACGTGCTGATCGTCAGCCTGAGTTTACTCAACTTGATATCGAAACATCATTTGTTGAAGAAGAAGATTTGATGGCTATGATGGAAGATATGATTCGTAAATTATTTGCGAATGTGTTGGAGCAACCATTACCTAATCCATTCCCTCGCATGACGTATGCAGAAGCTATGGCACGTTATGGTAGTGATAAACCTGATTTACGTATTGATCTAGAGTTAGTAGAAATTAGCGACTTAATGAAAGAAGTTGATTTTAAAGTGTTCTCTGGTCCAGCTAACGATGAGAAAGGCCGTGTAGCAGCATTACGTGTTCCTGGTGGCGCGAGCTTAAGTCGTAAGCAGATTGATGACTACACTAAGTATGTAAGCATCTATGGTGCGAAAGGCTTAGCCTATATTAAGGTTAATGACCTTTCTGCTGGTCGCGAAGGTTTGCAGTCGCCAATCTTAAAATTCATCCCTGATGATGTTGTTGAAGCGATTATGTCAAGAACAGGTGTCGAAACTGGAGACTTAGTATTCTTTGGTGCTGATAGCGCTAATATCGTGAACGAAGCTTTAGGGGCTCTACGCGTTAAAGTTGGGCATGATTTAGATATGGTTAAACATGGCTGGCAGCCTTTATGGGTTGTTGCTTTCCCAATGTTTGAGTGGGATGAAAAGTCTGATCGTTGGACTGCGTTACACCATCCGTTCACTGCTCCTCGTGAATCAGACCTTGAACTGTTAGATACAGATCCGGGTAAATGCTTGTCTCGGGCTTACGATATGGTATTGAATGGTACAGAGTTAGGTGGTGGTTCAATGCGTATCCATAAAGCGGATGTTCAAAGTAAAGTGTTTGAATTATTGGGTATTTCTCAAGAAGAAGCAGATGATAAATTTGGCTTCCTATTAGAAGCGTTGAAGTTTGGTTGTCCTCCTCATGGTGGTTTAGCATTTGGTTTAGATCGTCTTGCGATGTTGATGACTGGTTCAGCTTCTATTCGCGACGTGATGGCTTTCCCTAAAACACAATCTGCTAGTTGCCCATTAACTAACGCACCAAGTGCAGTAAGTGATTCGCAATTAAAAGAACTTAATATTCGATTGCGTAAAGCAGCCGTTATTGCGGAATCGTCAGCAGAATAATTGATTTTTTGAGACTGCTATAGGCAGCTAAAGAGGTAAGTTATGAATGATAGTACAGTCGTAGAAGCATGCACAGAAAAGCGCTACGAAGTTCATCAAGCAGATCTGCCTTTGAGCTGTCCTATGCCAAATATGACGCATTGGGATGCTCATCCTCGGGTCTATCTTGATGTAGCTACAAAAGGGCAGGTAAATTGCCCTTATTGTGGCGCATTATATGTATTAGTCGATTAGTTCAATGTTAAAGCAGGTTCACGTTGCTGTAGCAGTAATTATTAATCAGCATCAACAAGTTCTCATTGCCTTACGTCAAGCTCATCAACATCAAGGCAACTTATGGGAGTTTCCCGGTGGTAAGGTTGAGGACGATGAGCATATCGAACATGCCTTACAACGCGAAATTGAGGAAGAAGTGGGTCTGACGATTCACTCAGCCGAACAATTCCTAACCATTGGCCATGACTACGGCGATAAATCAGTACTGTTAGATGTCTGGCAAGTAACGGATTACTCGGGACAGGCTTATGGCAAAGAAGGGCAAACCTTACGTTGGTGTGATATTCAAGAGTTGGATGACAGTGACTTCCCCACAGCCAATGTAGAAATCATTGAAGCACTAAAATTTAAGAGTAAATAAACATGAGCTTAGCTGAAACAATTCCTCATAAGTTACAAGCGAATATTGATAGTCTTATCGATAATGTAACGCCTAGTCCTTGGTTAAGTGAAGCCGATAAATCTGACTATATTGAGAAAATAAAAGCCTTATTGATTGAAAAAAATGCAGTTTTGATTGCTCATTATTATGTCGATGATGAATTGCAGGCGCTAGCTGAATCTACTGGTGGTTATGTCTCGGATTCTTTAGATATGGCGAACTTTGGCGCTCAGCATAGTGCAAATACGCTGGTAGTCTGTGGTGTGCGTTTCATGGGGGAAACATCAAAGATCTTAAGTCCTGAAAAAACAGTGATCATGCCTACACTTGATGCTGAATGTTCATTAGACCTTGGTTGTCCGATTGAAGAGTTCAGTCAATTTTGTGATCAATACCCCGATCATGAAGTGGTGGTTTATGCCAATACTAGTGTTGAAGTTAAAGCCCGGGCTGATTGGATTGTAACATCAAGCAATGCGATTCAAATAGTTGAGCATTTGATGGCAGAGGGTAAAAAGATTGTTTGGGGCCCTGATAAGCACTTAGGTCAGTATATTCAGAATAAAACAGGTGCTGAAATGATCATGTGGCAGGGAAATTGTGTTGTTCATGATGAGTTTAAGCTTTATGAGCTAGAGGCGCTGATGGAAAAATATCCTAAAGCTGAAGTCTTAGTTCACCCAGAATCACCCGAATCAGTTATTGCTAAAGCCGATTTTGTGGGGTCAACGAAGCAAATTATTGCTGCAGGTAAAAAATCGAGTGCAGATACACTTATCATCGCGACAGATCATGGTCTGTTCTATAAAATGAGCCAAGTTGTGCCTGACAAGCGATTAATCCCTGCACCGACAGGTGGTAAAAGTGCAAGCTGTAAAAGCTGTGCTCATTGTCCTTGGATGGCAATGAATACACTAGTAAATTTATATGAGGCACTACGTGACGAAACTAATACAATTGAAGTTGATGAAGCAACACGTCAGAAGGCGTTGATACCATTGGATAGAATGTTAGATTTTTCTCACCAGCAAGGTATTTTGACTGCTGGTGATGCTTAAGTTTTTAAGCTGGGGTTTTAGTGGTAGTCTGAAGGATTAAACGCATCGATATCAATATCAGTTTCAATTGATTCGCCAGCAATCTTGTGCCCTTCAGAAGCCCATTCACCTAAGTCAATCAGCTTGCAGCGCTCACTACAAAAGGGGCGCCATTTTTGTTCTTCTTGCCATGCTACATCAGCACTACATTGGGGACATTGAACTACTCTTACCATTTATATCATCCAAACTTTTTACATTGCACAGCAGCTTAATGAAAACTCAATATCTTCATTCGATTGCTGGGACCGCTGAGTGATATCAAAGGCCATAAACCTAACGGTGAACCGGTGCTTGCCACCACTAATTTCAGGGTAATAGCTAGCTTCTCGAGGAATTCTTATTCTAATAAGTTGAGTGGATTGATTATTATTTAAGCTGTGTTGATAAAAGCCGAGTGCAGCTGTTTTATTCATAAAGCCTGTACTACCTCTTATCAGCTCAAGGGTGATCGTCACTGCTTGTCTGATTCCTTCAAACTCACTTGCCCACTCTGTTAATTGCAACTTGCGACTTTCAAGGGAGCTGTGAAGTAACCAGTAATGATAGGCTGGTAAGTCAAAATCACAGGTGCCACCCGGGATACTTGAACGTTGTCTAATGCTGTAAAGAAAATCGCTGTCCCGTAAGGCTTGACCAATGGCTGATTTATTGGCTTGAATAGAGTCTACAATTTGGTCTAACTGACCTAACAAATCTTCTAATGCTTTTTTATCAACACCTGGGGTATTTTCTAAAGCAGATAGGTTGCTAATGAGACGTTCGAGTTCTTTAATGATTTCTTGTTTTAAATCACTACGGTCAAAAACTAATAAAATAGAAGATAGCGCTTGAATGACATCACGGTGATCGAGTTCGCTTTCACCTTCTAAGGCCGCATCTAAGTTCTTAAACAAAAATTCAAGTCGTAGAAAGGTCCTTATACGCTCATTAAGCGGTTGTTCGTAAGTTATAGTCTCAGACACGGTTGGTTTGAATCGGCATTAGTAGCAATAAAGTTAGTATTGTCGCTGACTATTAAGGCTCTGGCAAGTTGTAGACTGTTTGTTTGCCATTAAACGATATTTTGAATCTAAGCTTAAGACTTGTTCCTTTAAAAAATCAGCGGATAAATTATTTTCAATGACATCGTCTGCATAGGAAAGTCGCTGATCAGGGCTAGACTGTGATTTGATTATTTTTTCTGCTTCAGAGATTGCTATTTGATCGCGAGAACAGAGGCGCTCAATTTGTGCTTGCTGGTCAATATCCACCACTAAGATACGATCCACGCTATTCTGCCAGTGAGTTTCGATAAGCAGGGGAATAGCTAAAATACAGTAGTCAGCTTTGACGCGATCACTTTGTCTTTTTAATTCACTACGAATTTTAGGATGTAAAATTTGTTCTAATTGTTGCTTGGCGCTAGGGTCTGAAAATATAAGTTGGCGTAATTTAGCTCTATCAAGACTACCCTCTTTATTTAAAATTTCTATGCCGAATGTTGCAATGATTTCAGAAAGTGCGATCTGTCCGGGTTCGACCAATTGTCGAGCAATGATATCAGCATCAATAATGGGGATATCTAATTGCGAAAATAATTCACATACAGTGGATTTACCAGCTGCAATTCCACCTGTTAGACCAATTTTTATCATCAGTGCTATTAACTATTTAAAACCCAAGTTAAATAGGCATTGTTAATATCATTGCCCCAAACTAATGCTAACCAACCCGCGGCGGCTAGATAAGGTCCGAAAGGAATAGGGGTATTACGCTGATGACGGCTGAAGAGAATCAAAGAAATTCCGACAATGGCTCCGACTAAAGATGAGAGAAGAATGATCGAGGGTAATAAAGACCAGCCTAACCACGCTCCTAATGCCGCCAGCAGCTTAAAGTCTCCATATCCCATACCTTCCTTACCCGTTACTAGTTTAAAGCCATGGAATACAAGCCACAGAGATAAGTAACCCGCCATTGCACCTATTACGCTAGATTGTAAATCAGTGTAGGTGGCAAAAAGGTTAAAACTAATGCCAAACCATACTAATGGCAAAGTAATACTATCTGGCAGCAGTTGATGATCAACGTCAATAAAGGTCAATGCGATAAGAGACCATGTGAGTAATAATGCACCTAAGCAGGCCCAGTCAAAACCAAACTGCCAAGCAACTATGCCAGATAGTAGGCCTGTAAATGCTTCTATAATTGGGTAGCGCATTGATATAGAGGCTTTACATTGTTTGCATTTTCCTCCTAGTACTAAATAGCTTATTACAGGAATATTCTCTAGAGCACCGATAGGGTGGTCGCAATGAGGGCACCGAGAGCGAGGTTTGCTTAGAGTAAATGTTGAAAGCGATGAGTCGGCGGGTTCATTGCCTGTAAGCTCATCGCATTGTGCTTTCCACTCTCGTTCCATCATTACAGGGAGTCTGTAGATGACGACATTTAAGAAGCTACCGACCAATAGACCTAAAACTACTGTAAGAGTGATAAATAACTCGGGTGATGATTGTATTACTTGTAGCATGGCTACACCACTGCACCGAGTTTGAAAATAGGTAAGTACATAGCAATAACCAGTGTACCGATTAAGCCACCTAGTATAACCATGATCATGGGTTCCATGAGGGCCGTCATATTATCAACTGCGTCATCAACTTCTTGCTCGAAGAAATCTGCTACTTTGGCAAGCATGGTATCCAGTGAACCTGATTCTTCACCAATTGCAACCATTTGAATGACCATATTTGGAAATAGTTCACTATTTCTCATTGCAACATTTAATTGAGTACCTGTTGATACTTCATCGCGCATCTCAAGGGTACCTTCGCTGAAAACAATATTACCCGTAGCGCCTGCAACAGAGACCATCGATTCAACCAATGGAACACCTGCTTTAAACATTGTTGCAAACGTGCGTGCAAATCGTGCAATAGCACCTTTTTCCATAACTACACCTATAACAGGTACTTTTAGTAGCAGGCGATCAAAAAAGTGCTGTACTTTACGTGAACGTCGTTTCGCTTCCATGATCGCATAGACTGCGCCAATAATTGAACCAAATATAAGCCACCAGTATTCTTGGAAAAAGATGGAAAGGTTAATAACCATTTGAGTCAATGCGGGTAATTCAGCACCAAAACCTTCAAATAATGATTGAAATTGTGGGATTACAAAAATCATCAATATTGCGGTAACAATAAAAGCAACAACGAGAATAGAGATTGGATAGACTAAGGCCTTTTTTATCTTTGCTTTAAGCGCTTCTGTCTTTTCCTTATAAACCGCAATTTCATGTAGGAGTTGTTCTAAAGTACCTGATTGTTCACCAGCATTAACTAGGTTCACGAATAGATCATCGAAGTGAAGTGGAAACTTACCTAGAGACTCAGCCAGACTAGTACCTGATTCTACATCTGCTTTTATAGATAAAATCATATCTTGCATGCTGGCATTTTCATGGCCTTCACCAATGATTTGCATTGACTGCATTAGCGGAACGCCAGAAGACATCATTGTCGCTAGCATTCGACTAAACACAGCAATATCAGCAGGCTTTATCGGTGGTTTTCTAGGGGCAAATAGATCTTTAGGTTTTTTCTTTATTTTTATTGGCGTGATGCCTTGGCGACGGAGTAAGGCTTTTGCAGTATTAACGTTATTTGCAGAAATTTCACCTTTGGCACGACTTCCCTTTTTATCTTTACCTTGCCAGACAAAAATAGGGTCCAGTTTAACTTTCTTTACTGCTTCGGCCATCTATTTACTCCTTAATTACGCGGTTGAGCTCTTCAAGGCTAGTAAGCCCTGCCGCTACTTTTTTTAGTCCAGACTCTCTTAAATCAGCTACGCCTTCACGTTTGGATTGATCTGCTAACTCCATCGAGTTACCGCCATCCATTATTATTCGTCCCATAGCCTCAGTAATCGGCATCACTTGATAGATACCGACTCGACCTTTATAGCCTAATGTACAGCTTTCACAGCCAACAGCTTTGAATATTGTTACACCTTCAGCAATTTGTGCTTGAGTGAATCCTTCCTCTAACAGTACATCAACAGGAATATCCTCTTGTGTTTTACAGTTGTTACAGAGGCGACGGCCAAGACGTTGAGCAATAATTAGCGATACTGCTGATGCAATATTGAATGCGGGAACACCCATGTTAGCTAAACGAGTTAAAGTCTGAGGTGCATCATTAGTATGGAGTGTTGAAAATACCATATGACCTGTTTGGGCTGCCTTGATCGCTATTTCAGCCGTTTCTAAGTCACGGATCTCACCAACCATGATAATGTCGGGATCTTGTCGTAAAAAAGCTTTTAGTGCCGCGGAAAAAGTTAAGCCTACCGTAGGGTTTACATTAACTTGGTTGATGCCTGCAAGACTAATTTCAGCAGGATCTTCAGCGGTTGAAATATTACGGCCATCCGTATTTAGAATATTTAAAGCTGTGTACAAAGATACTGTTTTACCACTACCCGTTGGACCAGTAACTAAAATCATGCCATAAGGCTGATGCATCGTTTCCATAAAGATAGCTTTTTGATCTTCTTCATAACCTAATGCATCGATTCCAAGCTGTGCACTAGTTGGATCTAAAATACGAAGTACAATCTTTTCACCAAATAAAGTCGGGCAAGTATTAACACGAAAATCAATTGTTTTAGTTTTTGATAGTTTGAGACGCATACGACCATCTTGAGGTACACGTCGCTCAGCAATATTGAGGCGAGAAAGTACTTTCAAGCGAGCAGAAATTCTACCTGCAGTCGATATTGGCGCTGTTTTAACTTCATGTAACATGCCATCTACACGGGTACGAACACGGTAGACTTTTTCATAAGGTTCAAAGTGAATATCTGATGCACCTGCTTTAATTGCGCTAGTTAGAATACCTTGAATAAAACGAACAATCGGGGTTTCATCTGCGCCCTTAGTGTCATCAATGCTGTTAGATTCTCCACTCTCATCAGGCCCTAGGTCTAGTTCCTCAAAATCATCATCATTAAAGTCATCTAAGGCTTCATTTTGTTTTTCTAAAACATCACTGATGGTTTTTGTAAGTTGCTGATCATCAACTAAAACTGGGTGGGAGGCTAAGCGAGTGTTAAATTGAAATGCATCAAGAGCTTGTAAGTTGGTTGGATCAGAGACGGCGACGTAGAGACGGTTGCCATGTTTATAAAGAGGTAAGGCATTATGCTGGTTAATTAACTCTTCTTTAACTAAATCGGTAGCGGCAAGTTCGAAATTCATTGTTTCAAGATCAAACAGCGGGAGACCGAACTCTTCTGAAGCTGACGATGCTATGACATTACTAGCTAGAATATTATTACTGACAAGATAATGAACCAAACTTTGTTTGGTTTCTTTGGCTTTTTCTTGGGCATTAATTGCCGCTTCTTCAGTTAATAAGCCATCATTGATGAAGCGTCTTGATAAACCGCTTAGTCTAATTGGTGCTTCCATATCTGCCACTACAACCTTAAGAAGATTTTGTTAGGATCGTTATAATTAAGTGCCTATATTATGGAAGTTATCAGATAAATTCTAGTTTGTAATTTGAGACGAGTGATAGGCTTCGCGTATATACTGAATGTAACGAGTAAGTTGAGAAAGGTTAATGATGCAAAAATTAAAGAATTGGAAAAGGCTTAGCCTTATTTTTGTCCTACTATCGCTATTAGTCGCATGTGGACAAAAAGGTGATTTATACTTACCTGATAACCAACCAACAACCAGCTGGGTAGAGTAGTAAAAAGAATGGATCATTTTGATTATAAAGACGGCCAATTAGTTGCCGAACAAGTCGCTGTAGCGTCAATTGCAGAACAATTTGGTACGCCAAGTTATATTTATTCTCGGGCTACTTTAGAAAAACACTGGCAAGCATTTGATTCCGCTTTTGAAGGAATAGCACATTTAGTTTGTTATGCGGTTAAAGCGAACTCTAACCTCGCTGTACTCAATGTGCTAGCTCGACTTGGCTCAGGATTTGATATCGTATCAGCGGGTGAGTTGGCCCGTGTTTTGGCTGCAGGAGGCCGAGCTGATCGAACCGTTTTTTCTGGTGTGGGTAAAACAGTTGCGGAAATTCAGTATGCAATTGAACAAGGAGTACGTTGTTTTAACGTTGAATCTATTCCCGAATTATCACGAATTAATGATGTAGCAGGTCGTTTAGGTGTGCTAGCACCTATTTCGATTCGGGTGAACCCTGATGTCGATGCGCAAACTCACCCATATATTTCTACTGGTTTAAAAGAAAACAAATTTGGAATTGCGATTGAGCAAGCTGAAAGGGTTTACCAACAAGCTAACGCAATGGCGAATTTGAGTGTTGTCGGGATTGATTGTCATATCGGTTCACAGTTAACCACTGTGTCTCCTTTTGTGGACGCACTAAAAAAGGTACTTGCGCTCGTTGATGTTTTAGCGGCGCAAGGAATTAATTTATCGCACCTTGATATCGGTGGGGGCTTAGGTATTACCTATCAAGATGAAACACCGCCAAGTCCAGCTGAATATGCTGATGCATTAAAAGGCTTATTAAAAGATCGCGATTTAGAAGTCTTGATGGAGCCTGGGCGTGCGATCGCCGGTAATGCGGGAATTTTAGTCACTAAAGTTGAATTTTTAAAACCAACTGAAGATCGTAATTTTGCGATTGTGGATGCGGCGATGAATGATCTACTGCGTCCTGCCTTATATCAATCGTGGCAGCAGATTCAGCTTGTGAACCAGAACAGTTCAGTTGATGAACAAAATTACGATATTGTTGGACCTATTTGTGAAACGGGTGACTTTCTAGGAAAAGATCGAGCATTAGCAATTGAAGAAGGTGATTTATTAGCTATTCGAAGTGCGGGAGCTTATGGTTTCACTATGAGTTCAAATTACAATTCTCGCCCTCGTACCGCAGAAATTATGGTGGATGGTGATGCCGTTCATTTAATACGTGAGCGTGAAACAATTGAATCACTCTATGCGGGTGAGCATGTGTTGCCTGAGTAAATCGTCATGTTGAAATTTAGTAAAATGCATGGTCTTGGCAATGATTTTGTCGTTATTGATGCGATAAACCAACAGATTGATTTGAATTTGAGTCAAATTCAGTTCTTAGCGGATCGTCGTTTTGGAATCGGTTGCGATCAATTATTAATAGTTGAAAAGCCAACTCAGCAAGATGTTGATTTTCGCTATCGAATTTTTAATGCTGATGGATCAGAGGTCGCACAGTGTGGTAACGGTGTACGTTGTTTTGCCCGCTTTGTTCATGACAAGAAACTGACTGATAAAAAGACTATTGCTGTAGAGACGCAGTCGGGAATTGTTTATCCGACTCTGCAAGATCATGATAATGTTCGAGTCGATATGGGTATGCCACAATTTGAGCCTAGCCAGCTTCCATTTGTTTGTGATGAGCGGGCGATAAGCTATGAGCTTACTCTCGATAATGATATGACTGTTAGTATTGGCGCTGTTTCTATGGGTAACCCGCATGCGGTGATGCTGGTTGAGGATAGCTCTTTATCGGATGTTGATACACTCGGGCCAATGATTGAGTCTCACAAGCAGTTTCCAGAGCGTGTGAATGCAGGGTTTATGCAAATTGTGGATAGGGCGAATATCAATCTAAGGGTGTATGAGCGTGGGGCTGGTGAAACACTTGCGTGTGGAACAGGTGCCTGTGCTGCCGTAGTTGTTGGTATTCAACAAGGTTTATTGGATCGGGATGTGACAGTGTCTCTTCCCGGTGGAAAGTTAAATATAGTTTGGGCTGGGGTTAATAACGAGTCGGTATGGATGACGGGACCAGCAACACATGTCTTTGATGGGGAAATTGCGTGGGCGACAATCAACAATCACTAACTGCTGAGCAAGTAAAAGAGTATTTAATTAAAAATAATGACTTTTTTATTTCTCACCCTGATGCGCTTGAAGCACTAAATCTTAATGATTCTCCAGAAGGTACTATTTCATTAATTCAGCGCCAGAATCAACGTTTACATGGAAAGAATCAGCAGATACATAGCCAATTAGAATCTTTAATTGATAATGGGCATGAAAATACTAGGCTTCAGGGACGGGTTCACCAGTTATGCCTAAAACTAATGGATGCGACGACATTAGAGTTGTTATTGCCATTATTGATCACCGAGCTTAAACATGAATTTAAAGCTGATGAAGTTGCACTAAGATGGTTTTATGCCGGCGATGTTCAGCCTAATTTGCCTGAAACAGATCAAAATATAATTGCTCTGCATGCAGATGCAAAGGACTTACGTGTTTTCGATAAAATCTTATCGAAGCAGCAGCCAGTTTGTGGGCGACTATCAAAAGCGCAAAAAGAATTATTGTTTGCAGAGCGATCAGAAAAAGTTCAATCAGTTGCATGTATTCCATTAGGCCATGAACCTTGTGCAGGCCTATTAGCCATCGCTAGCTATGATGAAGATCGTTTTCATGCTGATATGGGTACTGATTTTCTTAGCTTTTTAGGTGAAGTTGCTATGCGAGTGCTTCGTCCTTACCATGACTATGGCAAGTAATCAGCAGCAAAGCTGTGATGATTTCTTGCTTTATTTAGAGCAAGAAAAAAGGATGTCAAAGCATACGGTAAGTAATTATCAGCGCGATTTGACACAATTTTTAACTTTCTTAACGAGCAATGATTTAGCGTTATGGTCGACTATAAAAAGTAGTCATATCCGCCAATATATTGTTCAGATGCATAAGCAAGGCTTATCTGGCCGTACCATTCAGCGGGCATTATCTGCAATTCGAAGCCTTTACCGATACCTGATTCGTGAAGGTTTGGCAGACAATAATCCAGCCCAAGCAGTGCAGGCGCCTAAAACTGAAAAACGATTACCCTCAACGCTCGATGTTGATCAGATGTCAGCATTATTGGATAGCACAGCACCTGATACTTTTCTTGCCTGTCGAGATCGTGCCATCATGGAGTTGTTATATTCTTCTGGCCTGCGTTTAGCGGAGTTAGCTAGTTTAGCTGTTCGTGATATCGATTTTGGTGATCAATTAGTCTATGTCACGACGGGTAAAGGTAATAAAGGCCGTGTAATACCTATTGGTTCTCAAGCCATTAAAGCCTTAAGACAGTGGTTAACACAACGTGATGAACAGGGATTTTATGAACAAACGGCACTATTTATAAGTCAACAAGGTCGCCGATTGGGTGAGCGAGCAATTCAAAAACGTTTAGAACATTGGGGTAAAAAGAATGCTATTTCAGATAAAGTGCACCCACATCGTTTACGCCATGCCTTTGCTTCTCACATGTTAGAAGCGAGCGGAGATCTAAGAGCTGTTCAGGAATTACTGGGCCATTCTGACATTTCAACGACCCAAATTTATACGCATGTTGATTTCCAGCATTTAGCCAAAGTTTACGATTCTGCTCATCCTAGAGCAAAGAAGAAATGAAGTTTGATAATTTACTCATAAGTGTTTGGTTACTTTGCTACTCATAGCAAGTGAATTAAGAGTATTATGCTGGTCACATTGATGGAAACGGGTTTAGATGAAAGTATTACTTGCTGAAGACTCTAGAACGAATCAAATTCTAGTTAAAGCTTATATTGAAGATGCTGGTCATGAAATCGTAATTGCTCAAGATGGCCAACAAGCCGTTGAGCTCTTTAAAGATGTTCAGCCTGACCTGGTTCTGATGGATATGATTATGCCTGTAATGGATGGCATTCAGTCTGCAATTGAAATCAAGAAAATTTGTGATCGAGAAGATGAGTGGAGGCCTATTATCTTCCTCTCAGCTGTTAGTGATGCAAAAGATATTGTGCGAGCGATTGAAGCTGGCGGTGATGATTATTTAATCAAACCTGTCGATGCTGTGGTATTAAATGCCAAACTCCACGCTATGGAACGTATTGCTGAGATGCGGCAAAAGTTAAAAAAAGCTAACCGTGAATTACGTATGATGGCTGTTAGAGATGGTTTGACTGGTATTGCAAATCGCCGATTTTTTGATGAGACTTTGACAAAAGAAATTAAAAGAGCAATTCGTTTGAAAACGCCACTATCACTTATCATATGCGATATTGATTTTTTTAAACCCTATAATGACAATTATGGCCACCAATCTGGTGATGATTGCTTGAAAGTCGTCGCACGTACCATGGCTAAGTTATCGCAGCGTCCTGGTGATGTTGTTGCTCGGTATGGTGGCGAAGAGTTTGGTATTATCCTCCCTGAAACGACTACAGAAGGTGCTTTATTAGTCGCGGAGACCCTTCGAAGTACAATAGAGGGGCTAGAACTCACGCATAAATTCTCAGCTGTTTCTGAGTACATCACGATTAGTGCTGGCGTAGCGACAATTACGCCAGTTATTAATATGGGTGAGTTAGAGCAAATGGCCAAATCGCTTATTGAAGAGGCGGATATCGCTCTTTACAATGCAAAAGCGCAGGGGCGTAACCAAGTTGTCGCAGAGAGCCATAGTCTTACCCCATAAAACTTATGTTAGCTCTTAGACTAATGCGCCTGCTCCCAGTTGCTACCGGTATCAATGCCTACTTCTAGGGGCACGTCGAGTTGAGCAGCTTGAGACATTAGAGCTTCGATTTTCAGTTTGGCATCATCGAGTAATTCATTAGGAATTTCAAATACCAACTCATCATGTACCTGCATGATCATGCGAATGGGCGATTGTTCGGTTTCTAACCAGCTTTGAATATCAATCATAGCTCGTTTGATGATATCTGCTGCTGTACCTTGCATTGGTGCGTTAATGGCCGTACGTTCAGCATACTGACGACGCATACCATTGCTTGAATTAATTTCTGGAAGAAATAAACGTCGGCCAAATAATGTTTCGACATAACCATCTTGTTTGGCTTGTTCGCGGGTGTCGTCCATATAACGTTTAACGCCTGGGTAGCGCTCGAAATAAGTAGTCATATAATCAGCGGCTTGATGACGCTCTATTCCAAGCTGTTTCGATAGGCCATGTGCTGACATACCGTAAATTAAGCCGAAGTTGATGGCTTTAGCGCTTCGGCGTTGATCAGATGTGACATCATCAAGTGAAACGTTAAAGATTTCCGATGCGGTATGACGGTGTACATCCTCACCAGCAGAAAATGCTTTCAATAAGCCTTCATCGTGAGATAAATGTGCCATGATGCGTAATTCAATCTGAGAGTAATCGGCAGCCAATAAGGTGCATCCATCAGGTGCAATAAATGCTTCACGGATACGCCGACCTTCTTCACTGCGAATAGGAATATTTTGTAAGTTAGGATCTGATGAAGAAAGACGACCTGTTGCGGTTACTGCCTGATGATATGAGGTGTGAACTCGTCCAGTACGTTTGTTTACTTGTTCAGGAAGTTTATCGGTATAGGTTGATTTTAACTTACTTAAACTACGATATTGCATGATAACCTGCGGTAATTCATAGCCTTCATCAGCAAGGTCTTGTAAGACTGATTCTGCTGTTGATGGTTGTCCTTTTGGGGTTTTCTTTAATATTGGTAATTCAAGCTTTTCATACAAAATAGTGCCGAGTTGTTTAGGTGAGCCGAGGTTAAACTCTTCGCCAGCAATATCCCAAGATTGCTTTTCAAGTTGTGCTAGTGAATGACCCAACTCATCACTTTGCTGTTGCAGCATGAAAATATCAATGTTTACGCCATTACGTTCCAAGGTGTTTAAAACAGGTAATAGCTTGATTTCAAGTTCTTTATAGACCTTTTCCAATGATGGGATGGCTTGTACTTTTGGCCATAATGTTTGATGAAGTTGTAAAGTTATATCAGCATCTTCAGCAGCATAAGGTCCAGCTTGCTCAAGATCTATTTGATTGAATGTCAGCTGATTTTTGCCCTTACCTGCAATATCTTCGAAATGAATGGTTGAACGGCCTAAATATTTATCGGCTAGAGAATCCATATCGTGACGCGTTGCTGTGCTGTCTAATACATAAGATTCCAGCATGGTGTCATGAGCAATACCCTGTAAGTCAATACCGTGATTGAGCAGGATATGACGATCATATTTTAGGTTTTGACCTACTTTTAAGTGTTTAGGGTCTTCAAGTAGTGGCTTGAAGAGATTTAAAACGGTATCAAAATCTAATTGTTCAGGTGCGCCAAGATAATCATGACAAAGTGGGAGGTAGGCTGCCTCGCCTGCTTCCACAGCAAATGAGAAGCCGACAATACGTGCGTCGAGATAATTTAAACTGGTCGTTTCAGTATCAAAAGAAAATAATTCAGAGTTATTTAGCTTTTCTAACCACAAATGTAAATCTGACTCAGATAATATGACGTGGTAATTTTGTTCTAAAACTGCTGGTGGCCGATAAACTTCAGCTATTGGAGTTGATGCTGAATTAGGTGGGGTTTTTAATTCCGCTAACCAGTTACGAAATTCATAGTGACTGAACAAGTCGAATAAGGTATCGCGATCAGGAGTTTCATTCACTAGCTGTTCAATACTAACGTCAAGTTCAACATCACATTTGATGGTGGCAAGCAAATAACTTAATTCGGCAAACTCTTTATTTTCTGCCAGTTTTTCGGGCATTTTTTTAGCACCTCGAAACTCGAGGCTTCGCACGGCTTCTAAATCTTGATAAATATCATCAATACTGCCTAAGTTTTGCAGTAGGGCTAGCGCTGTTTTTTCGCCAACACCGGGCACCCCAGGGATGTTATCTACTTTGTCGCCCATTAATGCTAAAAAGTCGATGATCAACTCAGGTGGCAGGCCAAACTTTTCTTTGACACCCTCAATATCCATCACTGTTTCGGTCATGGTGTTGACCAAGGTGACATGCTGATTAACCAGTTGAGCCATATCCTTATCACCAGTACTAACGATGACATCGATACCTTTTTCTGTTGCTTGCTGGGCCAGTGTGCCAATAACATCATCAGCTTCAACACCTTCAATCATTAATAAAGGAAAACCCATTGCGCGAACGATGTCATGTACTGGTTGAATTTGTGAGCGCAGATCATCTGGCATGGGAGGACGTTGCGCTTTATATTCAGGATAAATATCATCACGAAAGGTTTTGCCTTTCGCATCAAAAACAACGGCAATATTACTCTGTGGATAATCTTTCTCTAAGCGACGCAACATCGCTGTTACCCCTCTGACTGCGCCTGTTGGCTCGCCTGCTTTATTGCGCAAATCCGCTTTAAACATGGCGTGGAAAGCGCGGTATAGGTACGAAGACCCATCAACAAGAATTAAGGGGGCAGTTTGTTTCATAATTAGTCACTTTAAAATTGTGTGATTGAAATAGAGATTGCTTTAATCCTGACGATGGAAATGCTATCTTTGTCTTAATTATACGGAGTTTGATTCATGTCTAACAAAATCACTTTTATGAGTATTGTATGCGCAGCAGCGCTGATCGTGTCAGCTAATGTGTTTGCTGAAGCTGACGTAGTAAAACCACCTAAATTACCAGAACGACTTCAAGACGGCGAAAGTATTGAGCCTGAAGTTAATATTATTCAAAAAGAAGATCGCACTATTGAAGAGTATCGACACAATGGTGAGCTTTACATGATCAAAGTAACACCTGCAGTCGGTAAGCCATACTATTTCATTGATACTGATGGTGATGGTTCATTAGAATCAAAACAATTTGAATTGCAATCAGATGCGGTACCAAATTGGATTTTATTGAAGTGGTAACCGTTTAATTTATTAGAGCAGTTTAGATGTCAGTTTATACAGAAGTAGGGCGTGAGGATTTAATCACGTTTTTGGGTGATTATAGCGTCGGTGAATTAGTGTCATTTCAAGGCATTAGTGATGGCATCGAAAACACTAATTACTTTGTTACCACTGAACAAGGCGAGTACGTACTCACTTTGTTTGAGCAACATGAATTTAGCGAGTTAGGTTACTTTCTTGATGTAATGACCTTTTTTTATCAGCAAGGTATTCCATCAGCTCATCCAGCGGCAGATAAAACGGGGCAGTATTTAAAAACACTTTGCGGTAAGCCAGCAGCACTCGTTATGCGATTATCAGGTCGTGGTGTCGATTCAATTGCTACTATCGAGCAATGTCAGGCGATTGGTGACATATTAGGGCGAATGCATATTTGTGGTCAGCAGTTTGTGGCACACCGAACAACAGAGCGAGGCCCTGAGTGGCGCCAAACTATCGCTAATACTGTTTTACCTTTATTAGATGCGGATTCAGCTGAACTTTTAAAAGAGGAGCTAGCATTTCAAGAAGGCTATGCTCAACTCGACTTACCTGCAGGTGTAACTCATTCTGATCTGTTTAGAGATAATGCCTTATTTGATGGTGATGAGCTAAAAGGTATTATTGATTTTTATTATGCCTGTGATGAATATTTGCTTTATGACTTAGCGGTTGCGGTCAATGACTGGTGTGTGGATGAAAGTGGTTTGATTGAACCTAAGCGTTATCAAGCTTTAATGGCTGCTTATTCTAAGCAACGCACTTTAACGGATAGCGAAGTCGATAATTGGAATTTAGTATTGAGAGCTGCGGCATTACGCTTTTGGTTATCACGTTTGCAAGATAAGCTATTTCCACGTGAAGGCGAGTTAACGCAGATTAAAGATCCTAATTATTTCCTAACAATTTTACAGAGCCATCGCGAAGCTGAGTCT
>CALCCU010000258.1 GCA_937900515.1 uncultured Gammaproteobacteria bacterium | reverse complement strand
TGAAGCCGAGGGATTTTAAGTCCCTTGTGTCTACCAATTTCACCACCCAGGCATCAACGGGGTGAGAGTCTACATAATCTGAGGTTGTTTTAGAAGCTTTTGTTTAAATTAACCGAAACTTGATAGTGGGGACTCTGTAATTAGGTAAGTGAGCGTGTAATATTCATGCCTAATAGCTTTAGATAGTAATCTATTGTTTTTACTACCAGTTTTAAGTGTTTCTAGGATAGAAATGAGTGTAGGTCAATTTTTAGGTACTTGATAATAGGACTCAATGGCCTGCCTCGTTAATATGCCATAAGTACGCTCAATCATTGGGGCGGTGACGCGAGAGATATACAGAGCTTCTGCATTGTTCTTATTAAGAATATCTTGTGCTTCTTGCAGGCTGTCATGCAATGAAGCTTTGACCAAGTTTTGTCGTGATGCAGGGATTTTGAATAGATTAATGACATCTATGTTTTGTTCAGCTACAGCTCGAGCGAGATCGCTCGCAGGTAAAAGCGAGGTCGGAGTTGTATCTTGTTGAACAATAATCCACAAAGGACTCGAGCTAAGGGCATGTTTAGCTCCTTCGCGGGATATTTCTTCTGGAAGAATAACAAAATTGCGTTGCATGGCTTTAGATACACTAATTCGACGGAGTGTTTGTGAAATAGGATCGTTACGATAATCTAGCCCCCTTGCTCTCAGTAAGCTTAGGAAGATGAAATCTTGTTTGAAAAGGTCCGAGACGATAATACTTGAGAATACTATTGCCAACATACCCGGCATAATAATATGAGGGTTGGCTGTAAGTTCAAGCAGTGCCATAAGGGCTGCTAGAGGGGCTTTTATTGTGGCACCCATCATGGCGCACATGCCAATCATGGCGTAAAAACCGGTAGAAGATGATAGGTCAGGGAAGAAGTAGTTACCTATAATACCAAGTATTGCGCCTGCTATTGCACCGATGATCATTGTAGGGCCGATTAATCCACCGGGAATACCCAACCCTATGCAAGCGGAGGATAGGATTAG
Organism: uncultured Gammaproteobacteria bacterium; assembly: GCA_937900515.1. Taxonomy (GTDB): domain Bacteria; phylum Pseudomonadota; class Gammaproteobacteria; order Nitrosococcales; family Methylophagaceae. The sequence continues at coordinate 31,000 of CALCCU010000258.1, read as the reverse complement.
TTTAAGAAACAGTAAGAGAAGTAGACTGGCAACAGTCATTTCAGCAATGATGGAGCTGTTCGTTATATGAGAGCTCATACCCATTACATCAGGCATGATAAGTCCCCCTAAACCAACCAAAACGCCAGCTAATGTTGTCCTTTTCCAAAGAGAGTGTTCAGCAAGAAAATTGGAGAAGTACTTAAGGCAATGAATAAAAAAGGTAGCGATAAATCCAAGTAGTATGCCAAGGAAGATTATGTAGGGTATTTCCCATAAAGAATGCATTTCAGCAGCTAATTGCCCAAAGAAATGCTCTTCGCCAAATACGAGTCGGTTGATAACGGTACCACTGACAGAAGCTAATATAATGGGGATGAAAGTGGCGATATGGTATTCCATCATAATTACTTCCATAGCAAAAATAACGCCTGCAATGGGGGTATTAAATGATGCGGCGATAGCTGCTGCTGATCCGGCTGCTACCAGAACTCGAACACTATTATTAGGGAGATCTAAGTTTGCACCAAGTATGCTGCCACTAGCAGCACCGAGATGAACGCTAGGACCTTCTCTACCAACAGAATGACCAGAAATAAGTGCCAGTGCTGAGCCAAAGAATTGTAGGACGGCATTACGCCAAGGTAATCGTCCTTCATGATAGGAAAGACGTTCGATGATATGGACTACGCCGATACTTCTTTCTTCACTGCTTAGTCGACCAAAAATAAGACCGATAAGCAAGCCACTTAGCACAGGAAGCCCAAGGATCCATGTCCAAGGCAAGCTTGAGAAGCCCTCTATTTCGCCAGAAGGGATTAAGTGTAGTTGGGTTGTGGTAATTGTAAGACGGAATAGTACTATCACACCACCTGCCAATAGGCCTGTTACCACAGCAAGTAAATAAAGCTTTAGTTGTGAATCATCAAGAATGAAATATTGTCGTATCCGCTCAATCATTGGCTTGGGTTTATTTATTTTAAAATGATGTCAAGGTCGCAGGACTCACTGTGCGATTACTAATAAACAGTATCTAAATGTTACTTTATATTAAATGTGCCCTTTTTGATACGAGGAAAAAGGTAAAGCACTATTCATCATAATAGTGCTGGTATTAAGCGTTTGTTTTTATGATAAAAGTAATACATCATTAATTTGAACTACAATGTCATCTAATCGAGTCAGTTCTAACTTAGCCTGCTTTTGATTACCTTGTTGATAGGTGTGGTATATCTCATTAGCAGTGTTATGCAATTTTTCATGTAACCCTTCAAGTTCACTTAACCATGCTAAATTGAATATTTGCCCTTGTTTTTCTTTTTTTATCCATGAGTTGCAATGACATTTTGTTGGATCGAGGATAGGCCAATCTTGTGCGCTCGTAGTGCTTAAAATATTATCGTTGAATTTTTCCAACCATTTTGTAAGCGTCATTTTTAATAGTTTAAGATGCTTTTGTTTTATATCGAGCGCTTCATTCGCATGGTTTTGCCAGATGGGATTCGGAGTATAGTTGTTTAACCACTCGTCAAACTTGCTGGTGGGCATAGGTTTCGCTATACCGTAACCTTGGGCCAAGTCGCAGCCCATCATAAGCAGAATTAAGCCATGCTCTGTTGTTTCTACTCCTTCAGCGATTAGCTCAAGATCAAAGCTCTGAGTTAAACCAATAACACCATCAATGATGGCATAATCATTAGGATCAATTAGCATATCTCGAACGAAGGATTGATCAATTTTAAGAGTATTAACGGGCAAGTTACGCAAATGGGTTAAGGATGAATAACCGGTACCAAAATCATCTAAAGCAAAACTTATATTGAAGCGGTTTTGGCAGTCTTGGAGTGTTTGGTTGATTAGCTCTAGATCACTAAGAACGCTGGTTTCAAGAATTTCTAATTGTAATAATTTTTGGTCTACATTAGGGTGCTTATTGAAAATAGAGTCTAATTCATCATGGAAATTGATATTTAATAGGTGCTGTGAAGAAATATTAACACTTATTTCTAAGTTGATTCCTTGGTCCTGCCATTGCCCTATTTGTTTAACGGCTTGTTCGATAACCCAGTTACCAACCTTAATTTCTAGATTCGTACCTTCAATGATAGGTAAAAATTCCATTGGCGGAATAAGTCCATGTTCAGGGTGATTCCAACGAATTAGTGCTTCTGCACCTACAATTTTGCCTGTACGCATATTGAGCTTCGGTTGGTAATACAGGCAAAGTTGTTGATTATCTAAGGCGAAGGCAACCTTTTGTAAACGAAGATGATTATTAAGCGTTTTTTGATCGTCTTCGATATTAAAATACTCGTAATTATTTCGACCCTTTAGTTTTGCTTGATACATAGCCTGATCTGCATGGCGTAGCAAGATATCTAAGTCTTTGTCATCGACAGGGTAAAGCGTAATACCCATTGAAGCACTGATGGAGATGACATGGCTATCTATATAATAAGGTTGTGCTAGGCTTTGGTGAACTCGACTCAGCAGTTGATCGCTCTCAAAAGGTGAGGCTAGATTAACAAGTAGAATGGCAAATTCATCGCCGCCCTGTCGAGATACAGTATCTTCTTCGCGAATAGTTGCTTTAATACGCTTTGCTACTTCAATCAATAATTTATCACCAGTAGTATGCCCATATGTGTCATTAACCGGTTTAAAATTATCTAGGTCGAGGAAGCAAACAGCCAATAAGGTGTCAGTTCGTCGACTATTTGCACTAGCTTGCTTGAATCGATCGGCGAATAAGATGCGATTTGGCAATTTAGTAAGTACATCATAATGAGCCATGAGCTCTAATTGACGTTGTTGTTCTTTACTTTGAGTGATGTCAGTGAATATACCTACATAATTTATGATTTCACCTGACTTATTTTTTAACGATGAAATTTTCAGTAGTTCTATATAAAGCTCGCCATTTTTTTTCCGGTTTGAGATTTCACCTTGCCAATGACCGTCTTTATTCAGTTTAGTCCACATGTCATTATAAAAATTCTGATCATGCTTTCCTGAACGTAATAATTGGGGAGTCTTACCTATGACTTCATCATGGCTGTAACCCGTCACGGAACAAAAAGTGGGGTTTACATCGATAATATTACCTTGTGTATCGGTAATCACTATCCCTTCATGTGAATCAGTAAATACGCGAGATGATAGTTTATGTTTCTCATTGGACTCTTGCCGTTCAAGTTCAATACTTGCTCTTACGGCCAAGCTATTGATTAAATCAATAGCTTGGTTATTTTTCATCGGTTTATCATCGATTAAACACATGACACCTAGAACGTCATTGTTGCTATTTTTTAATGGTACGCCGAGATAGCTACATAGGTTTAAATCAGTAATAAACTGATCTTTTGGAAATAGTTGCGCTAACTTATCTGGGTACCAGCACATTCCGTCTTTTATAACGTTAGCACACGGTGAATTGATAATTTTATATTGAATTTTTTCAATGAACCTGTCTGTGTCCCAAGCTACTATTGTTTCCAGTTTAGTTGAATCGTGAGGGCTAATAACAGCTAATAATACATACCTAATATCTAGAGAAGAGGCTATCTGATGGACGATGGTTTGGTAGATTTCATTATCTACTAGCGTGGCTGATTCTGCTAAGGCGCGTAATATATCATCTGTTTGTTTTCGAAAGGTAATATCTCTTACGGTGGTCATATTGAGATGCTTGCCTTTAATATCTAAATGTTGAGTTGATACTTCGACCCAAAACGTATCACCATTTTTCTTCTTACTTTGTCGGAAAAATGGGGCTGGGGATGCATTATTAGGCTGAGGTGAAAATTCAATATCGCTCGCTAAAACGTCGAGTTGAAGGTTATTGATGGTTAACTGTTTTGCTTCTACTTTACTGTAGCCAAACATATTAATTGCAGCCTGATTGACTGCCACAATTTGACCTGTATGACGATCATGAATAAAAAAAGCCTCTATAGTAGAGTCAAATATCTTTAGATAACTATTTTCGGAATGTCGCAGCTTATCTATTGCTTTATGGAGTAGACCATAAAGAAAAATGCCACTAATAATGACAAACAGTGCACCTTTCAATGATTGTATTAGTGTCAGTAATTTTGGGTCATCAATCATTGAAAGTAATAATTGATCTGAGAGTAGAACCCATAATGATGCAAACAAGGCATAGCTCAAACTGATCGCAATTGCTGTGCGGTAGTATGGATTAGAAAAAGTAGGTTTTTCCATTATTTCATTTTATCGATTAGTGGCATCGTGGCTTTATTCTCGAATCAGTGTTGATTACAATTTGCTAATGGTCTGCTCAAGTACATGAAATACTTTTGCTTGGTATTAATCAGAAAATAGCGAGAGAGACTACGCTTAAAGTAGGTAAGTTAATGTTGTTTAAGCTGTTTTGCTAACACTGAGCTGATAGGGATAATTTGCATAAATACCTCTTGTGAATGTGTAAGAAGCATGTCCAAATTATGCTAGCGTTATTACATTGATACGCGTAATTCGACTGGTAACATTATATTAGTGACCAATCATACTGGGCGCATAGTCTATAGGGTTAGGTTTTTAAAACAATGATCTGGATCAATGTAGGGTCTATCTACTTAAAATAGGTATATTTTAGAGCTCAGTTCTCATTGTTGGGAATTGAGAACAGAGCTAAGAGGGGGGGGGTATTAAATAACCTTTGAAAAGTGCTGATTAGTTTTCTGTTGAATATAAAAATCAAATGCCATACAGATATTTCTAATCAATAGATGCCCTGCAGGCAGAACACTAATTTCATTATCATTAAAAGAGAGTAAGCCATCACTAGCAAACTGTTCTAATTGTGGGTAGGCATCAGTAAAGTATTCTTTGAAGTTAATATTAAGCTCTTGTTCAACGGCTTTAATATCTAAAGAGAAGTGACAAATAAGTCGAGTGATAACTACGCGACGGATTTTGTCATCATCATTAAGTTCAAAGCCTCGGAAAACAGGTAGTTCATTGTTATCTAGGCAGTTATTGTAGTCTTCCAATGTACGTTGATTTTGTGAGTAGGAATTTCCCACACTGCCTATTGATGTAACGCCTAAGCCAATCAAGTCACACTCTGAGTGAGTTGAGTAACCTTGAAAGTTTCTATAAAGTTTATTTTCTCGTTGTGCAATAGCCAGTTCATCTTCTGGTTTGGCAAAGTGATCCATACCTATATACACATAGCCAGCAGCAGTAAGCTGTTCAATTGAACGCTGTAGGATTTCAAGTTTAATCTCTGGCTTGGGCATGTCTTCACTATTCATTTGGCGTTGAACTTTGAAGCGTTCAGGCATATGAGCATAGTTGAAAACAGATAGGCGATCAGGGTTAACAGCAATAACTTTGTCTAATGTTTCTGCAAAACTATCAGGTGTTTGATGAGGTAAGCCATAGATCAAATCAAGACTCACAGACCGGAATCCTGATGCTCTAGCTGCATCAATAACGGCAAAAGTTTCTTCTTCAGACTGAATTCGATTCACTGCTTTTTGGACTTTAGGATTAAAGTCCTGCACACCTAAGCTTATGCGGTTGAAGCCGATTTCACGTAGCACCTTAATTGTTTCAGCACTCGCTTCACGAGGATCGATTTCAATTGAAAATTCGCCGTTATCATCATCTGCTAAGTTGAAGTGTTCGCGCGTGACCGCCATTAATTCACGCATCTGATCGTGACTGATAAACGTTGGTGTGCCGCCACCCCAGTGTAATTGCTCTACCACACGATCGGATCCAAAAAGAGCCGCTTGTAATGCGATTTCTTTATGTAGGTTAGCTAGATACGGTTCGGCATGTTTACGATTTTTTGTGATGATTTTATTGCAGGCGCAGTAGAAACAGACCGTATCACAAAAGGGGATGTGGAAATAAAGTGAAAGCGGGCCACCACGCTGGTTAGATAGTGTTATCTGCTCTTTATAATGCTTAGCGTTAAAGTTCTCGTTAAATTCGACCGCTGTAGGGTAAGAAGTATAACGAGGCCCCGCTTTGTCATAGCGTTTTATAAGATCAAGATCAAAAGTAACTGATTGTTCCAAAATAGTATTCCTGAAAAGCGGGTGGTTTATTACGCCATTATAACGAGCTTAGACCTTAGCTTAATATTAAATCTATATTTGTTGATATAGATCATACGGTCAGGCGATTCTCATCTTGAGGGTGTTCTTTTAAGTGTTTGTGATAGTGCTCGATGATGGATTGCACTTCTGCCGGTGTATCAACAAGATGAAATAGTGATAAGTCTTCTTTATCAATACAACCAAGTGTCAGTGCTTGATCTTTTAACCAATTAATCAAACCTTGCCAGTACGACGAGCCATATAAAATAACAGGGAACTGGCGAATTTTATGGGTTTGAATCAATGTGAGAGATTCAAAAAATTCATCTAAGGTACCAAAACCTCCAGGAAAAACGACATAGCCCATAGAGTATTTTACAAACATTAATTTCCGAACAAAGAAGTAGCGAAAAGTAAGGTTAATATCTTGATCTGGATTGGGTACTTGCTCTTGAGGAAGTGCGATATTTAATCCGATAGATTGACCTTTATATTTGAATGCGCCTTTATTGGCTGCTCCCATTATGCCGGGGCCTCCACCACTAATAACCGATAAATTAGCTTTAGATATATTTGAGGCAACGGTAATGGCATCACGATAGTAAGGGGATGACTCAGAAAGGCGCGCGCTGCCGAAGATCGACACAGCTGGGCCAATATTATTGAGCGTTTCAATGCCATCAATCAGTTCTGATTGAATACGAAAAACCCGCCATGCTTCGGATGTTTGTAAGTCTTCCACTTTATATCCTCTAAAAATTTAGGCTATCTGCACGATAAATAAATTGGCTAAACATTGCAAATAGTGTGGGTTTAGCCAGCAAACACCTTGATTTATAAACTATGTTGCTACTTATCCAATTCAGTTATTAGTTTATCTGGGGTATCATGGCAGATTGTCTGGATTAATTGGTAAGCTTTATATGAAGGTTTTAGTTATTGGTGGTGGTGGTAGAGAACATGCTTTGGCGTGGAAACTTATTCAATCACCGCGTTGCTCTCAGGTTTTCGTTGCACCAGGAAATCCTGGTAGCGCAAGTGAGGCTAATATCGAAAATGTGGCAATTTCTGTTGAAGATACAGCAGGTCTTGTTGCTTTCGCAAAAGAGAATGAAATTGAGTTAACCGTTGTAGGCCCTGAAGTACCTTTAGTTCTCGGCGTGGTTGATGCATTCGAAGCTGAGGGTTTACGTTGCTTTGGCCCATCACAAGAAGCGGCTCAATTAGAGGCGTCTAAAAACTTTACGAAAGAATTTTTAGCCCGCCATAAGATCCCTACTGCTGATTATCAAGCATTCACTGAAGTTCCAGCTGCAGTTGATTATATTAAACAGCAAGGTGCTCCTATTGTTGTTAAAGCGGATGGTTTGGCTGCAGGTAAGGGCGTAATTGTTGCTATGACGGAGCAGCAAGCAATTGATGCTGTCGAAGATATGCTGTCAGGTAATGCCTTTGGTGATGCAGGCAGTCGTGTTGTTATTGAAGAATTCATGGTCGGTGAAGAAGCAAGTTTCATCGTTATGGTTGACGGTAAAAATATTCTTCCACTGGCGACATCACAAGATCACAAAGCACGTGATAATGGTGATAAGGGCCCTAATACAGGTGGTATGGGGGCTTATTCTCCTGCTCCAGTTGTTACCGAGGAAGTATTCAATAGAATTATGGCTGAGGTGATTGAGCCAACTGTAGAAGGTATGGCTGCTGATGGGCGCCCATATACGGGCTTCTTGTATGCAGGCTTGATGATTGATGATTCTGGTGCGCCTCGAGTAGTGGAATATAACTGCCGATTTGGAGACCCTGAGACGCAGCCGATTATGATGCGTTTACAATCTGATTTAGTGGAACTATGTGAAGCAGCTTTAGATGGCAAGCTTGATAGCGCTGAAGCTCAGTGGGATTCTCGTGCCGCTGTTGGTGTCGTGTTAGCCGCTGGTGGTTATCCTGATACCTACCGTAAAGGCGATATTATTAGTGGTTTAAGTGTTGCGGATAATGAGGATGCGAAAGTGTTCCATGCTGGCACATCATTAAATGATGGTAATGTTGTTACTGCTGGTGGTCGTGTTTTATGTGCAACTGCATTAGGGAATACGGTTGCTGAAGCACAGAAGAAAGCCTATAGCGCAATAGAAAGCATTGATTGGGATGACAAGTATTTTCGTACTGATATTGCCTATCGTGCGATTGCACGTGAGCAACAAAAATAATTTTAACGTTCAGATTTTAAGGAGTTAGGCTAATGTCAGTAGCCCATCCAATCGTAGCTGTTACTGGTTCATCTGGTGCAGGAACATCGACTGTTAAACATGCATTTGAAGATATTTTTCGACGCGGTGGTATTAAGCCTGTCATTGTTGAAGGTGATAGTTTTCATAGATATGATCGAGCAGGAATGCGTGAGGCGACGGCACAAGCTGAAGCTGAAAATCGAGTGTTAACGCATTTTGGTCCAGAAGGTAATGATCTTGAAAGCCTTGAGCGTTTATTTCAAAACTATTCTGAAACAGGTCGCGGGGAACGACGTTTTTACATTCACAGTGATGCTGAAGGACTCCCATTTGGTCAACCCGCTGGTACTTTTACACCATGGGAAGAAATTGATGGTAATACTGACTTACTATTTTATGAAGGGCTTCATGGCGGTATCGTGACAGATGACGTCAATATAGCGCAATTTACCGATCTATTGATTGGTGTTGTACCCGTTATTAATCTTGAGTGGATCCAGAAGATTAAGCGTGATTGCTCTAATCGCGGTTATTCAACAGAAGCCGTTGTAGATATTATTCTTAAGCGTATGCCTGATTATATTCACCATATCACGCCACAATTTTCGCGTACGCATATCAACTTTCAACGTGTGCCTTTAATCGATACCTCTAACCCATTTGTTATGCGAGAAATCCCCTCTCCAGATGAAAGTTTGATCGTAATTCGATTCAAAGACCCCAAGATGGCTGATTTCCCATATTATTTAAGTATGCTGAGAGATTCATTTATGTCTCGTCCTAATAATTTGGTTATTCCTGCGGTTAAACTAGGGCTTGCGATGGAAGTTATTTTGACGCCATTCATTGAAGAAATGATGATTAAAAAGCGCCAGCGTGGATAAGGTATCGTTATTTTTGGTTTCAATATGTAATGCCGCTAAATAGCGGCATTGTTGTATTAAAGTGATGAAATGAATTCTAATTTGAACATAAATCAAGCTGTTGATGCTCTAAAGTCTGGAGAGGTCATAGCCTATCCTACCGAGGCGGTATATGGACTTGGCTGTGATCCTTGGAATGAAGAAGCAATTAAACAGATACTAGATATAAAGCAGAGGCCATGGCAAAAGGGCTTAATTATTGTTGCTGCAAATTTACAGCAGTTGCAGCCTTTTATAGCGCCTTTGTCGGCGGATACCTTGAAACTTGTCGAGGCGACATGGCCTGGTCCTACTACATGGATTCTTCCTGCAAGTGAGGGCTTACCTGCATGTTTGATCGGAGACCATGATAGTATCGCTGTACGAGTGACTGCTCACCTACAGACAGCTGATTTATGTCGTAAATTTGGCGGGCCTGTAGTTTCTACCAGTGCAAATAGAGCTGGTGAAGATCCCGCAAAAACACAACAACAAGTTCAATTGCTATTACCTGAAATAAAGCATGTATTATCTGGCGAATGTTTAGGCGCTGATAAGCCTACTGAAATCAGAGATGCAACAACAGGAGAAAAATTACGATGAGTTCGCCTGATATTAATGCGGTCCGAACCTACTTATTAGCATTGCAAAATCGTATTTGTGAACAAATTGAACAATCGGATGGTCAAGCAAAATTTGTTGAAGACGATTGGCAGAGACAAGGTTCTGGAGGAGGTGGGGGGAAAACGCGAGTACTCACGGATGGCTCGGTATTTGAACAAGCTGGCGTTAATTTTTCTCAAGTTACCGGTGATAGTTTGCCTCCATCTGCAACAGCGAGTCGACCTGAGTTAGCTGGACGAAGCTTTGAAGCCCTTGGCGTATCTTTAGTCATTCATCCTCATAATCCTTATGTGCCAACATCTCATGCAAATGTACGGTTTTTTATTGCTGAGAAAGAAGGTGAAGAGCCTATTTGGTGGTTTGGTGGTGGCTATGACTTAACGCCGTATTATGGTTTTGATGAGGATGTTATTGCTTGGCATCAGACAGCTAAAATGGCCTGTGATCCTTTTGGTGAGCATGTTTATAACGATTATAAAAAGTGGTGTGATGAATACTTCTTCTTGAAACATAGAAATGAACCTCGAGGCGTCGGCGGACTTTTTTTCGATGATTTGAATGATGGCGGTTTTGAACGGTGCTTTAATTTAATGCAAGCAGTTGGCGATAGTTATACTCAAGCCTATTTACCGATTGTTGAAAAACGTAAAAGCATTGCTTTCGGTGAGCGAGAACGTAATTTTCAGCTTTATCGACGCGGTCGCTATGTGGAATTTAACTTAGTTTATGATCGTGGTACATTGTTTGGGCTGCAGTCAGGCGGACGTACAGAATCTATTTTAATGTCTTTACCGCCATTAGTTAAGTGGCAGTATAACTGGCAACCAGAACAAGACAGCCCAGAAGAACAGTTATATCAACATTTCCTCAAACCACAAGATTGGTTAAAAGTATTATGAAAGAAGAAAGATTGACCGGAACGATTAAATATTGGAATGGCAGAAAAGGCTTTGGTTTTCTTGAAACAGAAGGTCAAGAAAAACAAGTTTTTGTGCATATTAAGGCTTTTACAATTCGCAAGAACAAACCATTGATAGGACAAGAGGTCACTTACACCTTATCTGTTGATAATCAGGGTCGTACGCGTGCAGACAATGTGCTGTATAAAGGTGAAATTGCACCAGGTACTGTTAAAGAAAAAGAGAAGAGTGATTTCTCATTTCTTCTCTATATCATTATTGCTGGTTTGATTGTGTCAGGTATCGCTTACCTTATTTCTAAAGCGGTAAGCTTTGACTAATAGCTTATTGGCCTTCGTTAGCTAAGGCGGCTAATTGATCCGCCTGATATTCATTGATAAGCGGTTCAATAACCTGATCAAGTTCACCGCTCATTATTTCGGCTAATTTATATAAAGTTAAGTTGATACGGTGCTCTGTGAGTCTACCTTGTGGGTAGTTATATGTGCGGACACGTTCACTACGATCACCAGTACCAACTTGTAACTTACGTGTTTCAGCTTGTTCTGAATCGATTTTTTCTTGCTGTTCAGCCATGATGCGTGACTGTAATACCGACATAGCCTGCGCTCTGTTTTTATGCTGTGAACGTTGATCCTGACATTCCACCACAATACCTGTTGGAATATGAGTGATTCGAATCGCAGAATCAGTTTTATTAACATGCTGACCGCCGGCACCTGAGGCGCGGAAGGTATCGACACGCAGATCTGACGGGTTAATATCAATTTGGTCAACTTCATCCGCTTCAGGCATTATTGCAACAGTACATGCTGAAGTGTGGATGCGACCTTGAGATTCAGTTTCTGGTACGCGTTGTACTCGGTGACCACCTGATTCAAATTTCAAGCGAGAGAATGCGCCTTCACCGACAATACGGATAATGACTTCTTTATAGCCACCATGTTCACTTTCTTGAGCATTGATGAGTTCAACAGTCCAACGACGTGATTCAGCATAGCGTGTATACATGCGGTAAAGATCACCTGCAAATAATGCCGCTTCATCACCACCAGTTCCTGCTCTCACCTCAAGGAATATATTGCGCTGATCGTTTGGATCTTTCGGTAATAATAATTTTTGAAGTTCGAGTTCGAGTGCTTGTTCAGTTTCCTGAGCTTCGGCTAACTCTTCTTTAGCCATTTCACGCATTTCTTTATCATCGTCTTTGAGCATGACTTTAGCATCTTCAATTGCGACGATGCAGTCTTGATAGCGATTGAAGTTATTAACTACTGGTTCTAGTTGTGCGTACTCTTGCGATAATTCACGGAATTTATTTTGATCGGCCATCGTTTCTGGCTCAGAAAGTAATCCTGAAATTTCTTCGTGTCTTTCTACTAGTGTTTCCAGTTTGTGTTTTATTGACTCTTTCACAGCTTAGTCCTTGATATTAAAGAGGCTACGGGCCGCTTCAATCAGATTGTTATCAGTGTTAAAGCCAGATTGACGGAGTTGTCTGCTTGGCTCATGCAGTAATTTATTGGTTAGAGTTCTAGCAAGTTCATTGAGCACATATTCTGCATCATGGCCCAGTTCAAGTTGCTTGAGTGATTTTTTTAGTAAGTGTTCACTTTCTTTTTCAGCTATTTCACGGATGGCACGAATAACTGGCACTGCATCTTGTGTACGTAGCCATGCAGTAAAGTTTTCGACTTGTGTTTCAACGATATCTTCAGCTTGAAGCGCTGCATCTCGTCGAGATTGTAGGTTTTCTTCAATAATTTCGTGTAAATCATCAACACAATAGAGGTAGATGTCTTCAAGTGTCGATACTTCGGCTTCGATATCGCGGGGCACAGCAATATCAACCATAAAAATCGGACGGCGTTTACGTTGCTTTAATGCTCTTTCAACCGTGCCTTTACCTAAAATAGGTAATTGGCTCGCAGTTGAACTAATGACAATATCTGCTTCAGCAAGATGGTTTGGCATTTCACTTAAACTAATTGCGTAGCCATTAACTTGTTCAGCTAAATGATGCGCTCGTTCTAAAGTACGGTTGGCAATTATAATTCGCCCAATACCATTATCGTGTAGATGGCGAGCAGCAAGCTCAATAGTCTCTCCAGCACCAATCAATAGTGCAGTTGAGTCTGCAAGATTAGAAAATATTTGTTTGGCTAGGCTTACTGCTGCAAAGGCAACTGATACGGGACTACTACCAATTTCAGTGTCGGTGCGCACTTGTTTCGCAACCGTAAAGGCATGTTGAAAAAGACGGCCCAGTGTTTTACCTAGTGTTTTTGCGTTGAGAGCCTGACTATAGGCCGTTTTAATTTGCCCTAAAATTTGCGGTTCACCCAATACCATTGAATCTAAGCCGCAGGCAACGCGGAATAAATGGTGAATGGCGTCTTTATCATGGTGTTGATATAGGTATTGGTTTAATAAATCTGTTGGTTGCTGATGAAAGTCATGCAACCATTGACGAATATCGCAGTCAGAGTCATCACTTATATGACAATAAATTTCAGTACGATTACAGGTAGAGATGATCGAAGTCTCAACAACTCCAGGCAACAGATGTAACGATGCTAAGGCAGAAGGTAGCTTTTCCGCGTCAAATGCAATTTGCTCCCGAATTTCAACGGGTGCAGTCGTATGATTTATGCCAATGGTGACAAGTTGCATATCGTATTGATGATTAATCGTCTTTAAAATACTGGTAAACTTACAGCCCACTATTAACTATTTAGTGTTAGTCGGGCGTAAGGACAGTTTGCCATTCTAACAAAATCAGTCAGTCAGGTCGTTTTATTATGGATTTATTACAATTTTTGTGGCAAAAAAAGTATCAGCTAGTTAAGCCTTACTTGTTGCTATCCGCCGTAATGTCACTTACAGCCTGTGCAGGCGTTAGTTCAGTTAATAGTTCGGAGCAAAGTGCTAGTCAGCCCGAACTAGAAGAGGTTTCTGCGGAAGTTGAGCCAGAAGAAGTTGCTAGTCTCCCTTTTAATGCTGAACTAGTTTATTACATTTTGACTGCTGAATTGGCTGGGCAGCGAGGCCAAATTGGCGTTGCTACTGAACTTTATAGTAAAGCTGCAATGGTTATTGATTCTCCCATATTGGCAAGTCGCTCTGCTGAAGTGGCAAATTTTACACGCGACAGAGCACGCATTAGTCGAGCTTTAGACCGTTGGCTAGAAGTTGATCCTGATAATGCTGGCGTGTATGTGATGCAATTACCTTTTTTAATTATGAAAGGTGATTTTGATGGTTTGATTGAATCAATGAATACTGCATTACAACTCGAACCTGAAAAAACTCAGCAGATTTTGGTTCAAGTAGCAGATAGCTTGAGTGAATTGGCACAGCCTGAATCTGGGATGTCAGCAATACAAGGTCTTGAACTGTATAAACAGCGCAATCCAGAAGCATTATTTGTTTCTGCCAAATTAGCCGCTTATTACCAAAAATATGAGCCTGCATTGATCGATATTAATCAGGTATTAGAACTGCAAGCAGGCAGAGAAGATGCGCTTATCTTGAAAGCCGAGATTTTACAAAGACAAGGGGAAAGTAATGAGGCTCTTTCTATTCTAAAGAAGTCAGCATCTAAAAAAGACGCAAGCGATGACTTACTTTTTGCTTACGCTAAATTACTTGGTGAAAATGATAAAACGGCACAGGCAAAAGCTATTTTTGAGAAATTGAATAGCAAATTACCTGAAAATGAAGAGGTAATTTTTGCGCTTGGTTTATTAGGGCTGGAACAAAAACAGGGCGAAGTTGCAAAACAGTATTTTAGTCAGCTAATTTCTATGGGGGATCGAGGTAAGCAAGCGGCTTATTTCATGGCGCTTGCTGAAGAGCTCGAAAAGAATACAGAAGCAGCACTTATTTGGTTTGCCTCAGTGCCTGCCGATAGTAGTCGCTTCCAAGCAGCACAAGCACGATATGTTAATTTACTTGCTGATAATGGTCAGTTAGAGAAAGCGAGACTGCATTTAAAATTATTACGCAAAGAGCATCCTAGTCGCGCTGAGCAGTATTATAATTTCGAAGGCGCCTTTCTGAGAGATAGGAAGCAAAAGCAAGCAGCCTTTGATTTATATAGCGAAGCTTTAGTTCTATATCCTGCAAACCAAGAATTATTATATGGCCGTGCGATGGTTGCTGAGTCACTGAATCAAATAGCGGCATTTGAACATGATCTGAATAAGATCCTAGAGTTAGACCCCAATAATGCGACGGTATTAAATGCTCTGGGCTATACCCTTACCGACCGTACTGACCGGCATCAAGAAGCTTTAGTATTGATTGAGCGCGCAATCGCAATTTCACCTAATGACCCGTTTTATATAGATAGCTTGGGTTGGGTCTACTACCGTCTAGGTGATTTAGAAAAAGCCAGTGAGTATTTAAAACAAGCTGTTGCAATCAAGCCTGATCCTGAATTTATTGCCCACTATGGCGAAGTGTTGTGGCAGCAAGGTCAAAGAGAACAAGCAAAACAGATTTGGCAACAAGGTATAAAAGCAGCACCTGATAATAAATTGTTGAAAGAGACGATGCAGAGATTTGGTCAGTAATGAGAGTTCTTTTTATTCTGTCTCTGTCTTTATTAATGACAGCATGTGTACCCGTATGGCAACAGAAACCTATCGAACAGAACAGTGAAGATGTTTTTTGGAAGAGTCGCTACCCTGAGTTAATAGCACTAAATAACTGGGAAATTAAGGGGCGGTCAGTGATTTCTCAAAAATCAGAGGGATGGAATGTAGGGCTCGTTTGGCAGGAATTTGATGGATTATTTCAGGTGAAATTACAAGGTCCATTTGCGCAGGGTGGAGCAGTTTTAAAAGGTGACAAGAATACGGTTTCACTCATTTTAGATGATGGTCAACGGATTTCATCAGCAAATCCAGATGCACTAATTAAAGAGACTCTTGGAATTCCACTCCCTTTAGAGGCATTACGAGATTGGGTTAGAGGCATTCCTTTTGCGAAAGAAAAGTATGAAGAGATTGAATTCGATGAGCAAGGGCGAATAGTATCATTACTGCAACAGGGTTGGCAGGTTGACTATAAGCGATACATACCATTTAAAGATTATTCAATGCCAGGAAAGATATTTATTAAGAAAGCTGATCAAGGCCTGCGTATCATTATTTTGGACTGGGAGTTAACCAGCAAACAGCAAGCGATTGAGTGGATGGGCTTATAATGAAACGATGGCATTCACCTGCAAAAATAAACCTGTTCTTACATATTACTGGTCGCCGCAATGATGGTTATCACGAGTTACAGACAGCCTTTCAGTTCTTAGATTATTGCGACTATTTATCTTTTAATGAGGCAGGTGATGGACAGATCTCGCTTATTACGCCGATTGAAGGTGTTGAGAATGACGATAACCTTATCGTTCGTGCCGCAAAACTCTTAAAGAATCATGCTCAAGTAGACGCTGGTGTTTCTATCAAGTTAGATAAACGCTTACCCATGGGCGGCGGCTTAGGTGGTGGAAGCTCTAATGCTGCAACGACTTTAGTTGCCTTAAATCAGTTATGGAAATGTGGACTGTCGAAACACGAATTAGCCAAATTAGGATTAAGTTTGGGCGCGGATGTTCCGGTTTTTATATACGGCCATGCTGCTTGGGCTGAAGGTGTTGGAGAAAAATTTACTGATATAAATCCAGTGGAACCATGGTTTTTAGTACTTATTCCAGACTGCCATGTTTCTACCGCGAAAGTTTTTTCATCTCCAGGGTTGACAAGAAACTGCAAGTCGATGAAAATAGCCGGCTTCCTTTCGGGGGAAGGCAGGAATGTCTGCGAAGAGGTGGTAAAAAATGATTACCCACCTGTTGCCGAGGCAATGGATTGGTTAGCAAGTTATGCGAAGCCAACAATGACCGGAACAGGAGCTTGTGTGTTTGCTAGCTTTGAAAATAAGTTAGAGGCGCAAAAAGTAATGAATAAGTTGCCGAGTAAATGGCAAGCATTTGTTGCTAGAGGCTGTAATCAATCACCGCTTTATCAGAATTGATTTCTTTGAAAAAAAAGAAGCAAAGACATACTGCAAGATGTTAAAATAAGTTTTTCTGTTGGGGTATCGCCAAGCGGTAAGGCACAAGGTTTTGATCCTTGCATTCCCAGGTTCGAATCCTGGTACCCCAGCCACTTTTTTTGTTTTGCAATTGAGCCCCCAGCTTTCGTGAAAAATAGACTTCTCGAGTTACAAGAACGCACTGCAGATAGCCGTATGATGGTTTTCTCAGGCAATTCCAATCGTGCATTATCGAAAAAGATTGCCAACTTTCTTAATGTGCCATTAGGCAAAGCAACCGTTGAAAAATTCAGCGATGGCGAAGTTATGGTCGAAATTTTGGACAATGTACGTGGTAAAGACGTGTTCATCGTTCAGCCAACATCAATGCCTGCTAATGATAACTTGATGGAATTAATGGTGATGACCGATGCGATTCGTCGTTCATCAGCAAAACGAATTACGCTAGTTGTTCCTTACTTTGGCTATTCACGCCAAGATCGTCGACCTCGCTCAGCTCGAGTTGCAATCACTGCTAAAGTTGTTGCCAATATGCTTACTGGCGTAGGCGCAGATAGAATTCTTACCGTTGATTTGCATGCAGATCAAATTCAAGGCTTTTTTGACTGCCCAGTTGATAATGTTTATGCCTCACCCGTTTTATTAGGTGATGTATGGAAGCACAAATACGAAGATCTGGTTGTTGTATCACCTGATATTGGTGGTGTAGTTCGGGCTCGTGCTTTAGCGAAACACCTTGGTGTTGAGTTGGCAATTATTGATAAACGTCGCCCAAAAGCCAATGTAGCAAAAGTAATGAATATTATTGGTGATGTTGAAGGCCGCGTATGTGTACTGATTGACGATATGGTTGATACGGCAGGTACTTTATGTGCCGCTGCTGCAGCTTTGAAAGAGCATGGCGCAACACGCGTTGTAGCTTACTGTACGCACCCAGTTTTATCAGGACCTGCTGTTGATAATATAGAAAACTCTGTACTAGATGAGTTGGTGGTAACAGATACTATTCCACTACAGCCGCATGCTGCTGCATGTGCGAAAATTAGACCTTTAAGCATTGCTGAAATGTTAGCTGAAGCAATGAACCGAATTAGTAATGAGGAGTCAGTTAGCTCCTTGTATATGGATTAAATACACTGAAGTGTATTTATAGTCGTGCTGATTTTTAGAACGACTATTAGTTTGCTCTGGTCGCAAGAGTAAACAATGCGCCGCCGTTTAGGCGGCATTTTTAATGGGTGAAACTATGGTTTTACTCATGATTTTTGGAGAAGAAAATGAAAAATTTATTTGAAGTTCAAGCTGAACTACGTACAGACGAAGGGAAGGGTGCGAGCCGCCGCCTACGTCACGCGGGTAAAGTTCCAGCAATCATGTATGGTGGTGATGATGCGCCTGTATCATTGGCATTAGATCACAACAAATTTCTACGTCACCTACAAGAAGAAGCGTTTTACGCTCATATCTTAACGATTGTTGTTGATGGTAAAAAACATCAAGTAGTATTAAAAGATCTACAACGCCATCCTGCAAGTGATGTAAAAATCATGCATGCAGATTTCTTACGTGTAGATGCGAAACATGCAATGACAATGAGTGTACAACTTCACTTTGTTGGTGATGATGTTGCACCTGGTGTTAAAGCTGGCGGTAAAGTTTCTCACTTAATGACAGATGTTGAGATCTCTTGTTTACCAAAAGATTTACCTGAGTTCATCGAAGTTGATACATCAGCGATCGAACTTGATGGTAGTATCCATTTGTCTGAACTTGTATTACCAGAAGGTGTTACATTAACTGCATTAACTCATGCTCAAGATGAAGAGCTAGAAGAAGGTGCTCGTTCAGCTTATGATCAAGCGGTAGTAAGCATCCACGCTCCACGTGGTGTAGTTGAAGAAGATGATGATGCTGAAGCAGCTGAAGAAGAAGCTGCGACTGAAGAGTAATCTCAGTTAATATTGAGGGCTAGCTATGGCTAACTGGTTAATCGCAGGATTGGGTAATCCAGGCCCTCAATATGAACAAACCCGACACAACGTTGGGTTTTGGTGGCTGGATCAACTGGCCCATGATTTAAATACAACATTCTCTGTTGAAAATAAATTTCATGGTCAGTTGGCCCAGGGCCAATTATCAGAACATAAGCTGTTCCTGTTAAAGCCACTCGTTTTTATGAATCGCAGTGGTCAATCTGTGGCAGCACTCGCAAATTTTTATAAAATTCCCCTCTCAAATATTATCGTTGTTCACGATGAACTTGATCTGCCTACAGGCACTGCACGATTAAAACGTGGTGGTGGTCATGGCGGTCACAATGGCTTACGCGATATTATTTCTCAAGCAGGTGGAAAAGATTTTTTACGTTGTCGCCTTGGTATTAATCATCCAGGCGATAGTCGTCAAGTATCTGATTATGTACTCAGTAAACCCTCACAACCAGATCGTCAGCAAATTGTTCATGCAATTGATGACTCGTTAAGAGTGTTACCAGATGTTCTAACAGGTAATTTAGATAAAGCCATGAATTGGCTGCACTCACAATAGGAAAAGTACCATGGGATTTAAATGTGGCATTGTTGGCCTACCAAACGTAGGTAAATCAACGTTATTTAACGCACTTACTGAGGCTGGTATTGAGGCTCAGAACTACCCATTTTGTACTATTGAACCTAATGTTGGCATTGTTCCTGTACCTGACCCTCGAATGAATGCTTTGGCTGAAATTGTTGTTCCAGAACGTGTATTGCCGACAACGATGGAGTTTGTTGATATCGCGGGCTTGGTAGCAGGTGCATCAAAAGGTGAAGGTTTAGGTAACAAATTCTTAGCGAATATTCGTGAAACAGATGCCATTGCACATGTAGTACGTTGTTTTGAAGATGATAATGTCATTCATGTTGCAAATAAAATTTCTCCGATTGATGATATCGAAGTGATTAATACTGAATTAGCTTTGGCTGATCTTGAGAGTGTTGAAAAAGCCATTACTAAAACAACTCGTGATGCTAAAGGTGGCGATAAAGTTGCAAAAGCTCGTTTAGAATTACTCAAACAAATGTCTGAAGTACTTAACGAAGGCAAGCCTGTTCGCGGTATGAACTTAGATGAAGACCAACTAGGTTTATTAACAGAACTTCACTTACTGACTATTAAGCCTACTATGTACATAGCCAATGTAGCTGAAGATGGTTTTGAAAATAACCCATTGTTAGATGCTGTTGCTGAACTAGCTCAAAAGGAAAATGCATCTATTGTGAGTATTTGTGCGGCAATGGAATCTGAGATCGCTGAGTTAGATGCAGAAGAAAAAGCTGAGTTCTTAGAAGAAATAGGCCAAGATGAGCCTGGCTTAAACCGTGTGATTCGTAGTGGTTATGCATTATTAGGCTTACAGACTTATTTCACTGCTGGTGTTAAAGAAGTACGAGCATGGACCGTGCAGATTGGTGCAACAGCGCCTCAAGGCGCAGGCGTAATTCATACTGACTTTGAAAAGGGCTTCATTCGTGCAGAAGTTATAAGTTATGAAGATTTTGTTGAATATAAAGGTGAAGCTGGAGCTAAAGATGCAGGTAAATGGCGCTTAGAAGGCAAGGAGTACATCATTCAAGATGGTGATGTGATGCACTTCCGTTTTAACGTTTAGTTCATCTTCAGTTTTAGTAAAAGCATTGAAAATGATGATTCAATGAAAATTGTTTCAAATTTATTATTAATCGCGATGATACCGTTAGCGTGGCAAGCGAATGCTGCTGATTCCTTAAGTGAATGTTTGCAAGCGCAGCTACTCAATGCAAATGATAGTATCACTGTTGGTGAGTTAAAAGACTTTTGTCAGGATAAATCTAGTCGTGTTGGGGGTATAGTCGCTGCTGATAGCGCCGAGCCTGAGAGCTTAAATTTAGCTGAAGCAGTAAAGCCACAATCTGCAATAGAGCACAGGCTGAGAATGGAACGGAAAGGCGAAGCATCGACTTTTTCACTCATTCCACATAAGCCAAATTATATTCTAATTAGTAATAATCTCTCTGAGCCAAATGAAGAACCTTTTAGTACTGCATTTCCTAGCCGAGATGTACATTTGCAGCCATGGGAAACAAAGTTTCAGATTAGTGTTAAAGTTCCTTTAATTAGGGGGGTATTTAATCACCATGGCGATCTTTATGCCGCTTATACGGGACGTTTTTTTTGGCAGCAGTTTAATAAAGAGAGTTCTTCGCCGTTTAGAGAAACAAACCATGAACCTGAAGTATGGCTATCATTTAAAAATGATAGCGAGTTATGGGGGTTTCGTAGCTCAATCATTCGCACAGGCATTGTGCATCAGTCTAATGGTCAAGCTGGCTCTTTATCGCGCAGCTGGAATAGAGTCTTTGCCGACTTTATTGTAGAAAAAGGTAACGCTTACTTTTCCTTTAAACCTTGGATAAGGTTACCTGAAGATACTGATAATGATGATAACCCAGATATTGATGATTACTTAGGTAACTTCGAGCTGAGTGGTGTTTATAAAATGGGCAATCAATCGTTTAGTTTTATGACACGTAATAACCTTGATTTTAGTGATAATCATGGCGCATTTGAATTTGGTTGGACCTTCCCTATAAGTCATAAAATTAATGGCTATGTACAGTGGTTTAATGGTTATGGTGAAAACTTAATAGACTATAATTCGCATTCAAATAGTATTGGTGTTGGTGTCAAATTAAGTGATTGGCTTTAATTTTAAAAAAAAGATTGATATTTACTAGCTAACATCGTAGAATTCTCCGCTTGGTATGGCTATATAGCTCAGTTGGTTAGAGCACATCACTCATAATGATGGGGTCCCTAGTTCGAATCTAGGTATAGCCACCACCATAACTCATCATTAAAATAAACAAGAAACTAAAGCCCTGCATTAGCAGGGTTTCTTGTTTCTGCCATTTATAAATGATTTTCCTCCTTAAATAAAATACTCAGGCTCTTTCAAGAAGTCATATAGAAGTATAACTTTACATGTATATGATAAAAGCTGACGAACTGTGAATGTAGTTTATTACATACTGCATTTAGTTATATAGCATTAGGAAGGCATATCAACTAGAGTTTATATCTCTGGTTCGTGAACTTACTTCTTATCGGGCAGCATAGGCATCCTAAATGCAACTTCCTACTTTTAAGTTCATCTTAGAGCTCAACGCCAGGCCAGGGTTAAGCATGTTCGCCTGCGAAATGATGGCCGATGATAGTAAAACTATTTTCTAATCATCAGGCTGAGTACGCCTGTAATAACTAATGCAACGCCTAGTGCTATTTCTAAGGTAAATGGTTCTGATAGTAGATACACCGCTAGTGCGATAGTGAAAATAGGCCCAAGCATACCAGCAATTCCTGTCTGAGTCGGTCCTATTCGTTGTATTGACTCTGTCATCATAAAACTTGGAATTACTGTACTTAGAATTACTAAAAGAACAAGCCAGAGCCAAGCTACATCGGTTATGAACAGCGAATTCCAGTCAATGATGACTACACCATGTAATAGAGCAAAGATGCTAGAAGAGACCATCGCAAGGCTTGTGAACAAAACACTGGTTAACCGTTTGATTAATGGCCGGCTAAAAAGCACATAAAATGAGAAGCTAAGTGCAGAAGCGAGTACTAAACTAACACCTTGAAGGACATTATTGCCTGTTAGAGCAAGTTCCTGCCCCATGACTATCCATAGACCTGCATAGCTAGTAATAAACGCGAAGAGTACTTTACGTGTAATCGGTTCTTTAAAGAAGAGAAAGCCGAGTATCGCAACTAGAAAAGGGTAGGTAAATAAGCTGAGTCGTTCGAGTTGAGCCGTAATAAGTTCAAGGCCCATCAAGTCGAATAATGATGCTAGATAGTACCCTATAAAGCCGAGAAAGAAGACTGTTGTTGTTGTCTTGCTATTAAGTGTAATTTGGCTTTGAGTTCGTAACGCTGCAATCAATATTGCGATATAGATGGGTAGCGCTAGTGCCATTCTTAATACTAATACGGAGTCAGCGTTTAAGCCTTGCTGATAAAGATACTTTATAAATATCGATTTTAGTGAAAAAAGTAACGTGCCTGTAATAGCTAGGCTAAACCCTATCAACTGGCTTTTATATGGAGAGGTATTTTGCATATTAGATCTCTATGATTTTGACCTTAGATAGATTATTCAAGCCAAAATCATAGAGTTAACTCTGTTTTAGCGGTGGTATTGTTCGCTGATATTATGAACTGAATCGACTAAGCGACTCATGTTTTCTGGTGCAATAGTTGGGTGGATACCGTGACCTAAATTGAATACGTGACCTGTGTTTCCTTGACCGAAGCCTGCTAACACGTTGGCGACTTCTTGCTCAACACGATCAGCTGAAGCATAAAGTACACAAGGATCCATATTGCCTTGCAGAGTCACTTTTTCTCCTACTCGTTGGCGTGCTGTGGCAATATCAGTTGTCCAATCAAGGCCAACAGCATCAACACCTGTATTAGCCATTAGCTCTAACCATTGACCTCCACCTTTCGTAAATAAGGTTACAGGTACTGTTCTACCTTCAGCTTCACGCGTTAATCCAGATACAATTTTCTGCATATAAGCTAATGAGAACTCTTGGTAATTTTCTCTGCTTAGTGCTCCGCCCCATGTATCAAATAACATGATTGATTGAGCTCCAGCTGCAATTTGAGCATTTAAGTAAGCGATAACCGAATCTGCTAATACATCAAGTAATGCATGCATTTGTTTTGGCTCGTCGAACATCATACCTTTTACTTTAGCAAAGTCTTTGCTTGACCCGCCTTCAACCATATAGCATGCAAGTGTCCAGGGACTACCGCTGAACCCAATTAAAGGTACTTTACCATTGATTTCGCGACGAGTTAAACGAATGGCATCCATCACATAGCCTAGGTTATCTTCCATATCTGGAACGCCTAATTTAGCTATGTCAGCTGCTGATTGAATTACTGAGTTGAATTTAGGACCTTCGCCAGCAACAAAATGTAAGCCTAACCCCATAGCATCAGGAATAGTCAGGATATCAGAGAAAATAATTGCAGCATCTAAATCAAAGCGACGTAAAGGTTGTAATGTAACTTCACAAGCAAGCTCGGGGGTAGAGCACAAAGTCATAAAATCACCAGCTTTTGCACGGACTTCACGGTACTCTGGTAAATATCTTCCTGCTTGACGCATGATCCATACAGGCGTTTTATCGACAGGTTGACGCAATAAAGCCTTTAAATAGCGATCATTTTTTAATTCTGCCACGTACAACATCCTCACAAATAAAATACACAAATAGTACAGATATAAATAAGGCTCCATAATACTCGAAAATACTTTCCGACATCATGAAGCCTTATAGTTAGCTGATGTAGATCAACTAAGCGGGTAGTCAAGCAAGCTTAGTTACACTTTTAGGTAATCTAAAATACCATCAGCAGCTTGGCGACCTTCCCATACAGCAGTAACAACGAGATCTGAACCTCGAACCATATCACCGCCGGCGAAGACTTTTTCATTAGTTGTTTGGTAAGCATGTTGACCATTTGCAGGAGCAACAACACCACCCCAGTTGTTTACATCAATACCAAAATCAGCAAACCATGGTGCAGGACTTGGGCGGAAACCAAAGGCAATAACAACTGCATCAGCTTCAATAATTTCTTCGCTACCCGGAATGGCTTCTGGACGACGACGACCATTCTCATCAGGCTCACCTAAAGCCGTTGTAACTACTTTAATACCCGTTACTTGGTCATCACCAACTACTTCAATTGGTTGACGATTCCATAAGAATTCAACGCCTTCTTCGCGTGCGTTGTTTACTTCGCGACGTGAGCCCGGCATATTTTCTTCATCACGGCGATAAGCACATTGAACGCTAGTAGCACCTTGACGAATAGCTGTACGGTTACAATCCATAGCAGTATCACCACCACCAAGAACAACGACTTTTTTTCCTTCAAGATTAACGTAGTTATCAGGGTTTAGTTCTAATAACTGTTTGTTGTTAGCCACTAAGTAAGGCAATGCTTCATAAACCCCTTGCTTATCTTCGCCTGGGAAACCACCTTTCATGTAGGTGTATGTGCCCATGCCTAAGAAAACAGCATCGTATTCATCAACAAGGGCTTGGAAGTCGACATCTTTACCGATTTCAGTATTCAGCACAAACTCTACGCCCATGCCTTCTAATACTTCACGACGACGTTTAACCACTTCTTTCTCAAGCTTAAACTCAGGGATACCAAATGTAAGTAGGCCACCGATTTCTTCATGTTTATCGAATACAACTGGTTTTACACCCGCCCGTACAAGCACATCTGCGCAGCCTAAACCAGCTGGACCTGCACCAATCACAGCAACACGTTTACCCGTATCCTTCACTGTCGATAAGTCAGGACGCCAGCCTTGTTCTAAAGCAGTATCAGTAATGTACTTTTCTACAGAACCGATGGTAACAGCACCAAAACCATCATTAAGTGTACAAGCTCCTTCACACAAGCGATCTTGAGGACAAACTCGACCACAGATTTCAGGTAGCGTGTTGGTTTGGTGAGCAAGCTCAGCCGCTTGGATAATATTACCTTCACTGACTAATTTTAACCAGTTTGGAATGTAGTTATGAACGGGGCATTTCCACTCACAATAAGGATTTCCACACTCTAAACAGCGATCAGATTGCTCCGCAGCAGTGTCTTTTTCGAAGCCTTGGTATATTTCACCAAAGTTTTCAACACGAGTGTCTGCATCGAACTTTTTAGGATCGTGACGTTTTACATCTAAAAATTGAAACGTATTTTTTGCCATAATAATTTTTGCTCTGTTTTCTTATGCTGCTTTGTTGGCTAGTTCTAACAAACTATCTAATGCGGCTGCTTTAGGTTTAACTAACCAGAATTGGCTTAAGCGCTGCTCAAACATATCGAGTAACTCATTACCCCATGTACTATTTGTTTCACGCACATGGTTTTCAATCAATGTTTTCAAATACAGTGCATGTGCTGATAATTCAGCGCCATCCATACGTACTAGTTCAACTAATTCAGGGTTATAGCGTTCTGAGAATGTGTCATCTAAATCCAGCACATAAGCAAAACCACCCGTCATACCTGCACCGAAGTTTAGGCCCGACTCACCGAGTACAGCTACAACACCACCTGTCATGTATTCACAACCATGATCGCCGATGCCTTCTACAACCGCAGTTGCACCTGAGTTTCGTACAGCAAAACGTTCACCAGCCATACCTGAGGCATAAAGCTCACCACCAGTTGCACCATATAAACAGGTGTTACCCATGATGCTTGCTTCTTGCGTAGCGAAGTGACTTTCCGGCGATGGGTAAATGCTGAGTTTCCCTGCAGCCATACCTTTACCCACATAGTCATTGGCGTCACCTTCAAGGCGAATTTCAAGACCACCAGCATTCCAGACACCAAAACTCTGACCTGCAGAACCTTTCAATTGCAAGCGAATTGGCGTGTCAGACATGCCATAGTTACCATGGTGGCGAGCAATTTCACCAGAAATTCGTCCGCCGATTGAGCGATGGATATTGCGGACATCATACTCAAAGAAACCGCCAGTTTTATTAGCAATTGCTTCTTGCATGTCGACAATCATTTGCTCCGCTAATTCACCTTTATCATAAGGTTCATTTTTCGGTGCAATACAGTACTGAGGCTTATCAGCTGCAACACCTGCAGTAGACAATAGTGGTTCTAGATCCAATTTACGTTGCTTGTCAGTTGTTCCTGGCAGGATTTTCAATAAATCAGTTCGACCAATCAAGTCAGCCATATTACTAACACCCAAAATGGCTAACCATTCTTGGGTCTCACGGGCAACAAACTGGAAGTAGTTCATCACCATCTGCGGCAAACCGATAAAGTGGCTGCTACGCAAAGTCTCATTCTGAGTTGCAACACCGGTCGCGCAGTTGTTCAAGTGGCAGATTCGTAAGAATTTACAACCTAGGGCTACCATTGGACCTGTACCAAATGCGAAACTTTCTGCCCCCAAAATACCTGCTTTAATAACATCCAAACCAGTTTTCAAGCCACCATCTGTTTGTAGACGCACTTTATCGCGTAAGTCATTAGCGCGAAGTGTTTGGTGAGTTTCAGATAAACCTAATTCCCATGGGCCACCTGCATACTTAACCGAGGTTAATGGGCTAGCTGCTGTACCACCATCGTAACCAGAGATAGTAATTAAATCAGCATACGCTTTAGCTACACCTGCAGCGATTGTGCCTACGCCAGCTTCTGATACTAATTTCACTGAAATTAATGCATCTGGGTTAACTTGTTTCAAATCGAAAATAAGCTGAGCTAAGTCTTCAATTGAATAAATATCGTGATGCGGCGGAGGTGAAATAAGCGTTACGCCTGGTACTGAGTGGCGCAATGTCGCAATCATTTGATTGACTTTACCACCTGGTAATTGACCACCTTCACCAGGTTTAGCACCTTGTGCTACTTTGATCTGTAGAACTTCAGCATTCACGAGGTAGTTCGGAGTGACACCAAAACGTCCTGATGCAATTTGCTTGATTTTAGATACGCGTTCAGTACCGAAGCGAGCAGGATCTTCACCACCCTCACCTGAGTTAGAACGACCACCTAAGCGGTTCATTGCTGTCGCCATTGCTTCATGAGCTTCAGGAGATAAGGCGCCTAGAGACATACCAGCACTATCAAAACGCGATAAGATATTGCCAACAGGTTCTACTTCATCTAGTGATAATGGTTTATTTGCAGGTTTGATTTCTAGTAAATCACGTAAAACCATCGCTGGGCGTTCATTAACTAACTGAGCGTAAGCTTTATAGTCATCATAACTTCCGCCTTGAACTGCTTTCTGTAATGTAGCGATTACATCAGGATTATAAGCATGGTATTCACTGCCATGAACAAATTTCAATAGACCACCCTGCTCACGTTTTTTACGCTTATTCCAGGCACGATCTGCGAGTGCTAATTGTTCTGTGTGTAGTTCTTCAAAACTTGTACCACCAATACGACTGGTTGTAGCTGTGAAACATTTGCTCACAACATCTTCGTTTAAACCAACAATTTCATAAAGCTGTGCACCACGGTAACTCGCAATGGTTGAAATACCCATTTTTGATGTTACTTTGAACAAACCTTTATTGATACCTTTACGGTAGCGAGCGCAGACTTCAGAACGCGTTAGGTCTTTAATCTCACCAGTTTTAATCATGTCATTTAGACATGCGTAAGCTAGGTATGGGTATACCGCTGTAGCGCCGTTACCTAATAGAACTGCAAAATGATGAGAGTCACGAGCTGTAGCTGTTTCGACTACAATATTTGCATCACATCGAAGGCCTTCAGTAATTAATCTTTGGTGAACAGCACCTGTGACAAGTAAAGCATGTACGGGCAAACTACTGTTATCAAGATCACGATCTGATAACACAATGATGACGCTGCCATCACGTACGGCTTGTACAGTCTGCTCAACTATTGAATCAAGAGCTGTTTCTAAGCCAGTTTCTTCTTTGTAAGCTAGTGAAATAGTGCTTGATTTATAGTTTACATCAGTTTTTCCTAATTCTAGGAGCTGGTGAAAGCGGCTTTCAGATAATACAGGTGAATCAACGACTACACGCTCAGCATGATCTTCAGTTTCTTCGAACAAGTTGTTTTCTTGGCCGAAACAAGTTTCCAACGACATGACAATATTTTCACGTAGTGGATCAATTGGTGGATTAGTTACTTGTGCGAATTGCTGACGGAAGTAATCGAATAGTGAACGTTCTTTTTGAGACATCACGGCAAAAGGCGTGTCATCACCCATCGAGCCAGTAGCTTCTTGGCCTGCTTCGCCTAATACGCGAATAACTTGGTCACGTTCTTCAAAGCTGACTTGGAATAGTTTTTCGTAACTCTTTAACAGTTCATCTTCAAGAGTAGGGCGAGTTTCATCATCAGCCCCATCTTCTAAACGCTTAAGGTTTGTTTCAATCCATTCACGGTATGGCTGTGCTTTTTTCAATGTTTCATTGATATCATCAGGCAATAACAACTCACCATTTGATGTATCTACTGCTAACATTTGGCCTGGTTTTAAGCGGCCTTTTGCAATAACATCTTCAGGCTCATATTTGTAAACACCGACTTCAGAAGCGATCGTAATATGACGATCTTTTGTGATTACATAACGAGCTGGACGAAGTCCATTACGATCAAGCGTACATGCTGCATAGCGACCATTTGTTAATACTACGCCAGCTGGGCCATCCCATGGTTCCATATGCATGGAGTTGTAATCATAGAACGCTTTTAAATCTTGGTCCATGGTGTTGTCATTTTGCCACGCAGCGGGCACTAACAAACGCATTGCACGGAACATATTGATACCGCCAGCCATCATTGCTTCCAACATATTATCCATGCTGGAAGAATCAGAACCTGTGACGTTTACCAATGGACGAATATCATCCATATTATCAATTAGTTTGGTAGCAAATTTGGCGCCACGAGCAAGTGCCCAGTTGCGGTTACCACGAACTGTATTGATTTCACCATTGTGAGCCAAATAACGGAAAGGCTGTGCCAATTTCCATTGTGGCCATGTATTCGTTGAGAAGCGTTGATGGAAAACACAAATAGCTGTTTCCATACGTTTGTCGTTCAAATCTTTATAAAAGATTGGTAAGTATGAAGGCATAACCAAACCTTTATACGACACAACTTG
Source organism: uncultured Gammaproteobacteria bacterium (assembly GCA_937900515.1). Taxonomy (GTDB): domain Bacteria; phylum Pseudomonadota; class Gammaproteobacteria; order Nitrosococcales; family Methylophagaceae. The sequence goes on along the minus strand of CALCCU010000258.1, from coordinate 1,471 downwards.
TGAAGATAAGGTTGGAATATAAAAAGCATCATCGTTAGAAACTGCTTTTTCAGATAAACGGCGCGCGATGTATAAGTGACGTTCAAACGTAGCATCATCCATATCTGCAGCAGCATTAACAAATACTTGGCGCATGATAGGTAATAAATCTAAAGCAGTTTTACCGCAGGCAGTTTCAGCATCAACGGGCACATCTCGCCACCCCAAAACTTCAAGACCTTGTTCAGTTAATTTTTCTGTAACTACATTTTGGTTTGCTTGAGCTTTGTCATTATCTTGCGATAAAAATACCATACCAACAGCATAGTTATCAGCTAGGTTGAAGCCCAGTTCATCGGCAATAGCACGGAAAAACCCATCGGGTTTTTTCATTAACAAACCGCAGCCGTCACCTGTTTTACCATCAGCACCGATAGCACCGCGATGGGTTAGGTTGCCTAATGCTTCAATGGCCGTTTCAACTAACCAATGGCTAGGCTTTCCGTCCATTTGAGCAATTAGACCGAAACCGCAGTTGTCTTTTTCAAATTCAGGCCGATAAAGACCTTGTGTTAATTCTGTTGGCTGACTCACGTCACGTACCTTCATGTAATTTTGTTAACGAACACCCTAACTAGCTATGTACATAGTGAGGACTAACCCTTCATCGGGTCGCAAAAAATGGATCTAGCATTATAGACGTTATGTATCTACGCTTCAATATTAAGCGGAAATATTAAGACTTATAGCCTAATTTTGTGGTGTGTTTTTCCACAGAGTTTAACAAAACTATAATGTATCAATAGTCGATTGTATATAGGTTGCTGCCTTATTATATATCAGGCGAGTTGATGACTATGAGAATAGAGTACTCATCAAAGCGCATATTTACATAGAGCATTAATATTAGTGTCATATTAATGCTCTAAATTAACTAGTAATATTCTAAGCTTTGATAATTAAAGACTTTAACTCAATGGTAGTTACAAGTCTTTAGTGTTTTTAAGTGATTGAATTTACTGGAATGATTGATTGAGATCGCATTATTTTTGTTTGTCTGATAAAATTACCTGTTACGAAAGCATCCCTACTAAAAAGTTTTATATCTAGATAATGAAGGATATAAATCTGTAATTTACGCGAGAGCCTATGGTTAGTTTAGAAACGCCTGTATGTGATTTTGACCTGCCTGCGATTGATTTTTCATTGCCTGGTACTGATGGAAGGACTTGGACATTAGAAGAATGTCGAGGTGAAAATGGTCTTTTGGTGATGTTTATTTGTAATCATTGCCCATATGTAAAGGCTATTCTAGATCGGCTTATTCGAGATACCAACGAATTAAAACAACTTGGTATAAATACAGTGGCGATCATGTCTAATGACCCCGCTGATTATGACGAAGACTCTTTTGAGAACATGCAGCGTGTTGCACAAGAGCAAAACTTTAACTTCCCATATTTGTTTGACGAAACACGACAAACTGCCCAAG